>NZBG01000011.1 GCA_002687795.1 Candidatus Woesearchaeota archaeon
CTGAATCCCAGGGATATTGGAATTTTGGCGGACAACAAAGGAAAGTTACTTCCTTTGCTTAATATGATACCCCGCACTTTAGTGCGGGGAGGTTCATTTCAGATCATAATTCTCTTATTAGTTCAGCGTTAGTAGGGAGGATAAGCGAGTAAATGCCCCGCATTTACTCACCAAGTTAAGAACCTATGAGCCTTTTTAAAGCTCTTATATGTTGCATAAAGCGCATCCTTTGCCATATCTTCCGCTTTTTCTCTTTCCTTTCCCAGCTTAAATTCCATGTCTTTAGGCTTTCCTTTGGGCTTTTCCTTTTTAGGCAGCTTTCTTACCCCAAACAGCTCTCCGAAACCCTTGAAGACAGAAGTAAAGGGCGTGAAAAGTGTGGGCTTTTTAACTATTTTTTCTTTTCCCTCAGGCACTTTTTCGCCGGATTCCTTTAAATATTTTTCAAATTCTTCCCCAAGCGCATCCATGGCAGCCTTTAGAGAGCCGTCAATCACGCCGATAAGCTCAAAATCTTCCTGCTCCCTTAATTTTTTGTAGTTCTCTATTTGTTCATTGGTCCATGTATAACCTCTAAATGTTATCTTGGTTTCCCCGACATGCAACGGCCCCCTTTGGTAGCCTTCCTGCTGGAAGCTCATGCTCGGCTTTGTTCTGTACCTGAAATGTGTAAGGAGCACGGCATACACATCTTTGTTGCCCTCAGGGAGATACTTAGCCAGAAATTCTATTTCAACCAAAGAGCCCTCAAATGCTGAGATTATATCAGGAGTGGATTCCTTGCTCTTTTCCAGTGTCTCAGACTGGAGCCTTCTTATATTTCTAAGGTATGGCTTAACCCATGTCATATACATCTTTATAATATCAGCATGCTGCCTGAAATACTGCAAAGTGAACTTTCTTCTTGTTTTCAGCTCCTTGTAGGTATGGTTTTTCCATTCAATGAAACTCCTAAGCTTCCTTTTAAGCACCTCTTTTACCTTTCTGTTGAAATCAAGCCTGTCAACCAATCCATCAACCTCTACAGCCTTAGTAGGATGCGTGCTGAAAAACAGGTCAGGAAGTGTAGTGAACTGGAGCTCTCTTGACATGCCGTAAACAGAAGAAGGGTTTTTAGCACCGCCCTCTGCCATATCAATATATACGCCTTTTAATGTGATCTCAGCGCTCTCCCTGCTTGAGCTGTATGGATCCATGCTGTCTTCATAATAGCTTAACCTTTCGTCAAGAACTCTTAATTCCCTTACAAGCTGGAACAGCTCTTTAACCATCTTGCCTACAGTTGCAAGGAACTGGCTTACCTTATCCTGCTGCAGGCCAAGCCTTTGCTGGGCAACCCCAAAGAACGCAGAATGCTCAGATGCAGCAAACACATCCGTAATCTTTTCAATTTGTGAAAAGCCAAAGTCCCTTATATAACTAAATAGCCAGTAATAGACATCTTCTATGCTCTGCTGGAATGATTCTGTTACAATCCTGTACATATGGACAGGCTCCGGATATTCTGTTTTAGCAAACTGGCCTATGCCTGCCTCTAGCTCTTCCTGCTCGAATTTAAATTTTTCTAAAAGCTCTTTAGTTGTAGCCAAAAAAATCGCCTCTCTGTTTTTAGTGGAACGGTTTGTATAAATATTTTATGCTTTTAGAAATCGCCTCTATGGAATAATGAACCCAAAACAGTTAGGTTTATATATTTGTGATTTCTAAAGAATGATTAATAAGTTTTAAAACTTAAAAAATGAGGTGATATGATGAAAAAAGCTCAAGCAGCAATGGAATTCTTAATGACCTATGGCTGGGCTATACTTGTTGTTTTGGTTGCGATTGGCGCATTAGCATATTTCGGAGTTCTAAGCCCTGAGAAGTTTTTACCTGAGAAGTGTTTGATAGCATCTGGGAGTGGACTGTATTGCGATGATTTCAGCGCAGATACAAGCGGGGTTACATTAAGGGTTAAGAATATATTGACTGATGCAGTAAATGTTTCAACTGTAACTTTAACTGCAACTGGAGAGACATGTACAGATTATACAACACTAACAAGTATAAGTGCTGATGGTACTGCTGATATACCCGTAACCTGTACTACCTTTGCATCAGGAGATAAGGTCAAAGGTGATTTGTCCATAACCTATAATAAGATAGGTGGTCTAAGTAGAACAACAACAGGAACACTGGTAACAAAAGTTCCATAAACAAAAACTTTTTATTTTTATTTTATATTATTTTTAATAAGGCTATAACATGAAACGCAAAACTAATTCTAAGGCTCAGGCAGCAATGGAATTCCTGATGACTTATGGCTGGGCTATACTTGTTGTTCTTATTGCAATAGGAGCATTAGCATACTTTGGTGTTACAAAGCCTGACCAGTTCTTGCCTGAAAAGTGTGTTGTATCTATAGGCACTGGCTTGTTTTGCGATGATTTCACGACTTCTGCTTCAGGGGTTACAATAAGGGTAAAGAATATCTTAAGCCAGAGGGTGACTATCAATGGTCTTACAGTCAGCAACTGCGGCTCTTATACAAATTCAACAGATATAGAATCAGACACTAGTGAAGATATAACAGTAAGCTGCAGCTTAACATCAGGCGAAAAGTTTAAGGAAGATATCTCAATCATATTCCAAAAAGGGGATGAAGGCTTTAACAAGACAGCAACTGGCTCTATAGTTACGGTTATACCTTAGATTAATATTATAAAATGGCATCTGAAGAAGATACTGTAAAAGAAAACAGAGGCATTCATTCTAAAGTAAAAGGAATGGTGCACAAGTCTTTTCATAGCGTAAGATCCAGCGCAGTTAAACTGAAAAGTGAGATAAGGAAAAATGTCTTGACTGCGGTGCTTGCTGCCTTTGGGTTTGTCATAGCTTTGGTATGGAGAGATGCGATAAGGGCAGGCGTTGATGAAATAATAAAAAGATATGGAATAGAAGGAACTGGTTATGTCTATCAAATAATTTCTGCTGTTATAATAACAATAGTATGTGTTCTTGGCATCTTATTTTTCTCAAGGATGAAAGGGGAAGAAGATGTTAAGGAATGCGAAGAGAAATAAAAATTATTTTTGTTTCTGTTAAAACCTATCCAAAAGCAGCTGCTTAGATTTCTCATCCTTTCCTTTCAAATCTCTGTCATTCACATACCCATTAGAAACAGTATCTTCGTCAACAATATCCTTAACCGGCCTGAACTTGGTGAGCTTGTTGTTCTTAAGCATCTCAGAATATTTTACCGGTTTCATCATAAATTCTAGGAAGTAAATTCTATTTAAAGGTTTGTATAAACTGTTGAATGAAAAGTGCTTTCCCGACGCTGATATTGAACAACTATAGAAAAGATCCTAAATCGCAATCTTTTTATAAACAGGCAACAATAAAAGATGAATGATAAAAAAGAGATGTATCTTACTACTTTTTCTTATAGTTTTCCTAGTCAGGCCAGCCTATGGAGAATCTAGAGAAAAGATATATGATGACTGGCTGCATACGGATGAGAGCTTCACCGCTGCCAATAAAACCTTTGTTATTGGGATAGACCAACCCGCAGATTCTGCTTCAGTAAACCTGAATGGTTATGGCCTGATCATAGAGCGCGGCGTCTGCGAAGATATTGCTAACCTAAGCATATGCCTTAATGCATTGAACGTAAGCTATAGGAACTTCACGCAGCACGAGGATGTCTATAAGGCAAAAATAGCTGTCTACTCTTACCTTGCTGATTTAGAGCTCACAAGGGCAATAGAAGAGTCTGAGCTATCCATAGGGGAAACAACCAAGGTCAGCATAGTAATAAAAAGTACCGGAAGACTGATAGCGAGTGATATAGAATATTCAGACACATTCAATGACTTTGATATACTTGATATGGATGGCTGTAATATAAGAGGTAAGAGTGTGGTATGGGCAGGTTCCCTTCCAGTTGACAGAGAGGTAAGATGCTCATGGAAGATAAAAGCTAAAAATAAGGCAAGCTTTAGCTCAAACGCCTCGCTGACCTATTACAATGGAGTGGAAACCATAACCGAAAGCTCGGACACAATCAGTGTTAATGTACAGGATTACTCTTTAAAGATACTGTTCAACCTAAGCAGAGATAAGCTAGAGGTGGGAGAAACCTCTAATATAAGCATAATATTAAGGAACAACCACAGCACTGAAAACCTTAATAACATTTATTTTTATTTAGATATCCCAGATGGGCTGGAAGTCCTGGAAAAAAGCAGGCTAACCAAACAGGACCAGACATATACATTGAGAGACTCCCTGGATCTTGATGAAGAAAGAAAATTGTTTGTAATGTTAAAAGCAAAATATCCTGGCAAATATTCTCTGGAAAGCTATGCCAGGTTTGGTGTAGGAAGCCTAACAAAAAGGGTTGATAAAACAGAAGAGCTTGAGGTTTACCTTGATAACCTCAGCATAAGCTTCAAAATAACAAACAAGGTGCTTTCTCTTTTTGAGAAAACCAATATCAAGGCTTACGTTGCCAACCCCAACAAAGGGACGCTTAGTGATATATCAGCCTTCATTAATTCGAATATAGTGGGCATAGATATAGAAACTATTAATATAGAAGAGATAATAGGCAAATCCAATTATAAGCTGATAGATGTTGATTTCACTGCCCCTAACATATCGCATCAATACTTTGTTTTTGTTAATGCTTCTTACAAAAGCCTGTCAGGGCAGAAATTTCATTAGCAAGGCAGGGAAAATATCAATGTGCTCCAGCCAGGAGCCAGCCAAACACAGAACATAAGCATGAACATAAGCCAGAATGTCAGTACAGAGGAAACAGAAACTGATGCAAATGTTACTCAGGGGGAAACTGGTATAGCAGAGCAATCAGGATTAGAGGAAACTGAGAAAGAGCTGGAAAAAGATGCTGAAAGATTGTCTCCTTTGCTAAAGCTTAAGGAAATAACCTATAAGATTAGGCAGAACTCAGGGAAAATACCATTTATTATAGTGGATTTTGTTTTGGTGCTCCTTATAGTCTTTGTAGTATTAAGGATTAAGAAGGAAAAATCATGATAAAAAAGTCTGCGTTCTTGTTGAATTCCCGTCGCTAAAGAAGACAATCTCAGTGGTGGGGGGATTATTAACCAGGTTATAGGCATATGCATAATAACCGCTGAAATTGAACAGCTGCGTATGTTTTCCATCTGTCAGCACTCTCACAGTATGGTATCCTGTTGTATTGCAGAAATAATTCCCCACAAACAGCGAAGCCAGTTCCAGGGAGCTGTTCAGAGTTTCATTTATCCCTATTTTGGTGCTGTTCTCCAAGATAAGATATGTGTTATTCCGCATAAACAGGCTGTCCTTGTTAAAGAAAACATTGTCCCCGCATCTCAGGTTCAGCAGCTCAAGGTCATTGATTGTTGAGCTGTTATCCTTGAAAAATTTTGTATAGCTGGTTCCATTGCTTGCGGATATTGTCAGATTGCCCACACCATTGGCATTGAACATCACTGTCCAATTCCCTCCCCTTGTTGGATAGCTTTGCGTGTTGAGTATAATAAGCTCAAGCTCATAGGTCTGGTTAGAGAGCGATGGAACAACCCATTCAATATAATCGATAAAGCTGTTGTTATTCTTATCAAACTTATCAGTAGCCACCCTTGTCCTGCTCCCGTTATTTATCCAGTAGAGCTTTATATTATTAGCCGGCACTTCAACAGGCAGGTATGTATAACTCAAAATATCTTCGTAATGAATATCTGATGAAACTGTTATCCTCTTCTTATAATCAGAAATAATAATCTCTTCGGCAGTAGGCCCTTCAGTATAATATTCCACCTCAAGCTCCTCAGCAGGCTCTTCGATGATAAGCTCTGTCACATTTGCTTCTGTATCTTCATTTATATCATCAAGAGCGCTAAAACCGGTAATTGCTGCAAAAGCTCCGGTTATCTTACTTGCTTCGCGCTTTTCCTCTTTCTCCTCTCTCTTGTTCTCTTTTTCAGCCTCATATTCCTCCAATTCCTTTAACTTGTTGTTCTCCTTAACATTTATCTTTGACTTATCCAGTTCAGTGTTTGTCTCAGCGTCTTTAACCGATATATTGAAAGCGTCTTTTGTGATATTTATCGAAACATTCCCTATATCCTTTAACAGCTTAATCTTCTTAACCCATTTAACCGGCTTTCCAATCACAACACTTGGCTTGGCAACGCTGACATTTACATCCTTATCTTCTTCGCTTACATTAATCCTGAACACATTGCTGACCCTGACAAACTTGCTGTCATTTGCTATAAAGAAAGAGCTTCTGATTCCTGTAAAATCCTTATCAGGCGCAATAACAGCAATATCTTTATCAATTGTGACTGAGATATTCTCTGTCTCATAATAGGAATAGCTCATAATATCGCCATCTTCGTCATAGAAATACTCGCTTAGGTTGATTGTCTGGTTTTTATTCTTTACAATGTTAATCTCGGAAATGTTCTTAACAAGCTTAGGGGAATGGTCATTTGGAACCATCTTCTCAACTGTATAGGTTATGCTGCCGATATTAAGGGTGCTGTTATCAATCTCGAAGATTAATGTATAATTGGTTTCATTAAGCCCAGGAAGAAGGCAGGTCTCCAGGCAGATACCATTGAATTCTATATAAGGAGCCTTAAACCTCACGCTTAGGCTGGAGCTGTTGCTGTAGACAATCTCTGCCTCTAAAGTTATGAGGTCATAATATGCATAAACAACCTGCGCAGACACAATGTTATTGTAACCAGCGTCCTCTTTCTCAAAGTAGCTGTAGTACGGGTCATTCCATTCAGCAGAGGAAGAATCCATGTCCAGGAAATTACAGCAGCTGCTGCTTCCATAACAGACATTATTGGTGGTGCCCTTGTCAACTGAGTTGATAGTCCATTTAGTGCACAGGTTATCAGGGCTTGCATTAAAATTAAGTTCTGTACCTTTAACAGCCAAATCAACAACCCCCTCAATCTCTTCAAGGCCGTCATTGTCAGCATCATAGCTGCTATCAGTATAATAATCAAGAGATAACTGTATACTCTTGTTGATGGATATATTCTCAGATGACTGGTTTACAGCAGGCTCATCAGTATCTGTCTGATTGGTGGTTTGGTTTACTGTCTGTTCTTCTATTGATTCATTAACTGTTGATTGCTCCCCTTCAGTTTCATTCAATGCCTGCGTCTCATTATCAGACTCATTGACTGACTGATTAATTGCATCATCTGTTGTTTGGTTATCAACTGTATCATTCACCGCAACCATGCCTGTAACATCCGACAAAGCGGTTTCAAGCTGTTCGCTGTCAAATATAAGGTATAATTCATTGCTGTAATTAAGATAAACCTTTGCGGTTCCAGCTCTCAAAACAGTGCCGCTGATTTTCATACCCTTTAAGCTGCCTTTCTCCTCAGACACCCAGGTATATTCGCTGCTTTCATTTGCTATGATATTTACATTATCGGTTATAGTATATTCCTTTGTTACGCTGGTAAAGCCTGTCAGTCTTGGCCTGACTAAGAAAAAGCTGATAACAATTGCTATTGTAATAAGAACAATGGCTGCTTTTTTGCTGATATGCCTGCTTTTCTGCTTAGCTCTAAGCTTACTTCTTGTCCTTTTTGCCTGTTTTTTCTTCATTACATCTAAAGGATACCTTGGGCTTTAGCCCAAGTTGTAGTCCACAGCTACTCCCTTTCCTCCGTAAGTTTTTTCTACCATTTTTGATTATAAA
>NZBG01000012.1 GCA_002687795.1 Candidatus Woesearchaeota archaeon
AGGCTCAAGATGCGCAATATTGCACTTTCTCCTTCTTGTCTCGCCATCTATAAGAACATGGCTCTTATCAAGAGAATCAACTATTAAAGCCTTCTTTCCAGCATCTCTGCCTGCAGTCTTGACCACTAATCTTCCTATCTGATTAAGCATTTTAGATAAAGAATGGGGCTTAAATTTAAAAACCTTGCTATAAATACAGTACCTACGCAACTAACGTTGCGTAGTTACATCCTCCCCATTATCGCAACTGAAGTATCTAGGGCCCACCCCTAACAAGGGATGTTTAAACATGCTACTTGCGTAGATACTGAAAATAAGGCTTATTCAGGGTCTAAGATAGCGCTTATATTAACGCACTCTCCCCCTAAACACCTTATGCCAGCCGTAAAATTAAACAGTGTATCTCTTCCAACCTCTATGCTTTCATTAAAGGGATAGGTAAGGAAAGGCTGCAGGGCTCCCCATGCGATTGTCCAGTTTGTTAAGCTGGTGGTTGATAAAGACACATTGTCATAGCATGAAATCGTTATGTTCCATGCTCCGCTGTCAGCAAAAACATGGCCTGAAGTGTTATACACAAACCAGTCTGTTGTTGAGTAGTTATAGCTGGATGAGTTAATAGTAACATTATCATCAGGATTGTTCCTTAGCGTATATGTCAGATTATTTATCCCGCTTGAGTCTGTGCAGTTTGCCCTGATATGGGTAAGGTTCTGGCCATAAAGAAGGGTTGTGCAGTCAATCCATGAAGCTGCTGTATCATTGCTGCACTCTACGCTGTTTATCACAGGGGCAGTTGTGTCCAGGGTTATTATTCTTGTTACTGTGCTGTTCCTGTTATTTGCCTTGTCTTCTATTGTGACATTGTAATAATACACAGAATTTGAATCAAGGCTGGTGAAATTAATGCTCCTGTTATTAGGGCCAAAGGCTGTTGTGTTTACATTATCTGTATTATTATACAAATAGAAAGTGATATTTACCTCATTGGTATCGCTTGCCGTTACATTCACATAAATCCAGTCCCTGTTGAAATATGTGTTATTATCTTCTGTGCCGTTTGCATAGCTTACTGATGGGCCTGTGATGTCAATGGTAATATTATAATAAGTGGTGTTGGTATTGCCGGCTTTGTCAGTTACTATTGCAGCCAGCTGGCAGAGCCCTTCATCAACACAGCCAAGCTCAGAGGCATTGGTCAGGTTGAACGAGAGATTACCTTGCGTCATTAATGAGCCGTTCAGGGTAACATTAGCCAGATAAAGGTCGCTTGCATTCACAGTAAAGTTTATTAAAACATCATTCCTTGAAATATTATCTGTATCATTCGATCTTAACTCTAATATGCCTGGGCCTGTTGAATCTAAGGTTATTCTTCTTATTTCTGTTGCTGCCAGCTGGTTTATATCATCTCTGATAGTGACATTATAAAGATAATATTCATTATCATTAAGGCCTGTGAAGTTAATGCTCCTGTTATTAGGGCCGAAGGTTGTTTTATTTACCAGGCTGGTTGAATTATCTAAAGAGAAGCTTATATTAGCCTCGTTTGCATCAGCAGCTGTTACATTCACATAAATCCAGTCCCTGTTAAAGTATGAGTCGTTTGCTTCCGTGCCCCCTGCAAATTCTATAGAAGGGAAAGTGGAATCCATGGTTATTATCCTGGCCTCTGTTGAATTTATATTATTAGCCTTATCAACAACACTAACATTATAATAATAAACCATATTAGAACCAAGACCTGTAAAATTAATGAACGTAGTGCCATCTGTATAATTGGTATTATTAACCAACTCAAGAAGGCTATTATATAGGTAAAACCTTGTCTCATTTTTATTAGTATCTATTACTGAAACATTAATGTAAATCCAGTTCACTTTGATATCTGTATTGTTAGCCTCTGTGCCACCAGCATAGGATATTGATGGAACAACCTGGAAGTATGTTAAAGGAAGATAATCATAATTAGATCCATCCAAACTGTATGAAGTATCACAAATACCATCTTCATTTGTATCATTACATGTTTCTGAAAATCCTGTGCCATCTGGTTCTGCCCAATAATTACCTCCTATATTAGGGCCACCTATTATACTAGTGCCTGTTATTTTAGTTGTGTTGAAGTAGTTTGTTAGCTCTGTATTATTATAATAATTAACTGTATTATTGAGATAGTTGTTGAAGATCAAGTTATACTCTGGATTACCAGTAAACGCCTGAAAATATAAACCATATACAGAATTATTCTCTATATACGAACTGTTAATTGTATTATTATCACTTTCAGCATAAAAATTAATTCCATATAGAGAGTTTAAATTTGCTGTGAGATTTATAAATGTGTTATTAACGCCATAGTCAAAGTAAACACCACTTTGAGAATTTGAATTTGCTGTAATATTAGTAAAGGTATTACTGTTACTTCTAGAAAAACGGAAGCCATAGTAGTTTCCCGAAGAATTTATGTTTGAAAAAACAGCATTATCTGTTCTATGTATGAAAAGTTCGTTATTCTGCTTTGAATCAGAACCTATTATAGTTACATTATCAACAGTTGAACCATCCGCGTCACAGAGAATAAGTGAGGAGAGTATTTTGTCTTGGATTGTTGCTGAATAATTATAAACTTCAATCGGCCTATTGCCTGAACCAGTTATATCAGTAAAGTTATTATTACAATCTGTCTTACTATTAGAGCCAACAGTGATATCATATCGAGTATTTTCCTGAACTGTTATGTTTTTTAGAATATTGCCTGTACTATAAGTTAAAGATATACCATAAACAACATGATTATTGAGGGTAATATCAGTAAATCTATTATAATCACTGTTGGATGCAGAGAGGCCGTATACACCATCATTGGCTGTAATGTTGGAAAATACATTACTATGAGAATTACTCATTCTGATACTATATGTACTATTACTGAATGAAGAGTTTTTGATTATATTGTTATCAGCAGAGGAAAAGTCCAGATTATAAAAGAATTTTGAGATACTACAGTTCATTATCGTATTATTATCGCTGCCACTATCAAGAAGGAGACCAGTGTCTATTCCGGATTTATCACCTTCAATATAATAATTCTGACAGTCAAAGGTAACATTATCAGAAGAATTAAAGTCAATACAATTTCCACTGATACCTGATATTGATTGATTAAGCCTTACTATATCCCCTGGACTTGCATTTACAATAGCTCCAGCACAATCAGAACAACTGGAACAATTGTATATATTACCTGCCTTTGCCCAGTTGTTTGCATATTCTATATTTCCTCCAAAGTTGAACTCCAATGTATGTTTTCCTGGTGTCAAGACTTTGCTTGTTTCATATCCAGTTTCATCACAATTATAATCCTCAACAAACAAAGAATCATTTATCCATTCATAATCCAAAACAGTTTGATTACACCTAATCTCTAAGAACCTTAAGTCATATAATGTTGAATTCTCGCTAACATTACTCCCTGTTGTCCCATTAGAAGCCTTAATCGTAAGATTTCCAACACCAGTTGTATTAAACATAACAGTCCAATTCCCGCCAACAGTAGGATAGCTTTGCGCATTAAGAATAGTAATTTCCAGCTCATAGCTTTGATTCTAAAGTGAAGGAACAATCCATTCAACATAATCAACAAGTCCATTTGAATTAGTATCAAACTTATCAATACTAACCTCCTGCCTAGAACCATTCACAAGCCAATATAACCTTACAGCTTCTTCATTAGCTTCAACAGGAAGATAAGTATAACTCAGTATATCCTCATAATGAATATCCGAAGAAACAACAATCCTCTTCTTATAATCAGAAATAACAACCTCTTCAGCAGTTGGACCTTCAGTATAGTATTCAACCTCAATCTCTTCAATCAAATCTTCAATAATAATTTCTGTAATATTCTGTTCTTCACTTGAAGCTAAACCAATTACAGCTCCTGTAATCATATTACTCTTTTTAGGCTCTATACCTCTCTTCTCATTCTCATACTCTCCCAGACTTTTTACAACATTATCCTCAACAACCTTAATCTTTGACTTATCTAATTCAATGTCATTAACGATATCCTTCACAGAAACATTGAACGCTCCTTTAGTAACATTAACCCTAATGCCAGCCTCCTTTTTATCCAGTTTAACCCTCTTCACCCACTTAACAGGTCTGCCGATAACAACCCTTGTCCTGTTAATCTTCTCAGTCTCTTCCTCAACTATCTCACTCACACTAACCCTAAACACATTGCTAACAGCAACAAGCGAAGAATCATTAGCAACAAAAAACATGCTTCTGCTCCCAACAAATCCAGAAGCAGAAACAACAGCAATCTCACCATCAATAGAAACATTCAAACCTTCAGCCTCATAATAAGAATACGAAAGAACATCACCATCCTCATCAACGAAATACTCCCTCAAATTAATAGTATAATTCCCTCCCTCAACAAGCTTAACATCAGAAACATTCCTAACCAGTTTAGGAGCATTATTAATCTCTCTTTCCTTTTCCACAGTATAAGAAACACTCTCTACTTCCAAAGTACCATTCTCCACTTCAAAAAATAAAGAATAACTGGAAGCATTAAGACCTGGCAGCAGGCAGGTCTCCAAACAGAAATCGTTAATCTCAGTTTTGGGGGTTGAGAACCTAACGCTTAGATCAGAAACCCCGCTGTAAGCTACCTCTGCCTCCAGTTTTTTAAAATCGTAATAAGCATAAACAACCTGAGCGCTAACAACATTATCATACCCAGTTCCTTCCTTCTCTAAATAACTGTAATAAACATCATCCCATTCAGAAGAATCACTATCCAGTCCTAAGAACCCGCAGCACTCCTCCACTCCATGGCAAACATGATTAACATTCTCCCCTGAATTAACACTCCATCTAGTACATAAATTACTAGAATTAACCTCAAAATCAAACTCAGTATCCTTCACTGATAAATCAACAACACCATCAATCTCTTCAACACCATCATTATCAATATCAAAACTGCTATCATTATAATAATTCAAAACTAACTTAATAGTCTTATTCAAAACTGTTTCATTCAAAACTGTTAGGTTTTGAATGAACTTAGAAATCTGCTCTTCAGATTTCTGGTTTCCCAAAAATTCTTCGAATTTTTCAGGATGCTCAGAAACATTAGTTTCTGACATATTAACCTCAACCTGCTCTTCCAACGTTTCATTCTCAATGCTCTCATTCAAAACAGCAAATCCTGTAACACCAGCCAACCCACCTTCATCAGACTGAGAAGAATCAAAAATAAGATAATCAGTATCCCCCTCTCTCAGATAAACCTTAGCAAAACCTTCACCTGAAAACCTTGCATCAATACTAACCCTCTTCAAACTCCCTTCATTCATCAAAGACCATGAATAACTGCTTGACTCATTCACTTCCAATCCTAAATACTCTGTATAATTATTCGTCTCAGACACGCTAATATAACCAGTAAAAGCAGGCTTAATAAAGAAAACAGCAAGAGCTATCAAGGACAATACAAATGCCACTACAAAAATCTCTGATACACTAATCTCTCTCTTACTTTTACCTTTTTTCATACTCTCCTCTCTTCCCCATAAGTCCCCAAATAACCTCTTCATACGATTGTCTAGGATGAATCTTCAACTTAGAAAGAACACTCACAGTCCTCTTCTTCAGCTTAATAGTAGTAATCCCCTTAATACCCTTAGGACCTCTACTAATCTGTACATCAGAACCCTTACCCTTCAGCCCCAGAATAACCTCTTCATAGCTTTGCCTTGGATGGATCTTTAGTCCTGACAGAAGTCTAACTGTGCTCTTCCCTAATTTAATGGTCGTGATCTCTTCTTTCATATGGCATACTTAAGTATATTTCAATATATATTGATATACTTTGGTATACTTATATAAAAAGGTTGCTGTTTTCTAACCCTTTTTTCCACGCCAACAAATAATCTTTTAAACCAACAAGCATTACACCCTCTTAATATGAAACTCGCAGAGCTAAAACAGCAGGGCGTCCCGGACTTTGCAATAAATTATTTCACAAGCAAAAAAATCCTTAATCTAAACCCCGCCCAGGAAAAGGCGGTAAAGGCAGGGATCCTTGAAGGAAAAAGCACACTAGTCTGCACACCCACTGGCTCTGGAAAAACAGCAATAGCAACATTTGCCCTAACAAAAACCCTAACAGAACACCCTGGCTCAAAAGTTGTTTACCTTGTCCCCCTAAAAGCATTAGCCAACGACAAATTCAGGGAATACCAGGAGCTGCTAAAAGACACAGGCTTCAGGGCAATCCTAAGCACTGGCGACATAGACTCAGGCTCTGACTGGCTAGGCAAATACGACCTCTTAATCTTAACAGTAGAAAAAATGGACTCTTTGCTAAGGCACCACTGTTCCTGGCTTCATGATATAAAATGCGTAATCTGCGATGAAATACACCTCCTTAACGATCCAGGCAGAGGGCCAACATTAGAAGTTCTTCTAACACTGCTAAAAGACCTAAACAACATGCAGATTATAGGCTTATCAGCAACAATAGGAAACCCTGAAGAATTAGCAGAATGGCTCAATGCAGAACTAGTCTTAGACAACTGGAGGCCTGTAAAATTATCCAAAGGAATCTATCATCAGGGTGAAGTAGAATTCTATGACTAAACATACCTTTTAACCAAAACAAACATAAGAATAACAAACCCAACAATAATAGTTATCTCAGAAACAATCCTTGCAATGGTTATAATCATAAAGAGCTTTGCCCTCTTATCCTCTTCATTCTTGAATAACTGCATTTTCTAGACAAACTCAGCAATCTTCTTAACCTGCTCAACAAACTCTTCACACTCTTCCTTAGTATTATAAACATAAAGAGAAACCCTTGCACTACCATTCATCTTATTAGCATTAAACCATGAATGAACACAATGTGCTCCGCTCCTTATCATTATGTTAGAGCTTTCATTCAACATAGTTGCAATATTATGAGGATTCATACCTTCAATATTAAAACTGAACACTCCTCCTCTCTTATCAGGCTCTTCAGGCCCTATAATCTTCAATCCTTTCACATCTTTCAAACCTTCAGTAATCTGTTTGTTAAGCATAACCTCATGCTCATGAATATTATCCAAACCAATCTTTTTCAGATACCTAATAGCTTCACCTAAACCTATTATCCCTGCATAGTTCTGTAATCCTGCTTCAAACCTCTCAGGAATATCTTCAAACTCATGCTCTGTATAAGTTGTTTCCTTAACAGTATCTCCTCCAACCAAAAACGGCTTAAGTTCCTCCAAAAGTTCAAGTTTTCCATACAAAACTCCAGTGCCGCTAGGCCCAAGCATCTTATGGCCTGAGCATGCAAGAAAATCCACATCAAGCTTTCTAACATCAACCTCTTTATGAGGAGCTGACTGTGCAGCATCCAGCAAAACCAAAGCATTATTCTCATGCGCAATCTTAATCATTTCCTTAACAGGATTAGAAGTGCCATCAAGGTTAGAAGTATGCACAATAGAAACCATCTTAACACCTTTAACCTTCTCCTTAAAATCCTCAATATCGCCAAACTTAAAAATACGATGCTCAACTTTATCATTAACCTGCCATGGCAAAAGGTTAGAATTATGCTCTTTATCAGAAGTAAGCATAATATCATCCTTCTCAAACTTAAACGAATTAGCAACCAGATTAATAGACTCTGTTGTATTCTTAGTGAATATTATCTCCTTCTCAGACTTTGCATTAAAAAACCCTTTAACCTCTTTCCTTGTCTTCAGAACCTCTTCATCAACCTGTTTCCCTAATTTATGTATGCTCCTCCCGCCGCATGCAGGAAACTCATTATAATACCTGTTGATAGCCTCAATAACCTGCTTAGGCTTCATGCTCACGCATGCAGAATCCATATAAATAATTGGCTTCCCATTGATATCTCTATCATAAACAGGGAAATCCTTCCTAATCTTCTCAGTATCAATCATTTTTCCAGCTCCTCATCAATGATTTTAGTAAAAGCCCTTATAGGCTTAGGACCTGTAATTACTCTGTTATTTATAAAGAATGTGGGTGTTCCCCTGACTCCTGCCTTAACACCATCCCAAAAGTCGTTAATTACCTCATCCTTATACTTTCTTGAATCCATGCAGTCATCAAATTTCTCTATATCAAGCTCCAGCTCTTTCGCATACACTTTTAATTCCCATGTATGATCCTCAGCTGCTTTGCATGATTCCTGCACCTCAAAAAGTATATCTCTAAACTCCCAATACCTTCCCTGTTCATTAGCGCAGTTAGCAGCCTCAGCATGCCAATCAGACTCAGCATGTTTCTCTGACAAAGGAAAGTCACGATAAACAAACCTTATCCTGCCTTCATATGTTTCAAGCAATTCCTTAATCACTGGCTCAGCCTCCCTTGTATAAGGGCACATCAGGCAGCCGAACTCTATTATTGTAACCTTAGCATCCTCCGGCCCAATGCTTGGGTCATCATCAGCGGTAGGATAAACAACAGGACCGGTATAACTGCTATCATACTCTGACAAAGCATCTCCCTCAAACACTGCAAGAGGGCAGAAAGCATCTGATTCAGGTCCATAACAGTTGCCATAAAGTGCATAATTATAAACAATAAATCCTGAATAGATCATGCTGGAAAAAAACATTATAAGGAAAAACCATGACAACAGCTCAAAATGCCTGAACACAATCCTTGCAAGCTTAACATTCTTCCTCATCATCCTTCCGGTTATCTGGCTTTTCAGCCTTTGGTCTAGGTTAGAGGTGCATTTCCTGAAAGTCATCCTTCTAAACACACAATCAAATGCCTCAGCAGCAAGCTTACGGTGAGTTGCGCTGAAGATCCCCAGCACTCCAAACACTATAAGTGCTAATACGCATATCATATAGAATTGGATTATTTAGGGGTATTTAAAGGTTGTTGAAGTTTCAAGAGAAATCAAACCTTCCCAAACAACTCAACAACCCTCTTCTTCCCCAAAGTAAGAATAAAACTCGCCAGCCTTGGCCCTCTTTCCTTGTTAATAAGCACAAGATAAGCAGCCTTAAAGAACTCACCCACTTTCAGGTCAAGCTCTTTGCAGATATCATAAAACCTCTCGTGCAGCTCCTTATCATCCTTAACCTTTCCCTTAAGAACCTCAGCAGCCTTATGCAAAGCATCCTTTTGTTTCTTATCGAGATTTAAGCCTTCAGCAACCTTTTCCTGCACACTGAACTTAAACTCCTCAGGAGCATACTTCTCCAGCCAATTCAGCACACACTTACACTTAACATCAAACCTCTCCTTATCCTCCTTAGTCTTAAGAAACTCCTCAAAAAACTCAGCAGCCTTCTTAACATCCTTCTCATAAACCTGCAGCACAGTTGTCAAATGCCTAAACCCCGGCTGGAAAGGCATCTTCTTAGGAACATCAACTGAAGACAGCTCATAAATCCTCTTCTGCTTCTCAAAATCCTTCTCCTCAGCCTTCTCTTCCTTAAAATAAATCCTTTCACACTTATCAAAATCCTCATAAACCTTTAACACATCCAAATCAAAGCTAATCGCAAACTCAGCTGCAGGCCTTGAGCCTGCAAAGATATACCTCACGATTGAGGGCTCATAAACCTCCAAAACATCCTTCAATGTAAAGATAATGCCTTTTGAAGAAGAAAACTGCTTTCCACCTTTTATGCCGATCCAGCCAAACCCAAACCCTAAAGCCTTTTCAATACCATAAACCTCCTTTGCCATCAACGCAGCAGTAGCAAAAACACCGCCAGCTACATAATGGTCCTTTCCCGCTGACTCAAAATCCACGCCCTTATAATCCCAGAAAGCCGGAACCTGGATCCTGTACTTCAACTTTAACAAACCTTTCTTCCTGAAATCAAAACTTTTCCATTCACCCTTTTGGTCTTTATACCTGGCCTCATAACCCCCAACATACTCCATCTCTTCCGCCTCAAAACCTGTTTCTTCATCATAGATAGATATAGGCAGCCATCCTTCCTTAATGTTTTCTCTCCTGAACTTATTAAGAATATCTTTTATCTTATCTGTATTCTCCAAAGCAACCTTTATCTGCTCTGCAAGAACGCATTTCATATACTGCTCACTATTCCTTATTATTGTAGGGCTTAACCCGACAATAGGCAGCAGCTTCTCAAACTCTTCTTCACAATGCTCAGCATAATTCTTATGCTTATCATCAACAACATCAGGAACATTGACAAGGGCCTGCCTAAGATGCTTCTTCAGAACATCAGCCTTTGGCATATTAACAGGAACCTTCCTAAAAACATCATAATCATCCCAATAATGGTAATGCGTTGCATTCTTCCCCTGATGCTTTAACGCCTTTGCGATAAAATCCCCCATGATAAACTCCCTGAAATTACCAATATGCAGGGTTCCTGAAGGTGTTGCCCCAGTTGCAACAACATACTCCTTTTTCCCAGGATTCCTTCTAATGATTTGTTCAGCAGCCTGGTCAGCCCAATGCATAACTTCAGTTTCTTTTTTCATTAATCAGCATAAGAATTATGGATTATAAAAAGATTACTATAAACTGGCTGTTAAGTAAGAGGGTATAGACTAATCTACTACATAAATACTTATATACTTTTTATAGTAAGATATAACAAAAAGAGGTTCTAATGAATAATATACCAGAAAAATGCAATTATTATATTTTTTGTTATCGAATATTATACTTCTTATAGTTACTATGGTGATATTTATCCTATTTACTGAAAATATTCTCAGAGAAATTAATAGGTTCTGTGAATCTTGTCAACGTTTTATTTCTGAACGTAATGGTTTCTTTAAGATGCTATTTATTATTCTTTTTTTTGCTGAGCAAGGTCTTTTTTTATATATCTTAAACAAACATTATGATATATCAAAAGATGCAGGTATTTTCATCAGTATTTTTGCGCTTATCGTGGTATTAACTGCTTCCTTCCAAGCATTTATTTGGGAATACAAATATACCTTAACAGAACGTGCAAGGATTCTTTTGAAAAATTCTTTATTAAAATTAAGTGCATATAGAGAGTGGGTTGATAAATATCTTCGTATTAAATCAAAGAAAAAATAATTTATGTGCTTCCTTCAGAATTTCTTTTGACTTTCTTTGTAATTCTTTAGCTTCCCTTACTAATGTTTCCTCTTCGTCCTCTTCATCAACCTCTTTAACTTCTTCATCAGGTGGCATACTAATATACTAAATGACCCAATATTTAAATTTTTCTAAAAAGGATATATTTTTGGGGTATAGTATACAGTTTACTATAACCTTTATATACCCTGCTCAATTTCCTAATATCATGAAATTAATCCTTGTAAGGCATGGGGAAACGCCCTACAACATAAAGAAAATAATGCAGGGCCAGGCCCATGGAGAATTATCAGCTTTAGGCAGAGAGCAGGCTGATAAGCTAGGCAAAAGGCTCTCCAAAATGAGCATTGACC
The DNA here is from genome assembly GCA_002687795.1 of Candidatus Woesearchaeota archaeon. Taxonomy (GTDB): domain Archaea; phylum Nanobdellota; class Nanobdellia; order Woesearchaeales. The sequence continues at coordinate 11,482 of NZBG01000012.1, forward strand.
ATATCTATTGCAGCGACCTGGGAAGAGCTAAGCAGACTGCAGATGAAATACTGAAACACACAAAAGCCCCCATTGAATATGTTGAAGATATAAGGGAAAAGAACTGCGGGGGATATGAAGGAAAAAGCTATTCAGGATTTGAAAGAGACCTATTAAACAGCCCTGATATGATGAACTTTAAGCCAAAGGATGGAGAATCCACCAACGAAGTGAATGAAAGAGTCTTAAGCTTTCTAACCGAAATTGAAAAAAAGCATAAAAACCAGACAGTTTTACTGGTCATGCATGGTGGTCCTATTGCAAACTTCCTATTGCAAATATTAAAAGACAAGAAATTTGAAGAAGTGATTCCCCCTAATTGTGCAGTAAGCATTATAGAAAAACAAGAAGACAATGATTATAAAGTAGAATTACTTAATTGCACAGAGCATCTGTCATAATCACTTTCTAATCTGCTTCTTATACTCTAAAATTTATATAATTATCGTTAAGAATTTGTTATCAATTAACTGGAATCATCTCATCAAAAAAAGGGTTTGAGATATTTCTTAATAAATCACGAAAATCAGATTTATAGAATCCATGTAGTTCATAAGGTCTAACGATATTTGTATCATCCCATTTATAGCGCGCATCATTCAGCATAAGCTGATTCGAAGCCATTACATTGGTTTCGCCTTCATATCCAGGACCTGTAATTCCAACACCTGGCTCATAGTCTGCATTCCATTTTCCAAACGCAGTGAGAGCTACACATGAAGCGGAATTAACACCCATCACAATATAATTTATGATTCCTCTCATAAATATAACTTCTTCTAAGTCAGTATTAATCCAGCCATTATCATAAGCTTTCTTAATGTAATGTATATCCTCAAGCTCATTTAGTTTACTTTTAAGTGGCTCAATAGTATCCCCACGGTCTTCATACTCAAAAACAATCACAGGAACATCCTTAATTCTGCAATAATCCAAAACCTCTATTTGGTTTCTTAATTCTCTCTCTAATTCTTCAGGATTAACCCCTTCTTCTCCATATAAGAAATATGCCTGCATATCAATCAGAAACACAGCAGAATTATCCTTTCTTGGATTAAGATACCTGCCTTCTTCTGCATTATAAAGAAGCTCAAATTCAATCCTGTTTCCATTCTCATCGAAATATAACCTTTGATTTAATTCTTCTTCCTCACTAACCTCTTCTATAACTGGTTCTATGAGCTCAAAAACCCCTATTTCGCAGCCAAAAAACGATAAACCCAAATGGACTGACATAACTCCGCCTAATAAAAGCCTTCTAAATCTGCCAATTTTAATGTTTTTATTTACTTCTCTTTCTAAACTATCCATTATATTTTCACTCTTTAGACCCTAAATAGGATGCAATTCTTATCAAGAAAGGCGCTATATTACTTTATAAATCTTTCTATTTTAACTGCTAAGAAGAAGTAAAAACTAATGCTCAAAGATAAATTTAATCCCAAACATAAACAATATTCCAATCACAAAAAAAATGAATGAGCTCAATGATTTCTTCAAGTCAGGCTCCTTATGCAGCTCAGGAATAAGGTCAGAGGCGGAGATATAAATAAACCCTCCTGCAGCAAAAGGCAAAATAAAAGGAATAATCCCTTCAACTGAGCCAGACAAAAAATATCCAATAACCCCTCCGGCAACACAGATGATCTGCGAGACAAAATTATAAGTTAAAGCCTTTACCTTACTAAACCCCCCATAAACCAAAGCGCCAAAATCCCCCAGCTCCTGCGGAATCTCATGGCCTATGATAATAAGGCTTGTAACAATCCCAAAAGGAATGCTAACAAAAAAGCTTGCAGCGATGATCAGCCCGTCAATAAGGTTATGTATGCTATCCCCAAACAAAATCAGATAGGTAAAAGGATGCTCATCACATCTCCCAGTATGGCAGTGATGCCAATGAAGGAACCTCTCAATAAGAAAGAACACTATAAACCCAACCAGCAGATAGCCAAATGCTTTTGTTGTAGATAGTTCTTCTAAAGACTCAGTTAACAGATGAAACAATGAGCCGCTCAGCAAAGCACCAGCGGAAAAAGCAACTAAGATAATAAGTATCTTCTTAAGCAGCCTGTCTTTCATCCATAATGAGAAAATGCCGATTAATGATATAAAGCCAACTATAGATGTCATTAATATTATCCATAACAAAATGCTCATTTTTTATTCCAATGGCTCAAACCCAGCCCCTCCATTCTTCATAGCGCCTCCGCACTTTGGGCACTTCATCCCGCTGCAATCAACACCCTTTGGAGCAGGCATGCTAAACCCGCACTTTGTGCAGACACATGTTCCTATAACATCCTTATCATTCATTTTTATTCACCTTTTCTACAAAACCAAACGGCTTCAACCTGGTCCATCTCTCAATCAGCGGACTAAACCCATTCATAAGTAAAATAGCATAAGTAACCCCCTCAGGCAGGCCGCTATAAAGCCTGATAATAACAGTAAGCACACCGCATCCAACCCCGAAGATAACCCTTCCCTTCTTGGTCAAAGGCATGCCTTCATAACCGGTTGCCATGAAAAATGCAGCCAGGATAAGCCCTCCGGAAAGTATCTGGAAAACAGGATCCTTGCCAAGAACATAAGCCAGCACAAACAAACTGCCGATATAGGTTAAAGGAACTCTCCAGTCAATTATTTTAGTAACCATCAAAAACAATCCTCCAACCAGCAGCAAAAGCGCGGAAGTCTCTCCTATACAGCCCCCAATATTGCCTATAAAAAGCTCTGAATAAGATGCCATCTTAACCCCGCCAGCCTTCAAAGCCCATAAAGGAGTTGCAGCTGTAACACCGTCAGCATTAATCCAGGCAGTCATCAAAGCTGGCCATGCAGCAACCAAAAATGCTCTCCCAACCAATGCAGGGTTAAACATAGCATAACCAAACCCTCCAAACGCCCACTTTGCAATCGAAATAGCAAAGAAAGCCCCAACAGCAGGCATCCATAAAGGAACCGTAGGCGGCAAAATCATACCTAACAACAAACCAGTAGCAACCGCAGAGCCATCAACCTTAACCTTCCTCTTAAGCAAAACCTGCATCAGCACCTGCGTCAAAACAGCGGAAACAATGCTCACAACAATAATAAAAAGAGCCCTAGCGCCAAAAAAATAAACACCATACCCAGCAGCAGGAAGCAAAGCTAACAAGAAATAACCCATAATCCTTTTCTTTGAACTTTTATCAAAGATATGCGGGCTTACAGTAACGCTAAAATCTTGGTTAGCCATCTTACTTCACACCGCCCTCCTTACTCTCGCGGATTTTCTCCTTAGCATACTTGATCCATTTAACCAATGGAACCTTGCTGGGGCAAACATAAGAGCAGATACCGCACTCAAAGCATGCAGTGGCATAATACTCCTCCGCCTGCTTTATCCTCTCCGCTCTCCCAAACCTTGCAATCGTAATAGGCATAAGATTCATAGGGCAATAATCAACGCACTTGCCGCACCTTATGCACTCCCTTTCCTCAGGCTCTTCAGCGTCTCCAAGAACCAAAACACCAGAACTGCCTTTAATAACAGGAACATTATCAGAACTCTGGGCAATCCCCATCATTGGACCTCCCATAATGAGCTTCTTAGGGCTTCCCTTATAACCCCCGCACTCCTTAACCAAATCCCTAACCAAAGTGCCTATCTTAACCATAACATTCTTAGGCTCATTAACATTCCCTGTAACAGTAACAACCCTCTCAATCAAAGGCTTGCCTAAATAAACAGCGTCATAAACAGCCTTTGCAGTGCCAACATTATTAACCACAACCCCAACATCCATAGGCAGCCCATTCAAAGGCACAACCCTGCCGACAAGCTCCTTGATCAGCATCTTCTCAGCGCCTAAAGGATACTTTGTTTTTAATGAAACAACCTTAATATTATTATCACTCCCAACTTCCTTCTTTATGGCTTTTATAGCATCCCTTTTATTATCCTCAACCCCTATAAACCCATTCTTTGCATTAACAATCTTCATCAGAACCTTAAGCCCTTTGACAATCTCAGAGCTATACTCAAGCATTAGCCTATGGTCAGCTGTAAGATAAGGCTCGCACTCAGCCCCATTCAGAATAACAGTATCAATCTTCTTCTCCTTAGGCGGTGAAAGCTTGACATGTGTGGGAAAAGTGGCTCCCCCAAGGCCAACAATGCCAGCCTCTTTAATAATGCTCAACAGCTTATCCCTGCCCAGCTTATCTGCGCTCTTATTCTCCTTAAACCCTTCATCCTTACCATTTGATTCAATCACAACACTCAAAACCTTCTTTCCCATCGGATGCAGCCACTCCTTTACTTCAATAACCCTCCCAGAAACGCTTGAATGCACAGAAGCACTCACAAAACCATCACTCTTGCCTATCTTTTGCCCTTCTTTTACAGAATCACCCGCTTTAACAACAGGCTGGCACCCCTTTCCAATATGCTGCTGTAAAGGGATAATTACCCTCCTTTGGGCGCTTAAAACCTCAATCTTACTATTTTCTGTAAGCTCCAGGTGAGGTAAATATATACCTTTATTTAACAAAAAAGATGTCATAAGCTTTTAATTATTCAGCTAAATTTAAAAAAGTTTTTATATTAGAACGTTTATAAAAATAATTAAACTACAATAACCTATAAAATTAAAAAGGAGGCAAAAAAATGGATAAAAAACTATTATCTTTAACATTATTAACAGCATTAATATTGATTGTTGGTTGCGCGGAGGAGGCTCAAGAAACAAGCTCAGCTTCTCCCTTTTTAGGGGGCACTAAAGGCATTGTTGCTGAATTTCAGGACATGGGCATAAGGAACGAGAGAACAGGCCAGAACGAGATATATGAAGGAGAAACCTTCCCGATTGAGATTCTTGTTTGGAACAAAGGCGAGGATGATGTTGAACCAAGTAATCTTCTGGTTTCTTTAATGGGAATTAATCTTCCTGATTTTGATAATATAACTGGCGAAAATGATCCAAATGTTGAGGAAGGTGCTTTATCTAATATCGCAAAAATTGAAAGGATTTCTGAATTTAACCCAGAGGGCGGAGAAATACCCCTTAATTTCATTGAATCTGACGCAGATGGCGCTAACTATACTATCAATTTAACAGGCTCCAGCTATAATGTTAACCTGTTTGCATCTGTTGTTTATAATTATACAACCTATGTGGCTGTGCCAAAGCTGTGTTATAACGGCGACCCTGCAAACACTGATATCTGTGTTGTTGATGAAGAAAAGGATGTTTTCTCATCTGCTGCGCCTATCCAGGTGAAAAAGGCAGAGGAAAAGAGAGCAGGTTCAGGTATTATAGCTGTTGAATTTGATGTAGAAAATGTTGGCAGCGGAAAGGTAACAAAACAGGGAGAAGGCTTTGACAACAGATATGATCAGTTCGAATTTAAAATGCCAGACGCTACTGAAGCAGCAAACTGGGCTTGCACATCAGGCGGCAACACTGATTGGGGAAGACTTGACAAGAGCGGTAAAGCAAAGATCAGATGCAAGAGGAATACGCAGATACAAAAGAATGATGCAGTCTACACAAGAGAGTTTGGCTTAGAGATAAAGTATAAATACAAAGATATTATACAGGACTCTGTGAGAATCTTGAAGAGCTAAGAACTCTTTTTTATTATTTTCTTTTTTTCTATTTCTGATATTGTAAACAATTTCTTGTAGGATATGTTCTTCGCGGATTTGCTCAGCCCTGCTCTCTGAGCAGGGTTCTTTTTTCTCCCCCTCGGAAATCAAGGGGGAGAAAAAATAAGTCTGGCAGGTAAGTTAAATTTGCGAAGTCCCAGAGGGACACCAGAAACACGAAGTGTTTCTCAGTGCAAATTTATGGCAACTTACCGCCAGACCTGAGCAAATCTACAGCACTAACTAGGCGATATACACCTTAACTTAGAATTATTTTATATTTACCAACACAACCTGGCTTAGCAACGCTTCCAGCTGTATGAACTCATCAGAGCCCTCAGTCATCCTGAACTCTGCCTCACCGCACTTATTAATAAGAAGCATCCTTTTCCTGTCATCAATCTCCAGGTTTAAGATTTCTGCCTGAATCTGCTTGATAATATCCAGGCCGGAAAGCCCATACTCCAGCATAACATTCAGCAGCTTCTCCCTTGCCTGGCTAAACTTATTCTCCAATGCCAGCCTCAACACCTCATTAACCTCTTTCGGCTTTGCAACAGAAGCTAATGAATATACTATCTCTTCATTAACCTCTTTGCCAAGCGCTGCGCAGCTTTGCATTATATTTTCCAGTCTTCTGCAGTCGCCGTTGCTAACCTCAAACAATGCCAGCTTTGCTTTCTCATCAATAACAAGGCCTTCTTCTTTTGATATCTTCTCAGTTATAACGGAAATATCCTCTTTCTTAAGAGGCTTGAACTTAAAAACAGCGCACCTGCTCTGTATAGGATCAACAATCTTGCTGCTCCAGTTGCAGCTTAAAATAAATCTGGTAGTCTTAGTATAATTCTCCATTGTTCTCCTTAAAGCCTGCTGAGCCTCCCTTGTCAGTGCATCAGCTTCATCAAGAAATATTATCTTAAAGGGAACATCCCCTATAGCCCTTGTTCTTGCAAAATCCTTTACTTGGTTTCTTACAGTATCTATCCCTCTTGAATCAGATGCATTAAGCTCAAGAAAATTCTGCCCCCAGCTATCTCCAAACAGTTTCTTTGCCACAACTATGGATAAGCTTGACTTGCCAACCCCTGCCGGCCCGGAAAACATCAGATGAGGCATATTCTTCTGCTCAACAAACGCCTTTACTTTGCTAACTATATCATCCTGACCCTTAATATCAGAGAAATCATTAGGCCTGTACTTTTCTGTCCAGATAGCGTTTGCCATAGAAAAAGGAAATAAGAAGGTATTAATAAAGATTTAGTATTTAGATAATATCTTCCTCAGAAACAACCATAAAATCACCGGTAGCCAGGACAGCGCTGAAAGGAATCAGAATCTCCCCGTCTTTATTCTTCTCAAGCTCTAATTTCTCGGTATAAGATGTTGGGCTGCTCAGCACAATATGGATCAGTTCACCGCTTCTTGTCTCAAAGATAATGTCACCAACCTCGCCAAATCTTTTACCGGTCTTGCTTACAACCGTCTTGCCTATAAGCTGTTTTGAGAACTTTTTTTCTTCTTCTGCCATATTTTCCCCTCTACCTGTTTAGTAAAATAAATGGTGGATGCAGATATATATAAATGTTTCTATACCCCATAAGATAAATTAATCTAAATTTGAACATCACCTGACTTTTCAGTAATTCAGCTTAAACCTCAACACAGCCCCTATGCCACCTAAACCTTCAAGCTTCTTGCCAGCTTCATTATCCCCGCTGATGATAAAAATCTCAGCCTTCATCTGCTCTGTCAGCTTCATCAGCTCTTCAATTTCACTAAATCTATTCTCCTGCCTGCTCTTTTGTATCAAAGAGTCTGTAACCAATAATTTGGTAACAGCGCCAGCATTAACAGCCCCTTTAACCTCTTTTAATCCATAAGCCGCCAGATTATCCTTAGAAATCTCCTTAAAAAGCTCCTCAACAAGCCCCATTTCCTTTGCAATCCTTTCTTTCTTTAGGATATTCCTTATCTCATCCCTTTTTAAGACCTCGTTAACCCCTGAGCTGCCTGTGTTAGAGCAGGTAGCCAAAACAATCTTTTTCTTTAATTCCTCGTTCTTAGCTGTCTTCATCAGCTCTTCCTTCCAGAACGCAGGAGAAGCAAGCAGTATATGCCTTATCTTATACCTTTTATCATATTCTTCTATCTTCCTTATAATATCAGAATAAAAAGTATTCTTTACATTGACCCCTTCAACCTTCTTACTAACATCCCCCTTAAGATGAGAAAGCAGCTTATAGCCCTGCTTCTTAAGCAACCCAAAATCAGCCTCTTCCCTGTCAAAAACGCAGATTAGAATATCCTCCTTCCTTTGCTCCTTTGCCTCTTTCAGCCTATCTAACTGGAACTTCAGCCAATGCTCTTTAATAACAGTTATCACACTATTCTCTTCTATGTTAAATGTATGGTAAGAGCCTTTCTGGACATCCTCAGGCCCTTCTATGATTATCCCCGAGACCCTTAAAATATCAGAATACTTATGAAACTCTAACTTCTCCGCTTTTATAGAGATAAAGACATGTTTCTTAGCAACCTTCTGCGCTCTCTCGCCTTCCTTGCCAAGCTTGATCTTTCTTATTGTTTTCCCCCGGACTATATCCTCAGGCTCTATAACCTGGCTTAGATACCATAAATCATCCATGGTTTTTATCTTAACAGTAACCAATCCTTTTTTGGCATTTTGCTTTATTATATCCATTATCTTCTAATAAAACAAAAGCTTTATATATAAAATTATTTATAGTATAGGCAATGTTTAACAGAAAAAAGGGCCAGACGAGTCCTGGCGGGCAAGCCGCGTCACTTATAGGACTTATATTGCTATTGATTGTTTTCTATATAGTGTTTCTTCCGCCATCTGAGAGAGAGGCTTTGTTGGACGGTGATGGTGATGAAGATGATGGAGATGATGACAATGGGGAAAATATCAATGAAACCCTGCTCTCGGAAGCTGTTGGCACATTATCTTATCTTGGGAAAGATAAGGTTGAAAAAACCATCCCGAACATCTACCTGTCTGAAGCCACAAACGCTAAAGAAATTGAAAAATTTAACCCTTTTTATATAAAAAACAGCTGGTTCGACAAGAAATCCAAGACCCTAAGTTTTAATATAGACAATCTTGAAAACACTGATAATTTTATACTATCTTTTAAGGCAAGGACACATAAAGGAATCCTCACAATAAAACTAAACGAGAGGGTAATATACGAATATAGCGTTAACAAGCTTGACGTTGGGCCTATTAAGCTTAAGAAGGACTTGTTAAAAGAAAATGATAACGTTCTTGAATTCTCTGTTTCCGGCATAGGCGCAAAGTTCTGGAAAACAAATGAATACAGCATAGAGGATACAAGAATTTTTGCTGATATAACAGACCTCAGCAGGCAAAAGAGCCAGAACATATTCATCCTCACAAGCGGGGAGTACCAAAACATAAACAAGGCGAAAATAAGAATGATTCCTTACTGCTCCGGGCAGGAAAGCGTTGGCGTACTGAACATCTGGATAAACAACCATGACATTTACTCATCCTTGCCTGTATGCGATGACCCTATTGTACAGGAAATCCCTATTGACATAATAAACATAGGAGAAAATAATATAGTCTTCAAGTCAGATGACGGCTCTTATTCTGTTGAGCAAGTAAGATTAACATTTGACCTGAAAGAAACAAAATCTGTGACATACTTCTTTGAGCTGGAACAAGAAGACTATGATGACATCACTAATGAAGACAAGAGCGCTTACTTAAAGCTGGAATTTGTTGATGATGATGAGCCAAAGGAAGCGGAGATAAGCGTTAACGGCCATAAAGTAATGGTAGACCAGACAAAGCCGGAATATTCAAGGAGAATAGACCACTGGGTAAAGGCCGAGAACAACTATGTTATAATCAAGCCAAAGACGTTGCTGAAGATTGTCAGCATGGATATTTATCTTGAGGATTAGAATAATTAAACTATGTGTTAACTAATTTCTGTAAGGCGAAAAAAAGTTTTTCAAACTTATTTAGTAATGTTATTCAACCACAGTCCCCTTAAACTCCTTATTCTCTAGAAAACCCTTAAAATTCTCCAGCTCAGTGCCTTTCATAATAATAACCTTAATCCCCAGCTTCTCAGCTTTCTCAGAGGCAACAGGATCAAAAGGCAGGTTCATTCCCGCTTTCCATTTATTACCCACAACTCTTCTGAAGTCTTTCCAGGAAATATTTTCCAAAGGCTTTGCATCCTTATATTTCTTAGGGTCCTTATCATACACATATTCCACATTAGAAAGATTGATAACAGCACTGGCATTAAGGCTATCTGCAAACAAAACAGCATCTTTATCTGTTGAGCAGCCAGGCAGCCAGCCTGCGCAGACGATTATCTTCTTATCTGTATTAACTTTCTTAGAATAATCAATAATCACCTTTTCATAAGCCTGCTCAGAAAATATTGCCCTCACAAGCTCAGCATTTAATCTTGTTGCCATGATGCCTATCCAGTCATAATCAGTATCCTTGACCTTAGCTATCTTAGCGGCATACTCATAATACCTCCTGCATACCCTGCCCCCGCCGCATACAATAACAGCTCTGTTCCCATCCTTAACAAAATCAAGGATTATCTTTCTAAAACCCTTCAGGAAACTGACATCAACCTCATCAGGCGCGATTATTGAGCCTCCAAGCGATATTATAACAGTTTTTGCCATAACAAACCTAAGACAGAATCTTTATAAAAAGCTTTCTAAAACAAATAGACTAAAACAAATGAAAAAATTTTTAAACAGCGCTTGATTGCTCTTTTTATGCAAGAAAAATTAAAAGAGATAGCAAAGAAAACCGAAGGCTCTGAATTCTATACATCATTTCCTCGAGGCTACAAGCCAGGAAAAACAAAATACATCATAACCACAGGCTCGGTTATATCCGGTGTGGGAAAAGGAACATTTTCCTCCTGCCTTGGCAGCATGCTGAGGATGTATCATGGGCTTAATATAACCCCTTTAAAATTTGAATGCTATGTAAACTATGACGCAGGCACACTAAACCCTTACAGGCATGGAGAAGTCTTTGTTCTTGATGACGGCACAGAAACAGACCTTGACCTGGGAACATATGAAAGGATGCTTAACAAAAGCCTGACAAAAAACAGCTTTGTAACAATGGGCAGGGTCTTCAAAACAATAATAGACAAAGAAAGGAAAGGCGATTACCTTGGCAGAGACGTAGAATTTATTCCTCATATAACAGGCGAAATAAAAAGCTTTGTAAGAAAGCTTGCAGTCGAATCAAAAGCTGACATTCTCATGATTGAAATCGGCGGCACAGTTGGAGAGATCCAGAACTCTCTCTACCTTGAAGCGATGAGAGAGCTTGCATATGAAGAAGGCAGGCAGAACGCATGCTTCATCAACGTTACCTACATCCTTCAGCCAGGCTCTCTTGGAGAGCAGAAAAGCAAAGCAGCCCAGCTGGGAATAAAAGCCCTGATGAGCGTTGGCATACAGCCTGACATAATAATCTGCAGGTCTGAAAAGCCCATAACAGAAAAAATCAAGGAAAAAATAAGCATATACTCCAATGTCCCAGTCTCAAGAACGATAGGCTTCCATGACACAAGGAACATATACAAATTCCCGTTAACGCTAAAAGAAAAAGAAATTGACAAAGCTGTTCTTGAAATCCTAAGCCTCAAGCCAGGCAAATCTGTTCCTGAGCTGAAAAAATGGAAAGAGCTTGTAGAAAAAATAGACAAAGCTGAAAAAGAAATAACAATAGGCATGGCAGGAAAATATACAAACGTCCATGACTCTTACATAAGCATACTAAAAGCATTGGAGCACACTGCGCCATATTATAATGCATCCATAAAAATAAAATGGATAGAAGCTGAAGAAATAGAAAAAGGCAGAGTTTCTGTTAAGGACGCCCTAAAAGACATTGACGCCCTCATTGTCCCGGGCGGCTTTGGCAAGAGAGGCACAGAAGGAAAGATTGAATGCATAAAATATGCAAGAGAAAACAATGTACCCTTCCTTGGCTTATGCTTCGGCTTCCAGATGGCAGTCATAGAATATGCAAGAAACATGTGCGGAATAAAAGAAGCAAACTCCACAGAAGTTGAGCCCGAATGCAAAGAAAACGTGATAGACTTCCTCCCTGAGCAAAAAAAGATAGAAGGCCTTGGGGGAAATATGAGGCTTGGCAGTTATCCAGCAGTCCTCAAAAAAGGAAGCCTTGTCTGTGGTTTGTATAATAATGAGAAGATAGATGAAAGGCATCGCCATAGGTATGAAGTAAACAATAAATATGTTGAGCAGCTGGAAAAGAAAGGGCTGGTTTTCTCAGGCAGATCCCCAAAAGGAAACCTTATGGAATTCTTAGAGCTCCCCGGCCATAGGTTCTTTATAGGAACCCAGGCTCACCCATGCTTCAAATCAAGGCCAAGCAGCCCAAGCCCTGTCTTCTCCGGGCTGATTAAAGCTGCTCTTGAACATTCTCAGAAAAAGTCTACATAATATTCTTTCTTAACATATTTTTTGCAATCTTGATAAACTCTTCCTCCTTCTCTGAAGGTATGATCGCGCCGGCTGCCTGGGGATGGCCTCCTGAATCCCCGCAACCCACTTTCTTAATGATCTCTGTAATAATCTGCCTTAAATCAACATCCTCAATGTTGCTCATACTTGCTATCCTTAATGAAACCTTCACCGTATTCTCCTCTGTCCTTGCCAAAGACATGATATAAGTGCCCTCCTCAATATTATTAGACCTTGACAGGATAGACGCAATAGTGCCGATCATTGAAGGCATAATATTATCCTTTGCATTAATAATCATCAGGCCCTTTTCTTTAAATATGCAATCTGAATCTTTATTCTCAGTATGCCACTTCAACGCTTTCACTATCTCTTTCTTATACTCATTAAGATTATTAATCGCCTTTCGCTTGGACTTCTCCTCATTTAAACAAACGCCAATCCCCAAAGACGCCTTATTAAGCCTGCCGCAGGAATTAAGAAGCGTGGAAAACTCTTTTGCATCCCTCAAAGGGCACTCCTTATCTTCCTCTATAAGCGTATACACATTGCCCAGAACATCCTCCGGATTCTTTTCAGCTGACCTCTTTAAGATAATAGCTGTCACAAGCTTCTTCATCTCATCTTCTGTCAGATGTATAAGCTTTCTCCAGCCTTTCTCTGTTTTTGGGTTGATGCCTACCTGGTCAAGAAACTGTATAACGCCTGACTCAGAGCCAGTCACCCCTGGAATATAAGGGTCTGAGCAGTACTCCAGCACTTTATGGATTGGCTTTGTCTGCGCCCCAAATATCCTCAGCCCCTTTTTAACTTCAATCTTCTTCCCGCTAACCGCAATATCCAATATATCCCTATTCAGCCTCTGAAAACCGTTCTCCTCCTGCACATCCCCAATAGCCCCTATCACCGCTATATGCGCCATATCAATATTCTTATCCAGAGAAGAACAAAAAAGGTAAACAACCCCTGCCCCCGAAATTTCCTTTCCCCCGTCTATGCCAAACAGGTTAGGATTAATATGATAAGGAGACGCCTGTTTATCCTCAATCTCATGATGGTCTAAAATAAAGAAATTCTTATTATGGAACAGCTTCTTAATGCTGTTAAAATAAGCGCTCCCCAAATCTGTAAAAATAAAAGTATTATAATCCTCCTTAGAAAGCTCTTCCAGCACCTCCTCACTCAGCTGCTGTACTATAGAAATAGAATATCTCCTGTTCTCAGATGTCAGCAGCTTGATTAAAATAGAGCATGCGCAGATGCCGTCGCAATCCAGATGGGAAACAACCCTCACAGCTCCATTTTTATCTATCTTCCTGAATTCTTTAGCGCTTTCTCTTAGATGCTCCCTAAAAAGCTCATACTTATCCAATTTATTTCACAATAGAATTATTCTATATATAAATTCAGTTTCTTTGGCTCAAACTTCCAGTTCAAAGGAAGCCTTTTTGCCCTTTTGTAGTATTTGACCAGCCTTTTGATCTTTGACTCAGTAAGCTGCAGCCCTCTTAGCGCGCTCTTATCATGCTTGTTATTCTCTAAATGCTTCTTTTCATTTATTGCCTTCTTAATCAAGGCCATTAAATCCTCTGGAAGCTCTTTCAGAAGGCTGCTCTCTTTCAGGATTTTTGTGATTTTCTTCTTAGTGACAGCGGAAACATCAGGTATCCCATACGTATCCCTTAGTATGATTCCTATATCTGATGCTGTCTTGCCTTCCTTAGCAAGCTTTGTGACCAACAGCTCAACCTCTTTAGGCTTATACCTCACCCAAGTGGATATTACCTTCTTTGAAGGTTTTGTTGAGCCTGCCTTTCCCTTCTTTCTTGAATACATACGTGCCATTTTATTATATTATAAGGAAACAAAGAAATTCTTGTCTCCAGTATAGGAAAGTTAATTACAACCTGCCTATCTCTTGATTATTATAAGAAAGGCTGGCTTATTTATAAAGATTTTGGTTGGGTTACAGTCCAGGGCAATAAACTTTATATACCACTCAATAATCCCATTTATCATAACAAAACAAGGGAGATGATCATAATGAAAAAACAAGTTGAAGAGCACAAGTTTGGAGATTTATTTCAAGGGAGGGTACACGTATTTGATGGTTTTCCGTTTCCTTTAACGGGAGGAGAGTATGTGCTGATGCATTCTGGCTTACCAGCACCTTGTTTAGAGCAAAGATGCGACGAGCATCCTAATAACAACAGAACCGGTTCTGCTGCTGTGATGCGCCAGAGAGGATGCGACGCTAAACCCAGTGAATATTGCAAAAGGCCTTACCTACACAGGTATGGGAAATAATCACAATGAAAGAACCAGAGCCAAGATTCGGAGATTTGTTTAAGGAGTATGTATGCGTATTTAATGGATTTCCGTTTTCTTTAACAGGAGGAGAGTATGTACTGATGTATTCTAGCTTATCAGCACCTTGTTTAGAGCAAAGATGCGACAGACATTTTAATGATAGTAAAGGCTGCTCTGCTGTTAATGATAAAAACATTTCAAAGGGCGTGAAGCGCCAGGGCTGGTATAGAAAATAAGCAAACTTAGTGAAGCATCAATAAAAACAAAATCATATATAGGCTGGCTTTCTAGCTATTGTTAAAGACTATCTAATAATAGTAACATTTATAAAAAAGAAAGGATTCCTCAAAATATTAATTTAGGGGGTAGATAATATGATTAAACAACTAAAGAAATCTTTTATAGGGTTAACAGCCTTTTTGGCTGTGATGATATGCTTAACAGGCTTCTCTTTGATTGTTGCAGGGCAGTACTCTGGAGCAGATGTTCAGGAAAAAGAAGGTGCGCCTGAATTCAAGTCATATGTAGTAACTATGTCTGAACAGTACACACTAAACTATCAGGTGGCAAGGTTATACAATGTTAAGATTGATGTTGAAGAGGTATCACCTGGAAAACTAAACCTAAGGCAGAATGATATAGTAAAGCTGATGGTTGATAGCGGCTTTGGCTGCGTGTTCAGCATCCATGGGTATGGCATATCAGTGTATGTTCCTAAGGATGTAAAGACAGAGATTGCATTTAATGCTGTCAGGAAGGGCGTCTTTGCATATTCCTGCAAGGGAGAAATAGAAAGGGCAGGATTGGTTGAGGTTTATTAAACCTCTTTTTTATTTCTTTTTTTCTAAATAAAGCGATGCGAGAAAACATAAAATAGCCCTGTCAGGATTCCCACATAAGGGTTTCACCCTTATCAACCCGTGGTCTATCACTCACTTCGTTCGTGATAGCCCGACTTGGTTACGAAGCGATACGAGAAAACATAAAATAGCCCTGTCAGGATTCGAACCTGAGTCGCAAGGTCCAGGGCCTTATGCTTAAATTTGCATGCTTGACCACTACACTACAGGGCTATAATGCAAGAATATCCAAAGTGATTTATAAATCTTTATAATAAAGACATTGCCAAAGGAATTTTTGTAAAAAATTCTTTGTAGCCTTTCAGAAGAAGATAAAAGGATAAGATTATTATTTTTCAGTAAAACTTATATGTTTTCTTTCAACAACATCTTTAAAATGCAGGCAGTAGCTAATATTGAAAGGAAATTAGCAGAATATTCTCCCACTAAATATTCAAATAAAGAAATACCTGGAATTATTCCATTCTATAGAACAACCAATGCCCCTCAAGAACAAAAAGCAGAACCTTTGGAAGAGAAAATAATAAAGTTTCCTGATAAAAGATATGCCACAGAACATATACAGTTTAAAACCCCTACACCTCTTAGATATTTAGTAAATCCTGATTCAGCTTTATCTGAGGTTTATTGTCTCCCTGAAGGGCAAACAATAGTTAGAAGGAACTGGAGAAAACCTGATATAACAAATAAAGAGCTGGAATGTTTAATAGAATTATGCGGGGAAGAATATAGAGCTAGTTTAGAGAAAAATAATGAAGTGGGAAATGATTTCAGTGCTTATTTAAGAGAATCTGAAAATGATGATGCAAGAAAGAGGATTTCTAAGAGGAAAACACCCGGCAAATTCTGTGTAGCTCCTTATGGAAGATTGGGGGCTCCTAAAAAAATGATAGCTGCAGTATCAGATTCATCTTCCATAGATGATTACTTCTTAAATTCGGATAACTACTTTGAAGCTTTTGAAAAGATGTCAAAAGCTCTCCAGGAGATGGGCATATCAGAAGAAAAAGCTGGTTATGCCGCAAGAAGCGGAGTAAGGTACCATGAAGATTATCATAAAGAGCAAAGTTGGTTTGTTAAGCACAGAGATAGCCCTTTCCTTGCAGAGTTAAATGGGGAACTTGGATTAGCTGATAGGCTGTATAATACATCTCAAGACCCAAAATACAGGGAAAGGCAAAACGAGTTTGCAATTCTCTCAGATATTTGTTTGAATAATGGGTTAGCAATGATAGCAGCATATTTTAGTGATTATGGTGTCGCCTTTACTCCAGGTAATATTTTAAGATACGTTGGAAAAGAAATGCCCAATGGAGCATTGCAAAGATTACTAAGAAAAAGTATTGAAAACGGGGAAATAGACTTAAATAAATTAGAGAAAATAGGCAAAGAAATAATCGAGGATTATAGCGATAGAGGTGAATTAACTAAAATAGACCATAATAAGCAGGATTCAAATCATAAGAAGACATATGATGGAAAGGAAGCAGAAGAAACGCAAGCGGAATCAGATGCAAAAAATTCTGAAACAGAAGGGGAAGAAGCTGGAAAAGATACAGCAGAAGCAACCGACTCAGCAGAGCAGGCAGAAGCTGTATAACCATTATCGTTAAATATATATATCCCTACTTCTCACCATTGTGTGTAATAATGGAACTTACACTGGAGGAGTTAAAGGTAATCAAGGAACAGGTTTCTGAAGGAAAGCCTTTAAAAGAAGTTTTAACACAATTCTCTGATGCGGAAATCACAATAGTTCTGCTTAGATATCCTCCATCGCATGTATTGCACATAGGTGAAGCATTCTTTAGGCCTGATGAAGCTATAAAATACATAGCTAACACCCCAGCCAGCCCTCATAGAGTAGATGGAACAATTGGAGATTTAGAAAAATGCGCAATCTTGGATGGAAACTGCCAATCTCTTAAGGAAGGTAAGACAGATTCTGTTTATGCTTTACTAGGAAGAAAACTAAAAGAACTCTAACTTTCCGCAACATTATTATACAAACTATCCTTACTTTATTCTATGCAAAGAGGAAGACCTTCTAGATCTAAGATAAGAGAAAACATAACAGAAATACTCTATTTCCTTAAAGATGGCTATGGCTATGACATTTACAAGGCATACTTAGCCATCTTCCCCAAAGTAACGCTAAGATCAATCTATTACCATCTTAAGAAAGGGGTTGAGTTAGAGGAGTTTAAGATAAAAAAGATAGCCCCTGAGCAGGGTAGTTACAGCTGGGGAGCTTCTGTAGAAAGAACTTATTACAGCTTAGGGCCTAATGCTAAACCAATTGGAGATATTAAAGTAAAAAACTTTGTTGACAAAAATCATAAAGAGAAATAATTCTATCTTAAACGTCCACAAATATCCTGTGCTTTTCTATGCCTTTGAGCTCGTTCATTACCCTGTGGATAATGATTTTCTTAGGCTCTGGCAACAGCTTAACCCTTTTTTTCAGGTCATTAAAGCTCTCAAAAGGCTTTCCTTTCCTTTCTTCAAGGATTTCCCACATATGCTTCTTTCCCAGGCCTGGCAACAGCTCTAACTGGTGCATTCTTGTGCTTAAAGGCGCGGAATTATTAAAAAAATCAACAAACCTCTTCTCATTCTCTGTTACAAGCTTCTCTATGCTGTATTCAAGCTCAGCCTTGGCTGTGGCTGTGAGTTTTTCTAAAGGAAGTTTTCCTAGAATATGATGGATCTCTTCCCTTTTCCCTTCGCCTATATAGATATCTTCCCCTGGCTGCAGCTGCCTTGAATCCTTTTTAGGCACAAGCTCAAGCAGAGTGAAATGCTCTTTGCCCAAAGCCTGGACAATAGCGTTCTTTCTATGCGAAGGTGTGCTGTCAAATGGATACCCGTTTGGCAGGTAATCCAGCACAACTGCCTTTTCCTCTCTGGTTATTTTCTTGAACATTTTATTTCACTAGTCTTAGACTGGCGGTTCAAAGTGGAATAAAATGTGCTCAAAAGTGAGTGGCCCGAACGGTCACGAACTTTCGACACATATTTCACTTCTTTACAAATTCTTTTACAGTGCTTATTATCTTCTTTATATTTTCATTATTGACAGTGATTGTATAGCCCTGGAGCGCTGATTTAAGCTCTTCTGTTGAGGTTGGCATTATATCAACAATCTTGCATATATGCTTCTCTTTCAGCCTTGGCACCTTCAGCTTGTCAAGCTTCTCAAATAAGGCTTTGCTGTCTTTAAGTGGAAGCTTGGTAAACTGGTTCAGATACTCAACTGTTTTATTTACTCTTATATTAGGATCTTTGATCTTAGACAGGTCTTCTTTCACTTCAGCCATTGTAAGAGGCGTTTCTGAGATTGTTTCTTTTGCTTGCATTTTTTCCTCCTTATGCCTTTCTTAGATGAACAGGGTGTATTACCAGGGTTTTTTGCTTGCTTTTATCCTTTATTGCTACAGTATAGCAGTTTCCCTTCTTCTCTTTGATAACCCCTATTTTGGAATGGAATCTATGTGAATATATGCCTTTCTGGATGCCTGGCTCTATATTTAACAGCACCTTTTCCCCTTTCTTAAACTCCTGAAAGTACTTTCTAAGGCTTATTTTGCCCTTTTTTCTTATGTTCTTACTGAATTTATTCCTGGTCTTTCTTCTGGTTCCGCCAATTCTCTTAACCATTTTTAGATTCCCCCAACTATTTAAGGCTCATAAGATGTTATATTATAAAAAGCTTTTTATTATATGGGCTTCATCCAAAAAAAGGTTGCCATCAATATCCTGTTTTGACAATTTCCGATAACTTTAAATATTTTAATGTTCTGTGTTTTTGGAATGAGCGAAAAAAAGGAAGATGTCGAGATACCCTTTGCAACATATGATGTTGAAGGGAGGAAAAAGGCTAAACAAAAAGAGCATGAGCATTCAGAGCATTCGCATTCTAAGGAGCATAATATATTCAATATTAAAAAGGAGAAAGGCGAGATTGTAATCCCTCTTCATCCAATTAAATTAAACGCAAGAACCTTTGAGAGAAGCATTTTTATTGCTATTATACTCTTCCTTGCATCATTATTGGTATTTAAGCCAGCATTTATTTTCTGGGAAGGAAACCCACTGGTAAAGGAGACTGCCTCTAATGATGTTGTTGGGGCTGTAACAACTGAGAACTCCAGCAATGATACTATTGAAGCTGAAACAGCTGAAGAAGAAGAAGAAGAAGAGGAGGAAGAGGAAGAGCCGGAAGAAACCAGTTCTGGTGGACTGACAGGGAAGATAAAGCTTATTGTAGGGGTTATAGGCTCTGAGGAGAAAGATACAGGCGGCAAAATAACCTCTGTAGGCTTTGTTGTTGACAACCAAAAATCAGCCTTTGTTCCTCAAGTAAAGATATATATTTTTGATGCAGATTCAAGGGATATCTATAAGACAAGGCCAAGAGAAACCTATGAGGCTGAGAGCGTTCTTGGCGCAGGCAAAAAGCTTTCTAAGGTGGTTTCAGTATTAGCCCAGTTCCCTGATACCAGCGGAGGAAAGACAGTTAAGCTTGAGCTTTATGATGCAGAAACAGATGAGCTTCTTGATGATGGCTCGAAAGTGGTTGTAATTTCGTGAGGGTTTTGAATATCTCTTTCTGGATTGAGGACACTTTCTTTTATAGTTTTATACCTCTCCAATGTTTTAATGGAAAAGTTTATATATAGGATGATATACTATATATAATATGAATAAAGCTATACCTATTATTGAGCCTAATAGGGAAGTTACAGAGAAAGGAAATATAATAGCTTTTTCAGCTTGGGAGGTACCAGTCTCAAAGTTTTACCCAGAAGGTGTGAAGTATTCCCTTGTGTTGATTTGTGATAATAAAAGAGTAATTGGCTTTGACAACTACAACAATGAAGGCCACCATAAGCATTACTTGAAGGAAAATGTATTGGTTAAAGAAAAGTTAAAGTTCAAGAGCTTAGAAGACACAATAAATAGGTTTTTAGAAGAAGTTGACAGATTTGAGAATAAGGAGGTTGATTAATATGGAAATCAGAAAATTGACAATTATAGTAGAGCCAAAGCAGGAATTTAGAGAAAGAATTAAAGGTTATGCTAGAAAAATTGATAAAGGAAAAAGAGGATTAATAGCAGGGGAAAGCATATCTTTCCCAAGTATAGATGTGCTTAAACAATTTCTAACACCGAAGAGAATACAGTTACTGAGAATAATCAGAAATCAAAAGCCTAAATCCTTGTATGAATTGGCAAAACTATCTGGCAGGAAACAAGAATCTGTGTTCTATGATATTAAATTATTAGAGAACTCAGGGTTCATTGAAATTGAGAAGATTAAGGATGTCAGAATTAAGACCATACCCAAAATTGGTTATGACGAGGTTGATGTAAGGATTCCGATAAAGGCATAATCAGATATCCAGGCTAACCACTGCCTTGTAACCATCCTTTGTTTTCTTAAAGCTGTACTTGTAATTGGTTACAGCCTTTACAACAGTCTCCCCTTTCTCAGGGGTTATTGGCTCTCCGTATAGCTTTGCGGTGACATGAGTTTTATCTATTTCTTCAATCTCTACCTTTGAAAAGAATTTCTGCTCAGTATCAACTATGGCTATAAGGCCCTGGAGCCAGTTAAACATAAGCTCTTCTTCATTATCCCCTTTTATCTCGAACTCTTCTATGTCTTTTGGATTTACTTTTTTTATTTGGCATATAACTGAGAACAAAGCTAAAGCTGCGTTCTCGAACACTTCTTTCAGGCTCTTGCCATAGGCTTCGAACAGCACATCTGATGTTAAGTCGTTTATGAATTTGTATTTTTGCATTTTAACATTGAATCTTTTTAGTTATTAAAAGTTTTCCATTATTAATATAATTTGCTGAAAAAGATAAGATATTGGTTAAGTGGCTGAGAAAAATGGGTGGTTTGGGGTTTGTGTGGAGTTTTATTGGAGTGTTACTAGGGCTGTGATCTTGCAAACACTTTGAGTGCAAGGCTCTAAGGCTTTTCCTAAGATTGAATTCCTGCAGAGGTCGTTTTGATAATTGATCTCTTTGAGTTCATCAAAATCAGAAGCTGTTCTTACATCTTTTATTTCGCATTTCATTGCATGGCCTTCAGTTGAACTTGTTGTTAAGAGGTCGCCTGGCTGGATTTCTCCGTTTTCATTTGTTACCTTTGTTGGGACCC
>NZBG01000013.1 GCA_002687795.1 Candidatus Woesearchaeota archaeon
TCTCCGAGCTTGATTGGACGTGTGTCCCTCCGCGACTCTGCTACGCAGTTTTCCAGAACTCCGCTTCGCTCGTAACTGGAAAAGAGTTTAACAGCACTTTAGCGAATCGCTCCTTCTTCGCCAGGCTCATCAGTCGCTCTCCCAAATTCTGTCCGCATACATGCTCCCTAGCCTCCACTCGAGTCTCTTAGCATAATGAGCCTCAGAGGGCACCCACAGAACTTCGCCAAAGTGCGATGTTATATACAATCCGAGTTACGGCTACTTAGAAAAAAAGGATTTGGCCGGGAAGTATATATGATATATCTATCTCCGGAGTATCTTCGATATTCAATATCTCTGAAATCTAAGCTTGAATTTATTGTGTCTGCAATCTCTTGTCTTGCTTTGTCTTCTAAGTTCATTTGGTTTACTCTTGGGTCTCCGCTCATACACAAACCTGGGTTAACGAAAACCTCGGCTTTATATAATAAACTCTGCGCTATAGACCCAACGACACAAGGTTTTAACCAGCTTCCACATATTCCTATAGCAGAAAACTTTTCATCCTGCCCAAATAACCATCCAATATATCCTATTACTGTGTTGAATCTTTCCAGTGGGTCTGAAGTCTTATTCGCATAGTCTCTTATCCTTTTAGCCATTCTTTGTGTAGAATTATATCTATGTTTACCAGAATATATTTCGTTTTCGTTAAATCCAACACCAATTACAACTTGAATCTTAGGATCCATTCTAAGTGGAAACAATTTTGTGTATTTTTTAAATCTTTTGATAGTTTTGCCACATTACACTGAAAAACAACAATCTTTATATTAAAGTATTATATTACAAATTGAAAAATGGAGCTTAAAGATAAAATCAGGACAATCCCGCATTTCCCAAAACATGGGATTTTCTTTAAGGATATCACAACACTTCTTCAGGACCCGCATGCGTTCAGGCATGTTATTAGGGAGATGCTGCATTATTTTGATGTGAAGAATATTAATATTGTTGCGAGCGCTGAGAGCAGGGGCTTTATCTTCGGCGCTGTTTTAGCGCATGAGCTTCATGCAAGCTTTGTGCCTTTGAGGAAGCCTGGCAAGCTGCCTCATAAGACAATAAAGCAGGAATATGATACAGAGTATAGCAAGGATGCTTTTGAAATCCATGAGGATGCAATCAAAAACGGCGATAATGTTTTGATTGTTGATGACCTTTTGGCAACAGGCGGCACGAGCAAGGCTGCCTGCGACCTTGTTAAGAAGCTGGGAGGCAATATTATTGGCCTGGCATTCCTTATAGAGCTAAGCTTTTTAAAGGGAAGGGATATGTTAAAGGATTATGACATATTTACTTTAGTAGACTATGATAAGGAGGAATAAGATGCAAGATAAATTATTGATTGGTTTAACTGCTTTTTTGGGCTTTGTTATATTGTATAACTTGTATAAACTGCTTAACAGGCAGAATGAAGATGTCAATGCTGAGATTAACGAGGTTCTTAATTCTGATAAGTATAAGGTTAAG
This sequence comes from Candidatus Woesearchaeota archaeon, assembly GCA_002687795.1. Lineage (GTDB taxonomy): Archaea > Nanobdellota > Nanobdellia > Woesearchaeales. Next base: position 1,513 of record NZBG01000013.1, read on the forward strand.
GGAAGGTATGAGTAGAGTTCTTAGTATAATTGCTTTAGAAGATCTGATTTTGCTATTACTCCCTTAAGCTTGCCGTTGTCTGCAACCACAACTATGGGGAAATGCCTTAGCAGGTCTGTGATAATGTTAATGCCTGTTTTTGCTGAGATCACAGGAGGGGCATCTTCCATTATATCTTTCACACAATCACTTTTTTTATTCATTAATGAGTCAAGGATTATTGATTCTGAGACAAGGCCAACCAGTTTTTCATTCTCTATAACAGGCATCTGGGAGATAGAATGCTTTTTCATGATTTTTATGGCTTTTTTAACGTTTTCATTTGGCGCAATGCTTACAATCTTCCTATGGATTATGCTGCCTGCCTTTGTTTGGTTTTGCTTGTTTATGTTTTCCAGCGCCTCGAATATTTTTTGGGTTTTGGAGTAGGTTGGGTCAATCCTGTTGGATTCTATCTTTGCTATCAATGACTGGGATACCCCGGCAAGTTTTGCCAGCTGGCCCTGGGTTAGCCCGCTTCTTTTCCTTATTTGTTTTATGTCTTTTAGTTCGAATGGCATGACATGGGGAAAGATGAAGTATTATTTATGCTTTTCGATTATTCTGATTGGAATAAAATCTTCAGGAGTTTTTATAAGTTAAAAAATAATTTCAGTAATATGGAAATAGCAAAATGGAGCGAGTATCTCAAGCAGTTTTATAGATCTCCTCCTCTCCATTTTGTTATTGCCAGAAATGATAATGCAGAACTGTGTAGAATGTCGGGGAGTGATATGGAAAAAGACCCTTCATACTGGCTTGCAACAAAAGACAGAAGGCTGGTTAAGTTCGGCGAAACTGGGCTGGTAAAGTCAATTCAAAGAGGAGAAGAGGTTGTAATTGATAGGGCTAATGCATATGGCAATTTCCAAGTTAAACAGCCATATTCACTTAAGACTGAGCTTGATTCTGCATATGAAATTGTATCATCATTGGATTTTAATGGCTATAAAGAAGTCTTTAATTGGCGTGCCCAGAGAGTTATTGACAGGTTTGGGGATTATAGAGAGTTGTATGATGGAGCAGATATTATTCCAGAATATAATGACACTATGAGTATTATTAAGATTTCAGAGCGATGCCCAAGAGGCTGTATATATTGCTCTGAACCAAGCCCTAAGGGCATGAAATTATACAGCAGAGAAAAGATTGAGCAGAATATAGATTCCGCAAGAAGATTGCAACTAAAATACCATAAAGGGCATACAAGCCTTATGAATGAAGGTTTCATAAATTGCTCTGATATCTTATGGTTTCATCTTGCAAAGGCTTATGTTACTGGAAACCTTAGGACTCACAAACTTGATAATCTTATAAGACGCCTTAGTATAGTTGATGTAGAAGGGAATGTTACTCCTATTGGTGATATTTCATCTAAATATTGGGACACAATCCTTGATTCAGTCCAAATACAGGATATGTTCAAATCTCAGTTTCCTGAGCTAAGGAAAACAGGTACCTTCGTGGGAGTGCCTACTGTCAATGCCACTGACTATAGGTTTTTAGAGGAGCTTTATAACAAGGCCCAGAGAATCAACAGGGTTTTGATAGGGATTGAGTCTTTTGATAATACCGAGTCAGCTTTTTTAGGCAAGAATGAAACATCTTCTGAGAAAATAGATGCAATACAAAAGCTGCAGGGAATAGACTATAAAGTTAAGGTTATAATCCAGGTAGGTATGCTAGGGAAGAGGTTCTATTACGATGGAAAATGGATAGATACAGAGAAAGGATTGGAAAAGACACTTAGGATTCTTGCGCAGGTTATGAGAAAGAGCTATGATTTAAGGAAGCCAGACAAAGTACATGTGTCAAGATATACACTGATAGAAGGAACGCCGTTAAAGAGGCTCCACGACGAGGGGAAGGTTATAGAGCCGTTTGCGCCAGGAGAACTTGATGAAAGGGTTGACCGGGCTTTTAGACAACTCAGGAAAAGCCATATAGATGTTGATGCTGATTATGAGGCGGCTGTGGAGAAGCGCAAGAGAATGGTTTAGGTTTTAAATATTCCCATAAGAATATTTTTATCAAGAACCTTTTTAATTAAGCCAGATAAATGTTATTAAAAAACTTTTAGGAGGATGAGAAAAATGGTAAAAGAAAAACGTCTATTAACAAGTGAGAGTGTTACAGAAGGGCATCCTGATAAGATGTGCGATAAGATTTCAGATGCTATTTTAGATGAAGCTTTGAAGCAGGACCCTATGTCAAGGGTTGCTATTGAGACAGGCGCTAAGAACGGCGGCGTTATGGTTTTCGGTGAGATGACCACTAAAGGCTATATTGATGTTCCAAGGACTATTAGAGAGACTATTAAGAATATTGGTTATACAAAGTCAGAGTATGGCATTGAATGGGAAACATGCAGCGTCTGGACACAGGTCACTGAGCAGTCTCCTGATATTTCACAGGGTGTTAGCGAAGGCAAGGGCTTGCATAAAGAGCAGGGCGCCGGGGATCAGGGTATGATGTACGGTTTTGCATGTGATGAAACCCCTGAACTTATGCCTATGCCTATAATATATGCTCATAAGCTCGTACAGAAGCTTAGTGAGGTAAGAAGGAACAAAGAGATAACATATCTTAGACCTGATGGAAAATCACAAGTTACTGTGGAATATGATGATAATGGAAAGCCTTTAAGGATTGACACTGTTGTTATTTCAACACAGCACGATGATGGAGTTTCCCATGATGATATAAGGAAAGATATAATCTCAAAGGTTATAAGACCAGTATGCGGTGAACTTATTGATGAACAGACTGTATTCCATGTTAATCCAACCGGAGCTTTCGTAAGAGGAGGCCCTTATGCTGACGCTGGCCTTACCGGAAGAAAGATTATCGTTGATACATATGGAGGCATTGGAAGGCATGGAGGCGGCTGCTTTTCAGGGAAGGATCCTTCAAAGGTTGACAGGAGCGCTGCATATGCTGCAAGGTATATTGCAAAGAACATTGTAGGCGCAGGCCTTGCAACAAGATGCGAGATTCAGCTTGCTTATGCAATCGGAGTTGCAGAGCCTGTATCAGTAAATGTTGATACATTCGGCACTAATAAGGTTCCTGAAGAGAAAATCTCGGAATTAGTAAGGAAGCATTTTCCTTTGAAGCCTGCAGATATCTTAAAAGTATTAGATTTAAGAAGGCCGATTTACCAGAAGACTGCAGCATACGGCCATTTCGGAAGGGATGACCCGGACTTTACATGGGAGAAGACTGATAAGGTCGATGTTTTGAAGCAGGAAGCTGGGATATAAACTATCCCTTTATTTTTTATTTTTACAAGAATTTAATCAAAACTTTATCTTTTAACATCCAAATCAAAAAATCTCTTTTCAGATACGTCCTTTTTCATTTCTTCTAAACCACCTATAGTAAGTACATATGGTTTAAGATTATCAGCTTTTTCTAACATAGCCTTCAGGACAGGTATTTCCTGGGCAGGTTCTGTAATTGCCTGTTTTGTGATTACCAGATTGTTTCTCCTGTTTAGTTCCATTTCTATCATAGATCCTTTCGTAATATTCAGGAAATTCCTCAATTCCATTGGTATTGTTAGCTGAAATCCTTTTGACATTTTGGTTATCATTTTCATTAATAATGAGAGTATATATAAAATTTTCTTATTTATCAGCATAAATCTCTACAACATCTCCGTTCTTGAGCTTATGGTCTCTGCCAATGGTTGTCTTAGTTTTTACATCAGCTGCCCTGATAAAATGGTCGCCAAAGTCTGTATGCAATTTATAAGCAAAATCTAAGGCGGTTGAGTCAGGAGGCAGTAAGAAGCAGTCAGGCAGAACATTGCCTTTCTGGTCAGCTAATTTGTTTACACCACCGGGGAAGATAGCGATATATTTAAGGAGTTTGAAGACCGCTGAGTCCAGCACATCCTGGACGCCTGTGGTTTTGTATTTCTTCAGTATATTATCTTTAACAAATAATAAGGCTTTTTTTTGCTTTTCGTTAAGCTTTGGCTCATCTTTTATAACAAAATCGCTCCCCCCAGGGATATAATCTATGAGCCCTGCTTTGGCTGCTTCCCTTAAAGCAAGCTCTGATTCTGCAGAGCAGGGGATTAGCATGTGTTCAGGGTATTTTTCCTTAAGCTTAGAGAAATTTTCCTCTGCTCCTTTCACATCAATCTTGTTGCAGGCAATCACCATTGGTTTAGTAAGTTTCCTTAATTCTTTTGCAAGCTCAAAGAGTTCTTCCTCAGTCCATTGTATTACAGGCTTTGAGTCAAGCCCGTTTTTCTTGATTATGTCTTCAACCATGTTTTCATTGACGCCAAGGCCTGTTAATTGGTTGCCTAAAGCCTTGTGCACTTCTTTGTGGGTTTGCTGCACCTCTCTCGCGAACTTGTCCCAGCCTTTTTTTAGGATTCCTGCATACCAGTAATCCAATTCTTCTTCAAGAAATTTAATGTCATTCTCAGGATCATAGCTCCCAGGAGCAACAGGCTCTCCTTTTTCGTTTGTTGAGCCAGAGATATCTATTACATGAATCAACACATCTGCCTGCCTTAGGTCATCAAGAAACTGGTTGCCCATGCCTTTGCCTTCATGCGCGCCGGGTACAAGGCCTGCAACATCAAGCATGTCAACAGGTACAAACCTTATATGGTTTATGCAGAACCCAAAGCGTGGGTTGCATTGCACTTTGAAGAACTTGTCAGCGCATTCAACCTTAACGAATCCTATTCCCTCATTTCTTGCAATTGTGGTGAATGGATATGGAGCAATATCTACTTCAGCAAGGGTGCTAGCCTTAAAAAATGTGCTCTTTCCTGAAGATGGTTTCCCGACTAAGCCAATTTTCATATTTTAGCACTTCTTATTTTTTCATTTCACCCTAATTGACCAATTATTAAAATTCTTAAATATGTTTATATAATGTTCCTCATCTTTAAATTTTTTGTTAATCACAAAAATTCTTATATCTTTATAAATTTTGTTTATGTCTTTTGTTCTATACGTCTTATTTTTTCTTTGACGTATTATGAGTTCTAGTATTCCTAAAAGCACATCTTGTTTGTCTAAGCCATTAAAATATTCGCTTCGCATACTAATCCTTGTACTTCTGATAAATCCCCCTATTTTTAGAAAATTGATTGCAGTTTCAATAGAATTCGACCTTAAAGCACTTAATCCTGACCAGTTTTTATCTTCTTTTATTACAAGCATATTTAATTTATTGATTTTACATAAATATTGTAATTCTTTTATCAGGGAGGGATGAGCGCAAGCTATTTTTAAAGATGGTGTGATTAAATTAGTCTTTTTGTCTAATGCTATTCCAATGCTTCCTTCAGTATTTGCCCAAAGTCTAATTGTAGTTTGTTGTTCTATATTCGGCCTTTCAAATAAATAGTTAATTGAAGGTTGTGGTTTGTTAAGATATTCTTTTGTTGTTTCATTTATTGGAGATGTTTTGAAAGTTGGGCATGTCTCTTTTATTTTTGACAATACTTTATCTGAAAAGTTATGTGTTGTTATAAATATTGATTTATATTTTAGTAAAAAAGAAGATGGCAGAAGCCCATATTGAAAAAATAAGGCATCAGCCCAAATTTTGTGAAGCACTTCGCTTGCTCCTGAGAAAAACAATCTATTATTTGATTTTTCTCCTCCGTCAGATAATAATAGAGGGACAATTACAGACTTTTCCAAATTGACTCCTAACTTAACCAAACTTTTTACTTCATTAGATAATGGAAATCTTAGAAATGTTTTTCTCTCATATATATAGAATGTTTTTAGGAGTTTATTTAACAAATATGAATATATGACTATTAATCCAGATTTCTTGAAGTAATTCTTGTCGATAGAAAAGTCACTTAGAACGTAATCTTTTATTTTTTGAGGAGTATCTTTTACTAAATAAGCTCTATCATGGCTAATAGGAATCAGATAATTTACAAGTTCAAACTTTGAAGGATCAATAGGAATTTTTAATCTATTCTTTCCGTGATGTTTCCCGTAAGTAAATTTAGTACTCTTTATCATTTTGTACAATTCAACTTTGTCTATGTTTAATTTATTTATGAGAAGTATCAATTTATCGAAGGGGAGAGATTTGCTATATGACTCCCAACCAATCCATGTCCTCAATGGTACGCCTATTAAATTGGATAATTCTCTTTGAGTTTTATTAGATCTATTTCTTATTGTTCTTAGAAATCCATTATCTAAAACTCTTAAATTAGATATTCTTTTTAAATCAAAATAACCTTCTTTTGTTAAATTTTCTTCATTGCATTTTATTCCTAAAGCATATACTGTTTTCTTATAGATTAAATTTTCAGAAATTGAGTTTATATTTTGAATCTTTTTCATTTAAATCATTAAATTATTTTTAGTGAAAAACTTCTCATAAGATTTTACGATTCTTGGAAAATTTTAATGAACGATGTTGAACATGAAGTCAAAGTGATTTATTATGTCTAAAATATTCAGATAATTCAGTAGAAGTTTCTCTTTATTTATAAATGTTAGGCTTTATGGTTGCGAATGGATAGTTGGCTATCTCTACTTCTGCCAGCGTAGCTGCTTTGAAGAAAGTTGATTTCCCGCAATTTGGCTTTCCTACAATCCCTATTAACATTTTATTACCCTTTTATCAATATAATCAATATGTATTCTCACAAACTTATCATAGTAATCCTTAATAGCATTTATAGTTTCCTTAATATTATCAGTTTCTCAGTTCTGGTAAAAATAAGCTTATTTAATACGGCATAGTAGTGATAAATAGAAAGATTTATATAGGGTTTCTGTAACCAATCCTATAGTGAAACATCATAATGACTAAAGGAAAAGTACTATTAGTATCAGCAGCTCTTTTTGCTATGCTTGGTGGAGTTGCACTGGATAACCCAGGAAAGAATCAAGAAAATAATGCTATAGTTAGAGAGATTAATCAACAGTTTACTCTTGTTGAGAGATGTTCTCAGGAGGATATTGCCTCATTACAGGAAGTTCTTGATGTTCCTCAAAAAGCAGCTCCTAATGGAACTGTTGAAATTGTTATAAAAGACAGTCTATTCCCGCAGATTGCATACCATTTGGAGTTTTTGCATGATGAGGAAGCTGGGACTCTTGGCATAGCTTATCATGACCAGGGTGGTTCTACCCTTCTGAATGACAGAGGATATTTTCTAACTGCATACCATGTTTTTGAAGAGTCTCTAAAAGAAAATGAAAAAGGAAATACAGGTCATTTTATGTTAATTTACAATACTGCTTTTGGTTTTGCTCTACCCGCAAGAACGCTTGTTTATTCAAAAGAGAAGGATATTTTATTAGGGAAAGTTGACCTGAGCAGAAGTTACCCAATAGAAACCATAAAAATATCCTCTGGAGAGCCTGTATGGAAACGGGTTTTTGCATTGAATTATGATGATCAAGATTATGTTGCAGGTCCTCTTAGAAAACAATTATTAAATGATGAAGACCGTATTATATCATATAAAGATGGTAGATGGGTTTATGAGAATACAGGTGCACCAACAATAAACGAAATTGGTGAAGATATACGGTTAGGAGGCTTCTTGGGTAATATAGGAAGTCCACTATCTCCAGAAGGAAAACCAAACTGCGAACCTTGGGAGTCAATTGCTGTTTCTGAAGCAATACCAGGAGACTCAGGAACAAGTGTTACAGATCCTACTGATAAAACATTGCTAGGAGTTGTAACTCAACGTAATGAAACGGTTGATAGGGAGAAAGTATGCATTTACACAGATTTCAGGGCTATAAGAGAGATGATCCAGTATTACATGGATCAACATAAATAAAGATTCATGGCTACTGCCAGATATCATTCCCTTATCTTCACCCTCAGATTAGGATACTCTTTTAAGCAAAACTCTTTAAGGTTTTCTAAAAAGCTTTTTGATGCTGGCTGGATGTTTTTGAGGTTTTTGTCAACCAGCTCTTTTTGATTGTCAAACTGCTGGAAGACCCAAGTACAGTTTATTTCTTTGATTAATTCCCCAATGTTTAATATATCTTCTTTTTTGTAGACCAATGATGGCACAATAACAGTCTTGATTTCTATCTCAACCTTGCCTTGGTGTTCTTTTAATATTTTTAAGGTTTGCTTGATGTTTTCTGTTATATCATCTGTTCTGGTAAAAAAGGTTTTTGATTTTGTGACATTGCTGAATAGTTCTGTATTTAATGATGATTTCATGTCTAAGGAGATGAAGTCTATTAGCTCCATGGAGAGCAGCTCTTTTATAACATTGGGTTTTGAGCCATTGGTATCAAGGCCTATCTTAAGGTTTTGGTTTTTAAGGTTTTTAGCTAACGAGATTAGAGCAAGCCTTTGGAGGCATGGCTCCCCACCGGAGAATACTACTGCTTCTGCTATGTCAGTGTATTTGTTTACTTCGCTTGTTATTTTTTTTATGTCTGTTAAGAATTCCTGCTTAAATTCTAATAGCCCGGGGCTGTGGCAGTACCTGCATCTGAAGTCGCAACCTCCGAAAAAGATGACTGAGCTCAGCTTGCCAAACCATTTTGTGGTTGATAAGGGCACTATCCCGCTTATGAAGGCTTGCATTTTTATGTTTTGTTCATTCTTGGATCTATCCAGTCCCCTTTTACTATGATGCTGTTGTTTAATACATCAGGAAGCGTATATTCTATGTCTCCGCATTTTACAAATATCCTGTCATTGCATATCGTGTGGTCTTGTTTGTCTTTGCATACAGCTTTTGTGTAGGTTGAGAAGACCAGCATGGAGTCATTTTCTGTGTTATTTTCTTCAGGAGTGTAGTTTTCTATTACTTCTTTTACTACAAACCCTGTGGGAAAGGTTATTTCATCTGTTAGTAAGTAGATGATAGCAATTGTTTCTATTATTACTAAAACGAGTAAAATCTTATTCATTTGAAAGGAGTGAGTGAGAGCATTATAAAAATGTTTCTCAGTAAAGGCTGTGCTGAAACCCTAAGAAGTAATTTGCATAATGTAGTATTCTATCTACATTATAAGCAATTAACTTGCAAATTACTTCTTTTTTCTGTGCAGCAA
>NZBG01000014.1 GCA_002687795.1 Candidatus Woesearchaeota archaeon
TTATAATCAAAAATGGTAGAAAAAACTTACGGAGGAAAGGGAGTAGCTGTGGACTACAACTTGGGCTAAAGCCCAAGGTATCCTTTAGATGTAATGAAAGAAAAACTAATCCTGATGTTGCTCATTGTACTCCTTTCAATAACCGCCTGTCAAAGGGTTTCCACAAAAACACAGGATACCAAGGTCTACACAGGGACAGAAGGTGTTGTTATGAGATTTTTACCTGATATGCCTCCAAGCCAGATATATTCTTCTGATACACTTAACTTTAACCTTGAGATAAAAAATAAAGGGGCTTATGATGCTGGGACTGTGCCTAATACTGAAAGTGGGTCTTATACAAAGTTTCTTAAGTTCTATATAAGCGGATATGATAAAAGTATATTTACTGGAGATATAGATGGTGGAACTGATCCTATATTTGGTAACTGGTTTTTTTGGGAGCCTGAGCTTGAAGGAAAGTCTGAATTCAACCCTGAAGGGGGCATAGTCTATAAAGATTTTTCAACAAAAATAGGGACATTGCCTGAAGGAATGGATTCGTTTAAGACAAACTTTCTTATGACAGCATGTTATACATATGAAACTCTTGCAGTATCTTCAGTTTGCATAGACCCAGTGCCTTATTCAACTGTTGCAAGAGAAAAAGCATGCGCTGTTAGTGATGTTAGCCTTTCAGGAGGCCAAGGCGCGCCAGTAGTTATTACAAGGATAGAAGAAGAGGCAGCCAAAGGCAAAGTAAGGTTTAAGATATATTTTGAAAATAAGGGAAATGGCAAGATATTTGATATGACTCATAGTGAAAGGTCTGCTAAAGATAGTGATAATGTACCAAGGCTTAAGTGCAATCCTTATAGCGAGGAGGGTTTAGGGTACGATGATATTGACAAAATAACATTAAATAAGGTTTCTGTTGGGAGTGAAGATATTACTTCAAGTTGCAAGCCTGTGAGGGAAGGAAGCAGTACTATAAGATTGATTGATGGCAGAGGGTTTATTATATGCGAGAAGACTGTTAGTGGCGGAACTTCAGCCTTCCTGACACCACTAGAAATAAAACTCTCTTATGGCTACACAAGCTCCATACAGAAAGAAGTAGAGATTCTTAAAACGCTTGAGTAAAAGATTATGTTCTTTCTAAGTTCATCACTTGAGAATAGAAATGTTTATAAGAACACCCAAAATCTCAGATTTATTGACTTTTAATGATATGGAGAGATTTTAATGGGATGGCTAGAAGAGTATTTACCTGATGCTGACAGCGAATTAGTGGAACTATTGGAAGGGGAATTGAATGAAGATTCAAGCATAGATAATCCTGAAAAACTTGGTCCCCTTTTTAAAAGAACATCTGATTTTGACGATGCTTATGAGTTGGTATTATCCACAGAATGCATTGGCAGTTTAGCAAAAGAAACTTATGGAGAAGCAGCTGATAGTTTTCTTGATAATGCATTGGCTATAATACAAAATCTTGGAGATACTAACATAGATATAGATGCTGTAAAACATTTCTCTGGAGGGATAATGAATCTCGTTCAGGCAGATAAAGATGTTGCCTTTGCCTTATTAGACGGTCTTCATGGAAAGTTAGATGAAGGATTAAAAGAATCAGAGCAGGATTATCACGATGAATACTCAACTATAGTGCCTGAACTTGTAAGCTATGCCAAAAAGGTATGTCGTTCGGATGAAGTTGATAAAGTAGGCTCTGTCAAAGCCCATGTAGACAAAGTTTTGCATGGGCTTAAATACTCAGGAATAAGCATGGACTTAAAGACTATTTCCGGAGCAGTTAAAGAAACTGATGTTAGTGAAACATTAAAAGCTATACAAAAATCGCATGGCCTGGTTGTCTCTATTGACTACAAAAGGTTAGGCTCTACAGGATATAGGATAAAAATATTTACATTGGACAGAAAGATAATGGAATCCAGTCCTGTGCTTGAAGCTAAGAGAGATTATTCAGCCAGAGAAAAGCCGGAAGGTAATTCTTTTTATACAAGCCATGACTTAAATCAGAGGGGCAAAACTGAAAGACAGGTTAAGCCATTGATAGATGTATTGAACCTGGCTGCAGAAGCTGCTCAGGGAAATCTTCATAAGCTTCGTACAGGTCTACAAAGCAGAAGATATGCACCTGGTTCTAGGTTAAGGGTTGAAGATGTTATTCCATACCAGGATTTCTTATCAACGACTTCTAATAGTATAAGAGGGTTAGGGCATTTTAAGCAATAAAGTTTATAGAAACATTTAAAAACAATATTTAGTTTTCCTGTCATATGGCAAGATTAAAAAGATTCTGCAGCTACAAAATCCTGGAAAGGCCTTACACAAGGATATCAAAGTACAAGAAAAAGTCTTTCATAAAGGCTAACCCTAACAAGGTTATTGTAAGGTATGACATGGGAACAGTAAAAAAAAGCTTTTCCTGCACACTGAACCTTGTCTCAAAAGAAGACCTTCAGATAAGGCATAACGCTATTGAAAGCGCCAGGCAAACCTCTAACAGGCTGCTGGAAAACGAACTTGGGAGAAAAGGCTATCATTTTAAGGTTAAAATCTACCCTTTCCACATATTAAGGGAGAACCCATTAGCTTCAGGCGCTGGCGCTGACAGGTTCAGCACTGGAATGAAACATTCATTCGGCAAGCCAATAAGCTCAGCTGCCAGAGTAAAAAAAGGACAGACCATGTTCACCATATCAACAAACAAGCAAAGCCTGGGCACAGCCAGGAAAGCAATGGACAAGGCAAGGCACAAACTGCCATGCTCATGCACAATCCAGGTTATTGAGAAAAAAGCAACATGAATTTCTCTATCCCACAACTAAACCTATTACTGGAAAACATATATATCCAGTCCTTACTAACCTTCATATTCTTCTTATTCCTGGCAACCATTATAATATTATTCTACAAAAGATACATAAAAAAGATAGCACTAAAAACCAAAACAAAAGCTGATGACATAATCCTTGAAAAATCAGAAAAGCCGGTTTTCTATATCCTGTTGCTAGTAGGAATAAAGATGGCTATAAAGCCATTAAGCATAACAAACCCTGCTGTCCAGAGCGGATTTGACACACTTGTGATCATAGTCATAGCATATATCATCTCCAGCTTTGTAAACACAGTCATAAGCCTCTGGGGAAAAAAGATTGCAGACGCCACCAAATCAACGCTTGATGATGAAATCCTGCCATTGTTTCACTCATTCTCCAAGGTTCTTATATGGGCGATAGCCTTAATAATTATATTTGATACCTGGGGCGTTGAGATAGGGCCTTTGCTTGCAAGCCTTGGAATAGCCGGCATTGCTATCGCATTTGCATTACAAACATCCCTCGGGAACCTGTTCGGTTCTGTTTCCTTAATACTAGACAAAACATTCAAAGTAGGTGATGTAATACAGCTGGAATCAGGAGAAATCGGCCAGATTGTAGGTGTGGGCTTAAGAAGCACAAAGCTCAAAACATTTGACAATGAACTGCTGATAATCCCAAACGGCCAGCTATCCAACAGCAAAATAAAGAACCTGGCAAAGCCAAACAACATCCTCAGGATAGTGCTTCCAATTGGAGTAGCCTATGGCTCAGACATAGACAAGGTAAAAGAAACTCTGCTTAACACGCTTAAGAACATTGATGGCACAGTTCATAGTAATGATGAAAAATTTAAGCCCAGAGTAAGATTCATAAAAATGAACGACTTCTCACTGGACTTTGAGCTGAGGTTCTATATAGAAGACTATAAAGAAAGGTTCGATATTAGTGATAAGATTCTTTCAAAGGCATACAAAGAGCTGAACAAGCAGAAGATAGACATACCATTCCCAACAAGAACAGTTTATTTGAAGAAAGATTGACCAAAAGCTTTAACTATACAATTTCATTAACTCTCTCTATGATATCCTTAAGCGCCCTTCTCAAGCATTACAAAAGAAAAGATATACAGGAAGAGATAATCAGGAATGCAAAAGGCAGGGAAGTTGCTGTTAAGTTTGGTGACAAAGGATTTGGCAAAAGGCCTGAGGTTCTCCAATATCCCAATGATGTGCTCAGCCTTGCGCAAAAAGGAGCTACTTCTTTCCATATATCAGAAGAGCACTGGAGAAACCCTTTACAGCTCAGCACAGAGCTGAAAAAGAACGAGTTAGATGATCTAAGAACAGGTTTTGACTTAGTCCTGGACATAGACTGCCATTATCTTGAGTACAGCAAGATAGCAGCTGATCTGCTTGTTAAGGCTTTAAAGCATCATAACATTAACTCGCTCTCATGTAAATTCTCAGGCAACAAGGGACTGCATATTGCAGTTCCATTCAAAGCATTCCCTAAGGTAATAAACAATATTGAAACAAGGCTGCTTTTCCCTGAAATGCCGAGAAGGATAACAGTTTACCTAAGGAGCATGATAAAAGATATCCTGAGAAATAATCTCATGGAGTTTGAAAACAATGATATACAGAGGATAATCAACAATATAGGAAAAAGTGCTGAGGAAATCACTATAAAAGAAAAGCAGGACTCAGAGACAATAACTAGGCTAAACACAGAATCATTCCTTGACATTGACACAATTCTTATCTCAAGTCGACATCTTTACAGGAGTGTCTACTCATTCAACGAAAAATCCGGCTTAGTTTCTGTGCCCTTAAACCCTGATAAAATCTTATTATTTAACAAAGAGATGGCAAAGCCTGAGAATGTCAGGCTCAGCAAATTAAGGTTTCTTGACAAAAGCAATGCAGCGGAGAATGAAGCCATAAGCCTTGTAAAACAGGCCTATGATTTTGCCCCGAAAACAGAGGAACCTAAAGAGGAATATAAGCCCTTGGGAATACCAAAGGTTCAGTTAGACTCTCCTTTGCCTGAACAATATTTTCCGCCTTGCATCCAGAACATATTTAATGGGCTGGAAGATGGAAGAAAAAGGGCATTGTTCATCCTTGTGAACTTCCTTACTAACCTTGGCTGGGACTATGAAAATATAGAAAAAAGGTTGGGAGAATGGAACAAAAAGAATCCAGAAGCATTAAGAGAAATAAATCTTAAAGGTCATGTAAGGTATCATAAGCAGAAAAGAAAGAAAATCCTCCCTCCTAACTGTGAGAACAAGGATTATTACAAAGATATTGGAGTATGCAAGCCTGATAATCTCTGTAATAAAATAAAGAATCCTGTAAATTATTCTATGAGGAAGGTTAAGTATTTAAAAAAGGTTTAGCTTTTCTCTTATACCTTCCCCTCTTCTCAACAGTCTCTAATTTCTTCAAAACATCATCATAATCCTTTGACTCTTTATATCCCTTAAGAACATGCTCAAAACAACTCTCCCATATCTTATAATGCTTAGATTCAAGAGCCTGCTTAAGCAGATGCAGGTCAACAGCCTTATCCTCTATCCTATGCGAGAAAAAGCTCAAGCCAAAGTCGATAAAATAAATCTTCTCTTTTAGAATCATATTGGATGTAGTAAGGTCACCATGAATGATAGTATTATCATGCATAACAGCTATCTGTTTGCCTATCTCAATGCAAAGCTGTTTATAATCATTCTTCTCTAAAATATCCCTTATAATATCGCCATCAATAAACTCTATCTCAAGCCTTTCTTTCTCATCAGTCTTTATTAACTTTGGGCAAGGTAAACCGATAATATTTAGCTTTTGTATAACCTTTGCCTCTCTCCTGGTTCTCCTCTTCCTTAATTTATCATCAATCTCTTTAATCCTGTAAGATTTCTTTATTCTCTGTTTTATGATATTATCATCTAAGAAAAGCTTTGCCTCAGCTCCCTGGGCGATTAGTTGTTTCATGTTATGCTTACAAAGATTGGATGTTATATAAAGTTAGGGATTATTATATCCAAGAAAACAATGCCAAAATAAACCAATTTCTTTACAATATCTACTCCAGCACCATAACTTTTATTAATGAGCACTTATTACCTATTTCTATACAGGAGTAGTAATAATAACTGGTGGTAAATATTGGCTGAAGATAAGGTAAAAGTGCATTATAACTGGGAAATAGAAGATATAGAGGAAGGTATAAAAACAGAAGAGACTGAGGAAGATACCAAGAAAGAGCCAAAACCAGAAAAAAAGAAAACCAGAAAGACTGCAAAAAAGGCATCAAAAGCAAAAAAAGAAGAAAAGATTGAAGAAGAAACCATCAAAGAAGAAGCCGAAGATACAGAAGAACCTCCCGAAGAAGAGAAAGAAGAAAAAGCAAAAGAAAAGCCGGAAGAAGAGCCATCCGATGAAGATGACAGCAAAGAAGAGAAGCCAGAAGAAACATTCACAGAAGAAGACTTAACTCCTACTGGAGAAGACAAAGAAGAAGAGGGTTTCAAGCCAGGCTACCTGGTTGCCTTTGCAGCCATAATAATCATCGTAATTCTTTCATTTTTCATATTAAAAACAAAGATGCTTCCTTTCTCTGAAGAGAATGTTGTTGCTACAATAAACGGTGAAAGGGTAACAGTTGAAGAGCTGGAAAAGGTATACAGCGCAACTGTGCCAATCCAATATGCTGGCTTTATCAGCAAAGAAGACTTCCTGAACCAGTCCCTTATCCCAGAGAAGATTCTGTTGCAGGAAGCAGGAAAGAAAGGAATCAAGGTAGATGAGCAGGAGTTCCAGGAAGGTCTGCAGGGTTTCCTTCTAGAGAACGGGCTCACAGAAGAGCAGTTAAAAAGCAGCCTTAAGGAAAACAATGTTGACTTTGATGATTTCCTGGAAAATTTCAGGGTAAGGCTGATTATAACAAAACTGCTTGAAAAAGATGTTTCATCGCAAATAAAAATCAATGACTTTGAGATAGTGGATTACTATGAAAACAACAGGGGCATGTTTACTGCCCAGCCAGGCCAGATAAGAGCAAGGCACATACTTGTAGAAACAGAGGACTCAGCAAAAGAGCTCCTGGAAGAGCTTAAAAACGGCGCTGATTTCTCTGAGTTAGCTAAGACCAGCTCAACAGGTCCTTCTTCAGTGGTTGGCGGTGACCTTGGCTTCTTTGTGAAAGGCCAAATGGTCAAAGAGTTTGAAGATGTAGCTTTTGGTCTGGAAATAGGCCGGGTATCAGGCGTTGTCAAAACAGACTTTGGATATCATATCATTAAAAGGGAAAGCAATGAAATTCCTCTTGAAGAAGCAAAAGAAAGGATAAGACTAACCTTAACAAACTCAAAACAGTCCTCAGCTGTGCAGCTATATATTGACCAGCTTGTCAGCAAATCAGATATAATAATAAAGCAATCAAGCGAAACCCCTATTACTGGGCTTACCCCGGCGGAAACCGCAGGAACATTCACAGAAACAAACGATCCTGTATGTAAAGAAGACGGAAAGCCAGTCATAAGGATGTACACAACTACATGGTGCCCGCACTGTGTCTGGATCAGTGAAACATTCGACAATCTAGTCAAAGATTATATAGGGCAGGAAAAGATCATCGCTTACCATTGGGATGTTGATACTGGAGATAATACATTAACACCCGAACTGGAAACCTCTATCCCAAAAGAAGAGGTTGATATATTTAAGAGATACAACCCTGAAGGCTCAGTGCCTACATTTGTATTTGGATGCAGATATAAAAGGATAGGCAATGGATATGAAGCTGAGGATGACTTAAAGGCTGAGGAAGCTGAGTTTAGAGAGATTATAGAAAAGTTGTTGGCTGAGTAGAAAAAATAATAAAATAGAAAATAAAAGAAAAAAGCTTACAAATCTCCACCAGTCAAAATCCCTACCCTTGTTGAATCCGGCTTGATTCTTGTATCCATCCCAACAAGATAGCTTACATTTGTCTTCTCTGCCACCTGAACAAGGTCTCTTTCTATAACTCCGTCAAAAACAACAGAATAGACCCCGGTTGCCAGGCTTTTGATTGTGGAAACCAGCTCTATTGTAGGAACCTTGCCAAGTATTTTCAGCTTATCATCAAGCAGAAAAGCCCCTCTTGTGCCAATCAGCTCTTCCAACATATTATTAAAAGTCTTCTTTTCTTCTACTGTTATCTGCTTTTTCTCAAACTTATTGTTATTGTTAGGTTGCGGCTGCAGTTGTTTGCCGGGGCCAGGCCTTGGCGGCATTCTTCTCTCTTGGTTTCCGTTCTTTCCTCCGTTCGGATGATGCTCTTTGCCAAGCTCAAACCCTGCCTGCTCAGCGGAGATTCTGTTCCTAAGCGCCTTATGTATCTCTTTCTTTGTTATCTCTTCAACCTCTTTTCCATCCGGCGCTCTTGTAACATAATCAATCTCGCATGTATCGAACAGTTCCTTAAGAATAAGGTTTCCTCCCCTGTCTCCATCAACAAAAGCAGTGATAACCTTCTTCTTGCTAAGCTCTATTATTGTCTGGGGCACATTTGTGCCGTTCAAGGCAATAACATTCTTAAACGAATGCTTCAATAGGTTAAGCACATCTGCTCTTCCCTCTACCACAATGATTTCATCTGATTCATCTATAACCGGGCCTGCAGGAAGCCTGTCTTTGCCATAAGTGCCGATTTCCATAACCCTCACAGAATATGCAACCTCATCAGCTAGCTCCTGTGAATCAGGCAGCACGCCTTCCATAAGCTCTTTCAGCAATTCCTTAGCCCTCTCAATCACAAAATTTCTCTTTGAAATCCTTACATCCTCAACACTTATAACCTTTATCCTGGAATTGCATGGCCCTATCCTCTGGATTATCTCCAATGCAGCCCCTACTATTGATGTTTCAGCCTTATCAAGAGAAGAAGGAACCGTTATTGCGCCCGCAGTTTTCCCGCTCACAGTATCCACATTAACCTCTATCCTGCCGATTCTGCCGCTTCTTTGCAGCTCTCTTAACTCTAAATCTGAGCCTAACAGGCCCTCTGTCTGGCCGAATATAGCTCCAATTACATCAGGTCTGTCCACAACCCCGTCAATGTCTATATTTGCATGTATGATATACTTTGCTGATACAGGACTTATTTTTCCCATTTTGATAACCTCCCAAATAGTGATTATTAGCCTCTAAAATTCATTTTATTAGGCCATTAAATCCTTAGTTTTAGAACAAGTTTCTCATAACTAATCTTACTACAATACTGTAATGATACAATTTAATGATGAATGAATGTTAACTTGTCCTATTAAGGATTTAAAATGTAGCCCGTAACACTAACTCCCTGGCTCATTGCTTGAAACCTCAATAATTTGTGGTTATTAAGGCCTTAAAAAAGGGTAGCAGTCTTCTTTAAGGATAATTCGTAAGCTCTACAGAGTTCTCTCGTGCCGGGCTTAAAATTGTGCTTGATATCCAAAAAGAGAGCCCTAAAGCCCTCATTTCGAAGTATAAAGCATAATTAACTAATAATTATAATACTAAGAGATGAAGCGCCATTAATTTATAAAACTATGCTTTTGTAGGCAAAATTAAGTCAATTTTAGCTTATTTTCTCTGCCCTTTATAAAAACCCTCAACCATCTTTAATGTTGAACATTCATCATGCCCCCTATCATCCCTTATTCTTACTAACCTAGGAAACCTGAGAGCATAGCCTGAAGAATATGTTGGGCTTTTCTGGATTTCCTCAAACCTGATTTCCACCACAATCTTTGGCTTTAACTTAACAGATTTCCCCTTTTCGCTTATGATAATCGGGCTTAATAATCCGGTTAACTGCTTAAAGCTAACACCTTCCTGCTCCTCCTTCTCTTTAATCCCTGTGCCAACCTTTCCTATCTCAAGGAAATCCCCCTTATCATCTCTGCATGCAACTGTAAAAGAGCTCATCCATCTTGCCCTCTTGCCCTCTCCCCAGTCAGCTCCCACTATCACAAGGTCTAGGGTTTCCATCACAGGCTTATATTTTATCCAGTTTCCTGCCCTTGCTCCCGGCTTGTATACAGAATCCAGTTTCTTCATGATTATTCCCTCATTGCCCTCCTTAAGGCTTTCCTGGAAAAACTTCTCTGCTTCCTTAGGGTCTGAAGTAACGATTTTCTTAGCCAAAACTATTTTCCTTTTTTGCTCTCTAACAACCTTCTCAAGCAGCTTCCTCCTTTCCTTAAGCGGTTCTTTCAGTAGACTTTTCCCATTATAGCTCATTACATCAAACACATTAACCTCAACAGGAAACTCCTTAACCATCCTCTCTATCTGGAACTTTCTTCTGATCCTTTGTGAAATCTTCTGGAACGGCAGGCATTTCTTAGTCTTAGGGCTAAACCCAATAGCCTCAGAATCAATAATAAAAGAATCGCCTTCAACATTACTTTTAACATAAGAAACAACATCAGGGAACTGGTTTGTAACATTCTCCAGCCTTCTTGTATACAAAATTACCTTATTGCCGCTTTTATGGCACTGTATCCTGAACCCATCATACTTCTGCTCTACCTCAGCAGGCTTCCCCACCTTCTCAAACCCTTCCTTAACATCATCCACCTTCAAAGCCAGCATAACCTTTATTGGCCTCCCAGGCTTTAATGCAATATCTTTCAGGCCATCCAGGCCTTCCTTTTTAACAGCCAGAACAATATCAGAAAAATCATTTGTCAGGTCATAAGCATGCTGGACAGCCTCAGCATAGTGGTTATACTTTTCTCTGTCTTTTACATCAAAGTTGTTTTCCTTCTTATCATAACTAAATCCTATCTCCTTTGAAAAGAAAGCCCATACAATAGCATCCCTCACGCTCCCGTCGCCAACACCAACCCTTAACTCATTAAGGATAGTTCTTATAATATACCTTGCCTCCATAGGCTTAGCTGACAACAGCAGCTCTGAAATAAGCTGGATCTTCTTATCAACAGTTCCCTTGCCTTCAAGCTCCGGCAGCTTCCTGAGATTATCAAAAACCTTGCTAACAGTTAATTCCTTACTAAACAATGTTCCCTGTTTCTTGACCTTTATAATTTCCTCAGCAGCAATGCCTAAATCACCGGTCTTCTTCCATCTCTTCTCAATACTATCAACAGAAACGCCGGTTGCAACATTAATAGCTTTCAGGATTAACCTTGAAGCAACCCCTGTCTCCCTTTCATCCCAGGCAGGAAACAATCTTCCTTGGATTAATAAGGCAATAACAGGAAGGTCATCTTTCGGTGTTGACTTAAAAAACTCTGAGATTAAATAGGTTTTCTCCAGCCTTTTTGAGGTCTTTTCCAGCTCTATGTAAGTATTAACCAAATCCTTGTATAGCATGCAATAATCTTTGGCTTGCTTATTTATAAACTTATTCGTCAAATAAAACGAGCATTCATCTCCACTTTAAAAGGTGGAGATTTCTGCTCGTTCTTATTTGCTCAAAATTCGAGGCATATCTCCACCATTTATGTGGGAATATACCTCGAATTTTTTCAGATAAAGCCGTTAAATATAAATACTAGCAAAGAGAAAATTAATCTTATGGAAGCCATAGAATGCATCTACTCAAGGCGCTCTGTAAGGAAATTCCTTGATAAACCTGTAGCCTGGGACCTTGTAGGCCAGATACTGGAAGCCGGAAGAGCAGCCCCATCTGCAGGAAACCTTCAG
Organism: Candidatus Woesearchaeota archaeon; assembly: GCA_002687795.1. Taxonomy (GTDB): domain Archaea; phylum Nanobdellota; class Nanobdellia; order Woesearchaeales. The sequence goes on from NZBG01000014.1 coordinate 11,528, forward strand.
AACTGGAAATTCATTGTAATTCTTGACAAAGAAAAAAGGAAAAGCATAGCAGACGTCTGCCTGCAGCAATACTGGATGGCAAATGCCCCAGTTCATATAGTGGTTTGTTCAGAGCCAATAAAAGGCAAAAGGTTCTATGGCATAAGGGGAGAAAGGCTTTACTCTGTGCAGAACTGCGCTGCAGCAGCGGAAAACATGCTATTAACCGCCCATTCTCTTGGCTTGGGAGCATGCTGGATTGGAGCCTTTGATGAGGACGGATTAAAAACCACATTAGGCATAATAGAAGAAGTAAGGCCCCAGATAATTCTTACTATAGGCTATTCTGATGAAAAGCCTCTAATGCCAACAAGGTATAAGCTGGAAAACATGGTACACCTGGAGAAGTATGGCAACAAGGTAAAAGACATGGCAGTAACATTAGGCCATCATTATGCCGCTGTCCAAAGTGGCATTGGCAAGGCAAAAGAAATTCTTGAGAAAGTTAACAGGAAGATACAGGATAAAATACAGGGGAAATAAAATTCTCGCTAATATTATTAATATAAGCTAATTCTGTTAAGAATAGGACTATCCATAAGAAAACAATAAAAAAATAAAAAAAAAGCCTTCATAAATATTTTGGGGGTATTTAATGAAGGCCAAGAACTAATAAGAGTAATTCTTGTCTTTCGTCTTTCTTATCTTATGATTTCTATCCCAAGCTCTTCCCCGATCTCCTGCGCCTGCGGGGTTGGCTTTGAATAATCCTCTTTTCCCAGTATCCATGGTGACTCCACGCCTGTTATGATTGTCATAACTGTCAGCTTTCCCTTCATATCTTCACTGACCCTTGCGCCCCAGATAACATTCGCATCATCATCCAGGCTTTCTGTAACCAGCTCACCAACCTTATTTATATCATCTAAGGTTAAGTCAGGTCCGCCTGCCACATGAATCAATGCGCCTGTAGCGCCTTTATAGCTTATATCCAATAATGGGTTTGACAATGCGCCCTTTACAGCTTCTTCTACCTTGTTATTAGTATCCGAACTCCCAACGCCGATAGCTGCAACGCCTCCATTGGTCATTATAGCTTTTACATCTGCATAATCAAGGTTAACAAGGCTGGGAACAGCTATTGTTTCCACAATCCCTTTTATCATTGTAGCAACTAATTCATTAGCAACAGCAAAAGCCTGGGTAATAGGCAGATTTCCTGCAATATTAACCAGTCGGTTATTATCTATAACAATCACAGTATCGCTGACCTGCCTGAGCTGTCTAAGACCGAACTCAGCCTTATCAACCCTTGCCCTTTCTATCTTGAATGGCATGGTAACTGTTCCGATAACAATTGAGCCAACATCCCTTGCGATCTGAGCAACTACCGGAGCAGCTCCTGTTCCTGTGCCCCCGCCCATTCCTGCGCAAACAAACACCATATCAGAGCTTTTTAATGATTCTTTTATCTCCTGCACGCTTTCCTGGGCAGATTCAGCGCCCTTCTCAGGAAAACCTCCGCAGCCTAAGCCCCTGGTAACATCCTTTCCGATTATAAACTTCCTGTCAGCCTCAGTAAAATCAAGGTGCTGTTTATCAGTATTGCATGCAATGATTTCAGCGCCTTTCACGCCCTTTTTATACAGCCAGTTAACCATATTGTTGCCGGCTCCTCCAACACCTATTATCCTTATATTTGCCTGACCTACAAAATTGCCATCAGAACTTTTTTCCTCATAGTTGTTTAATGCCTTTTCTACGATAAAATCCATTTTCAACCAACCCCCTTTTTTTGTTTTTTTCGATTATTCTTTTTAATATATTTTACAATAGCGAAAAGTTTATATAGTATAAGCTCTCAGCTACTTTTAGAAAAAAAGTTAACTTACGCCAATAAGTTATTTCGTATTTTAAACTACAATACGACCAAACCCACAAATTTTCAAACAAAAGATTTTACAAACTTAATTTACGCCAATTATTTTCTTATTTATACTTATATATAAATATTTCTATACTCTAAAATATATTTTACTTTGTTACCTTCCGAACAAAGTTTCCCTTTTCCCGGAATACAGGCCCATATTGCTCATTTGCTTGAACTGGACCCTTGCAAGGGTTAATGGAGAGATTATATAATTATACTTCTCCTTAATCTCTCCGCAGATGTTCTTAACAATGTTACTGTCTATATTTTCCCCTATAATAAGGATATTGGCCCTGTCCTTTGATTCCTCCCCATGTAATATAAGGGATTCAACGCCATGTATCTTAGAGGCTGATTCAACAAAAATCTCCACAATCCGCTTCTCCTCCTTGATAAACGACTCTAAGAACTCAATATTCTTGTTCTGGCTTATCCTGTAAAGCTTAAACTTCTTGATCTTCTTCTCTGTTATAAGATTAAGGCTTACCAGCTTGTTTATTATCCTGAACGTGGAAGCCACAGGCACTTTAGAGAGCTTTGCAGCCTCTCTGAGATAGAATTCATTATCCTTATCAGCAAGAAACAGCTTTAATATCTTTAGAACCTTTTTATCAAACAATTCCTCTAATAACTTTATGTTATCAACTTCCATTAAATCTTCTGAGCGCAGGTTATATATAAATGTTATCAAAATTGGAACAGTGTTTTAGAAATGGAACAATAAGAATTCTTATATCAGCACAGCATTAACAGCCCCATCCTGTCCAGGCCTTGAGGTAACCTTTGCATTACCTTTATCTGTGTTTATCACAGCTCCTTTGGTAATGATGTTTCTCCTAACAAACTGCTTATTGGCAGGGTTGTCAATGATTGATATGATCTTAGCCTTTGAATATTTGTTTGTCTTCTTATCAAGAACATTAGCTGTATTAATGCTTAAAAGCCTCTGCTTCTGGCTGCCCCCCCTTATCCTGAGCTTCTTAAGCTTTTTTTCATCTATTTTTGTATGGGATGGTATTCTGCCTGACTCAAACAGCTTCTTCTTTCTAAAGTTTTTATACCTTCCGCCAGTTGGTTTCCTTAATGATTTTGATTGAGTTATCATCTTTGTAATAGAAAAAACAGTTTTATTTATAAATGTTTATGATTTCTATAGTAAATTGAGGTTAAAATTATCTAATAAAGTTACTAAAATGCCAAAAATCTCAGCATCCCTAATGAGCGCAGACTATACCAACCTCGTTGAACAGGTCAAACTGCTGGAGAAAGCAGGGATTGATATGCTGCACTTTGATATAATGGACGGCATCTTTGTGCCAAACTTTGCAATGACCCAGCTAGAAGTAAAAGCATTAAGGCCATTAACCAAGCTTCCTTTTGATGTTCATCTGATGATCAAAGAGCCTATAAAACACATTAAACTATTTTCTGAAGCTGGCGCTGACATCATTACAGTCCATGCTGAAGCCTGCGCAGATTTAGCCGAAACAATCCAGGAAATAAAGAAATATGGCAAAAAAGCAGGCGTTGCAATAAACCCTGATACGCCAATCCAGAAAATGCAATCTGTCTTGGACAAGATTGATATGGTTATAATAATGACAGTCAACCCTGGCTTTGGAGGGCAGAAATGCATAGAATCTGTGCTCCCTAAGATAAAAGAATTAAGGGAAATCATTAAAAAAAATAACCTGAACATTGACATAGAAGTTGACGGCGATGTTAAGGAAGATACTGTTTCTAAGATGGCTGAGAACGGAGCTAATCTGTTTGCAAGCGGAACTGGCATCTTTAAAGGGAACACTATTGAGGAGAATGTAAAGAAGATAAGAGAGAATGCTGAGAGTAACCTTTATAAATAAACCCTTACTCTAATAATACATAGAAAACATAAAAATGGGATTTTATAAATATATAGGAAAGCTTTGGAAGAAGCCTAAAGAGAACCTGGCTGAGCTAAGGAAGCAAAGAATCATTGAATGGAGAAGGCAGCCTGCCACTGTAAGAATAGACAGGCCTACAAGGCTTGACAGGGCAAAATCATTAGGTTACAGAGCAAAGCAGGGCTATGCTATTGTCAGGCAAAGGCTTATCAGGGGAGGCAGGCAAAGGCCAAAAATCAAGAAAGGAAGAAGGCCAAAGCGCTTCTCAAGAAGAAAAAACCTTGAATTAAGCTACCAGGTTGTTGCTGAAAGAAGAGCAGCCCAGAAATATCCCAACATGGAAGTATTAAACTCATACTGGGTTGCAAAAGACGGAAAATACTATTGGTTTGAAATCATACTTGTAGACAAGAGCCATCCTGCAATACTTGCTGACAAAAGGATCAATTGGATAGCAGGAAAGCCTCACACAAGAAGAGTGTTCCGCGGCCTGACAGCTGCCGGGAAAAGAAGCAGAGGTATTTTAACAAACAAAGGCAAAGGCGCAGAAAAGCTAAGGCCAAGCCTGAGAGCGAACATGAGAAGAGCGCACTAAAAATGAAATTCCCAAAAATCAGAAGAACATACTGCAAATTCTGCAAAAAGCATACAGAGCACAAGGTAGCTCTTACAAAAAAGAAAACCCCAAGCACACTAAAGAGAGGCGCAAAGCAGAGAATCAAGAAAAGGGGAAAATGCACCGGCAAAGGCAACCTTGGCAAGCTTTCCAAAGGCGCATTATCCAAATGGAAGCGTTACAACAAAAAGCAGGCAAAGAAAACTGACCTAAGATACCAATGCAAAGAATGCAAAAAAACCCAGACGCAAAGAAAAGGCATCAGGGTTAAAAAGGTTGAGTTTGCTTAATTTAATTCTACTAAGACACTGAAATATCCATAACATATTTAAATACCTATATTTATACTCTAAAATCATGGAACCATACGAGCCTTTAAAATCAGAGCCTGAGATACTTAGCTACTGGAAAGAAAAAAAAGTCTATGAAAAAGCTAAGGAAAAGAACAAAGGCAAAAAAACATTCTATTTCCTAGATGGCCCTCCATACACTTCAGGCAAGGTCCACATAGGCACTGCCTGGAACAAATCATTAAAAGACAGCTTTCTAAGATACAAAAGGATGGCAGGCTTTGATGTCTGGGATCGTGCAGGATATGACATGCACGGCGTTCCAACCGAGCAGGGCGTCCAGAAAGAAAAAGGCCTAAAAACAAAGGACGACATCATAAAATACGGTGTTGCTAAGTTTGTAAAAGACTGCAAAGATTTCTCCATAAAAAACATGGAAATAATGAACCAGGACTTCAAAAGGCTAGGAGTTTGGATGGGCTTTGACAACGCCTACAAATCTGTTGACAGCAGTTATATTGAAGGAGAATGGTGGCTAATCAAAAAAGCATATGAAAACAAAAGGCTCTACAAAGGAAAAAAGACAATGCACTGGTGCGCAAAATGCGGCACAGCCTTAGCAAAGCATGAGCTTGAATACAAAAATGTCAGGGACGAGTCTATATTTATTAAGTTTAAGGTTAAGGGCAAGGAGAACGAGTTCCTTATAATATGGACAACCACGCCTTGGACAATTCCGCATAATCTTGCTATTATGGCAGGCCCTGATATAGATTATGTAAGAGCAAAGGTGGGTAATGAGGTATGGATTGTTGCAAAGCAGCTTGTCTCCGTGTTTATCAGCGGAGTTGCTGACAAAGAGTTTGAAATAATAGAAGAGTTCAAAGGAAAAGAGCTTGAAGGAATGAAATATATTCATCCACTTATAGAATACATACCACCTTTTAAGAAAATTGAGGAAGAATGCCCTAAAGCATTTACAGTAGTTATGTCCTCAGAATATGTGGATACAAGTTCTGGTACAGGATTGGTGCACTGCGCACCTGGAGGAGGTCCTGAAGATTATGAAGTGGGATTAAAGAATAAACTTCCTCCATTCAATGAATTAAATGAGAATGGCATCTTCAAAGAAGGCATGAGAAAGTTTACAGGAAAGAAAGCAAAAGAGAATGGAGACAAATTCTTTATTGATGCGCTGGAACAAGAAGGGGTTTTAATTGCAACATCTCCAGTTGAGCATGATTACCCACACTGCTGGAGATGCAAGCAGCCAATCATCTTCAGGACAACAGAGCAATGGTTCTTCAAAGTGGAAGACATGAAGGACAAGATGAGGCAGCTTAACAAAAAGATTGAATGGGTACCTGAATCTGCAGGCAGCAGGAACTTTGACTCCTGGCTTGAAAACTTGAGAGACAACGGCATAACAAGGCAGAGGTTCTGGGGCACACCACTGCCAATCTGGGAATGCAAAAACTGCAAAGAATTTGTTGTGGTTGGCTCTCTAAAAGAGCTCAAAGAGCTTGCCGGAGAAGTTCCTGAAGACCTGCACAAGCCAAAGATAGACAAGGTTAAGCTCAAATGCAAATGCGGCTCTGAGATGGAAAGAAGCCCTGACATACTTGATGTCTGGATAGACGCAGGCTCTTCATCATGGAACTGTCTTGACTATCCAAGAGAAAAAGAAATCTTCGAAAAGCTATTCCCAGCAGACTTCATACTTGAAGGCATAGACCAAATCAGAGGCTGGTTCAACCTCTTATTCGTAAGCTCAATGGTTGCAATGCAAAAGCCTTCCTTCAAAGCTGTTTACATGCACGGCTTCATAAACGATGCCCTTGGCAGAAAGATGTCAAAATCCCTGGGCAACTACATCCTCCCCCATGAAGTTATAGACAAGCATGGTTCAGACACACTAAGATACTACCTGCTTGGCGCAGCGTCTCCCGGAGTTGACCTTAACTACAACTTTGACGATATGAAAGTCAAAAACAGGAACCTTACAATACTATGGAACCTTCACAATTACCTGATAGACTTATATAAAACATTAGAAATCAAGCCTTCTGAGCTGGAATACTCAAAGATAAAAAAATCATTTGACCTGGAAGAAAAATACATGCTCTCAAAGCTCAACTCAACCATTGAAGAAGTAACCATGCTCTTTGACCAATACAAGCTGAACGATGTTCCCCTGAAAGTGGAAGAGCTTATCCTTAAGCTAAGCAGGACATACCTCCAGCTTGTCAGAGAAAAGGCATCTATCGGAATAAAGGACGAAAAGAAGGCTGTGCTTTACACATTATACAGGACATTATTTGATTCCATGCTCTTATTCACACCTGTTGCACCATTCATAACAGAGAAAATCTATCTCAACCTTAAAGAAAAGTTCAAGCTCAAGGAAGACAGCATAAGCATGCATCCCTGGCCGAAAGCTGAGAAAGAGTTGATAGACAAGGAATTGGAAGAAAACATGGAAGCTATTGATGAAATCACCCAAGCCTTACTTTCAGCCAGGGAAAAGCTCCAGACTGGCATAAGATGGCCACTAAAGGAAGCGATTATTGTAACAGGCAACGCTAAAACAGCAGCTGCAGTAAAACAACTCAAAGAGCTTATAAGAAGGCAGACAAACATCAAAGAAGTCAATGTTAAAAGCTCAATAAAAGGCATAAAGCTGAAAATCAAGCCTGACTATGCAAAGCTTGCCCCGGAATACAAAGAAAAAACACCCAAGCTCATAGCAAAGCTCTCAACTGACAGCCCTGAAACCATACTCTTCCATATAGAACAGAAAGGGGAATATGAGTTCAAAGTTGACAATGAAGAGTTCTCAATAAAGAAAGAGCACTTGATAATAGAAAGAGAAATCCCTGACAAATACTGCGAATCAAAGTTCAGGGATGGCTTTGTATATGTAAACAAAGAAAGAACTGAAGAGCTGGAAGCTGAAGGCTTCTCAAGGGAAATCTGTAGAAGGATCCAGTCCTTAAGAAAGAAAGCAGGCCTTGAAAAGAATGACAGGATTAATTTGTACATAAAAACTGATACTGAGCTCATGGGCTCATTAGAAAAATTCCAGAGTGGCATAAAAGCAAAGGTTGGAGCTGATAAAATAAAGATATCAGACCAGGCTCCTGCAAAAAAGCATAAGCACCAAAGCGAAGAGAAGATTAAAGATAAAAGTGTTGAGTTATTCTTTAACAAAGTGTGATTCTTTTTTTACTTTTTCTAAAGCTTCATTCACAACTTCACTCCATCCCTTAGGGCCGATCTCATTAACCCTCTTTGCCTTTGAGTTCCCAATATCTACCCGGCTTCCATCAGGCCTTGCAACAAGGAAAGCAGAATCAACCTCTTCCAGCATCGGCAGATCATTCAATGAATCACCTAGGCCAATAGAAACAATGCTTCCATATTTTTTCTTGTAAAGCTCCAACAGGATCCCGGCTGCCTTTCCCTTATCAGAGCCTTTTATTAGAATATGAAACTTGCCTCCTTTTGTATAACTGAAACCTTCCTCAGCCACAGCCTGCTTAAACAGATTTACTTTCTCAGGGGTTTCATCGACAATCCTGACAGCATCATCATACTCTTTCATTTTTGCATGTTTAACAGACTCGATGGGCAATCCGCAGTATTCATTTATCTCCTCTGGGCTCATCTCACTAAATATCCTGAACTCAAAATCCAACTTTTTTCTGATATTATGCAATGCTTTAATGGTTTCATCATGTTTCACATTAAGCTCAATGATCTTATACTTTTCAGTTTCTCTTTGATACTCAAAATCAAAATCAAAGAAATCATGCGGAACACAGATAATGCTTCCATTCTCAGCAATGAACGGAAACTTAAGCTTTAATTCTTTATTATAAACTTTAATCTCAGCCAGGCACTTGCCAGTGCAGAAAGAGATTACTGCAGCCTCCTTAACAGCCCTGTTTAATGCCTCAACTGAATCTTCATAGCTGTAAGTGTTAAAATCAAGGAAACAGCCATCCATATCTGTTATGATTATAAGTTGCATAGAAGAGATTAATATAAGGCTGTTTTTAAAGATAACTCTTTTTGAGATATATTTATAAACCTTCTACCCCAATAAAAACAATATGATCAAAAACCTCAGAAACCTCTCCTCAACACCCATAAGAAGAAAGGCTCTTCAGATAATAAACTCAGGACTGCAATCAATAAACACTGAAAAAATAATAAGAAACAACATAAAACTAAAAAACAATATTCTAAACATTAAAAACAAAAAGATAAACCTGAAAAGATATAAAAGAATCTTTGTTATAGGCTTTGGCAAAGCCTCTTCTCTCATGGGGAAAGAGATAGAAAGAATCTTAGGCAGCAGGATAAATAATGGAATCATAATCTCAACAAAAAATATTCAGCTAAAAAGGATAAATGTAATCAAAGGAACCCATCCAATGCCCTCTATTAAGAATCTTAATGCCACTAAAAAGATTATTGGTTTAATAAGCAGCTTAAAAAAAGATGACCTTATTATATGCCTTATCTCAGGAGGAGGCTCTGCCCTGCTTTGCTATCCTAACATTGCCTTCAAGCAATACACAAAAACAATAAGGAAAGCATTTCTCTCAGGCAAAGACATCAGTGCTCTCAATAAGATAAGAAAAAGATATTCTCATGTAAAAGGCGGAAAATTAGCAAAACTAACCAGAGCAAAGATTGTTTCCCTGATATTCTCTGATGTTGTTGGAAACAACCTGGCAACCATAGCCTCTGGCCCAACAGTTGCTAAGAACTTAAATAATACAACCAATATTTTGTTATTAAACAACAAAGTAGCTCTTGAAGCAATGAAGCAAAAGGCATTATCATCAGGATTAAAGCCAATAATATTAACCAACAAGCTCAAAGGTGAGGCAAGGGTTACTGGCAAAAGGTTGGTCAAGAATATTAAAACCAAGGGAAAAGGTGTTGCATTGCTCTTTGCCGGAGAGACAACAGTTACCGTTAAAGGCAAAGGAAAGGGAGGAAGAAACCAGGAGCTTTGCCTGGGAGCAATAGAAGACATCGCTAAACTAAAGAACTGCTGCCTAGCCTCAATCGGCTCTGACGGGATGGACGGCCCCACAGATGCTGCAGGAGCTATAGTTGATAACAATTCATTAAATAAAGCCAAAGAACTCAAATTAAACCATAAAAAGTATCTAAAGAATAATGACTCTTACCCTTTCTTCAAGAAAACCAAAGAACTGGTATTCACAGGACTGACCGGAAGCAATGTTGCTGATATAGGAGTTATTATTAAGAAGTAAAATCAATTAAAATACGGTTTTAAAGGCTTTGATAAGATTCTTTGCAATCTGTTTTGACGAGAAATTCTTTATAACCCTTTTCCTGTTTCCAGTAATAAGCTTTCTCTCGTTCTTTCCCTTGATCAGCCTTATCATATTATTAAGAGTTTTCTTATTATCTTTGTAAACCTTATTACAAAAAGCCTTATCCTTTAATTTAAGCGAAAGATTCAGCTTCTCTTTTAGGCTCTTTATTTCAGTAAAATCCTTTTTTCCTATCAGAAGCCTGCTGTACAGGTGGTTTAGATTTATCCCAGCCTTCTTAAAATCCTTTGTTACCATTGGAAGGTCTCTTCCTATTATCGCTTTATTAAAATACCATGACTCTATAAAGAACAATCCAAAACCCTCTAAGATACTGGTTGTAATAACCTTATCGCAGATATTATATGCATCGCCCAACCCAAAATCCTCAATCTTATTATTCTTTTCCTTTCTCTTAATTGACAGATGCAGCCCTAACCTAACCGGCAGATTATTCTTCTTCACAAACCTTTGTATTATGCTTGGATAATCAGAGCCTTCAAACCTTGTCTCTATCAGGCTTACAAGAAGATAATAGTTTTCCCTTAGATGCTCTCTCAGAAACATAGTAAGAAATATTGCTTCCTCCACATTCTTTCTTGGGATCACCCTCACCGGATAAAACAGAAACTTCTCATCAGACTCAAGGGATTCTTCTCTGATTATATGTTTCCTCAGCTCTTCGCTTGTCTTAACATCTTTTTCTATCAAATCCTCGTTTACTGAATTCGATAAAAGGAAGATCTTGTTAGCTTTAACCTTATTTCTCCTTAGCCTGTCAAAGCCGGTCGTGTTCAGAACAATAAAGCCTGAGTTATCTGTTTTGGGGTAAAGTATATCATGCCAGTAAGGAATATTTCCCTTGCCTGTAAACTTCTTAAGGTTCTGAAAATTATTCTTTCTCTCTTCCGGGAAATCATGGATACGATAGATAATCTTTCTCTTTCCCTTTTTATTGTCCATAACAAGCCTGTAAAAAGCATATGTGGCCGGAGGATTAATGCCTATGACAGGGTTTTCTATAACCACATAATCTATCTTATCAATAGCTTTCTTTAGCTTTTGATACAAGCGCTCTCCAATCTTTATATAATCCTCAGCAGTTTGTTTAGTGAACTCAAGAATGATATTTGGCTTTACCCCTAACTCTTTTATATTAATATGCTTTACATTCTCTCCCTTCATAACATAACTATCTATTGCTCCGATAAACGTGATATGAACATTCTTATATATTTTCCTCAGCCCAATTGCATTTGACCTCATAACAGAATTAACGCCGCCGCTTTCCCCAATGCTATAATGGATAAATGCAATTTTCATAAGGTTTAATTCTTTGTTAAGATATATAAAAATGTTTCTGTGGGTTGGCTGTGCTGAAACCCTAAGAAGTAATTTGCATAATGTAGTATTCTATCTACATTATAAGCAATTAACTTGCAAATTACTTCTTTTTTCTGTGCAGCAA
>NZBG01000015.1 GCA_002687795.1 Candidatus Woesearchaeota archaeon
CAAAATACGAACTTCCAGTAACATTAAGCCCTGTAAACGTTGCATTCTTAGCCACAATATTCCCTGAGCTGAAAGTAACCCCTGAAATATTAACATTGCCTATATTAGTAGTGCCTGTAATATTCAGGTCACCCTGGACAAAAACATCTCCAGTAATATTCACATCTCCCTGCGCCCTTAGATCCCCTGCATCGCTCACATTAAAATTATCATTAACATTAAGCAAACCCTCTGAATAAACATCAGAGCAATATCCATCAGTTGAGCATGTTGTCTGCGCGGTAATCTCAAACTTAGGTATGCCCGAAGGCGTTGCGCTCCAGCCAACCCAGTCGCTTCCATTAAAAGCATAATTATGAGAATCATTTGCCAGCCCTTTCAGCTCAGAGCCGTCACCAAAAAGGTATGTAGCGCTGATATTCCCCCTTGTCTTGATATTGCCGTCTATAGCGCTAACATTAACCTTATAATCTATAGTAAGATTCCCTGAAATATTCACATTCCTGCTATAGCTCTCATTAGGGCTGATAAAATCAGAGGTAAGGTTTGCCCACATGCCAACGCCTCCTCCTGAAGTAATCACTCCGGTCAGCTCAGAGCCGTTGCCTTTAAACCATTTAGCAGTAACATTCCCCCCAACGCCAACATTCCCGGAAACATTCAAAGCCGAGCTTGGGGAAGAAACCCCTATTCCAACATTTCCTATAGTATAATAAACAGTGCCCCCTGAGCTTGACCAGGGAGAAGTGGCGCTTGCTCCTGCGCTGATAGAAACCCAGTCGCTCCCATTATAGCCCTGGAAAATATCATTAGTAAACCTAAGCGTTCCGGCAATAGCAGCAGCCGGAGCCCCTCCAATCACAACACCTCCCGGGGTATGGATATCCCCTGTAACATTCAAACTGCCGGTAACCTTCACCCAGCCATTAAGAACATTATCAATAACCTCCCCCAAAGCAAACGTAATCTTCTGCCCCAGGCTAATATTGCCAACAGCCTCAACATCTCCCTCCTCAGTAAGATTAACCTCTCCAAGGCTGACATTCCCTCCAACAAACAGGCTTTCGCTGGCATTAAGAACTTCACTAACAGCAACCCTGCCCGTAAAATTAGCGCCTCCCAGCTTAGCATACTTACTAAACTCAGACTGCACAGAAGTAATATTATCGCTCATTATCAGCTCAGAGGCATCAGCAGGATAGCCTGCATTAACAATAATCACATCATCAAAACTGCTATTATCCCCATAAATATCATCAGCAGAAGTAAAATTAGCGGAATCAAGGTCAACAGCAGCAATCAGGTTATACTTCATCCCAGGCGTTAGATTAAGCTCATAAGTACTTCCCAAAACCATATCAAACACGCCATTGCTATCAGTCGCATTGCTGAAATTATAAGGTCCCCACTTAACATCAGAAAAATTATTATAGGTTGTAATATTGATTTGTAAAGAGCTATTGGTAAAAGCATCCCCGTTTGTCTTATTAGCCAGCTTGCCCTGGAAGCTGATAAAAGTAGTAATATTAAGCTCTGCGGAAGCAAAGCTAGCAAGAACTAAGCTCCAAAAACATAATATAACCAAAACCCTTCTCATTTTTTCTTAAGCTTCTCCTTAACAATCTCATGAAACCAGTCCTGCTGGTAAAGCCAATTATGCACTATATTAGCCACAACTCCGTTAACCCCTGTCCCAAGCGTTCCCTCAAGCTTCTTAATAGCCTTAAACTGCTCCATTGGAATGGTGGCATGCACGCTCACGCCCTTTTTCTTCTTGTCATCTTCCATTTTATTATATAATCCTTATATTATTATTATAACATGACCATAAAATCATTATAAAATTACTATATGGCATTTATTTATATATAAACCTTTCTATAATTATATAATTAAAATTTTCCACAAATAAGCCTCTATATTTTTTCTTCAAAAATAACCAATAAATTTAAATATAAGCTCTTATATATACTTATATAAGATGAAACAAGAAACAATTTTACATAGTCCTACATTAGAATCTGTAATTATGGTAGAAAAAACCATCCAGGAGCACAGCCAACAATGTGGCAAGTATCAATTATGGAAAAAACTTCCAAGGAAAATGATGTATCAAACCTTCCAAGTTATTTTGGACTATCTAGAAGAATCTGGAAAAATCATTATTGATAAAGATGGATGTATTATTTGGACTTATAATCCAGAAAGGATAAAAAGGATAATCTCTGAGGGACTAATAGCAAAATGAGTGAAAAGGGAATATTTGTAGCTTTTATATCTAACAAATTAAAAGAGGAATTTGAATCTCTTAAAGAAGGCAAAATCCAAGATCAGAATCTATATAAATTCATTGACAGGGCAATGGATGATCTAAAATTAGATTCAACATGCGGAACTAAGATTCAAAAGAGGTTATGGCCTAAAGAATATATTAGAAAATATGGCATCACAAACCTTTGGAAATATGATTTGCCTAATGCCTGGAGATTAATTTACACAATTGAAAGTGATGAAGTTAAGATAGTAAACATTATTCTTGAATGGTTTGATCATAAAAGCTATAATAAAAGATTCAAGTATTAATTCTGAGTAGCTACCTTTCAATTCTTTTAACTCTTTAATATAGAGCTCACAGCTCAAAGTCCAAGACACCTAAGAAATCTCAGGTTCTCTTTCTCCTTTTCTTAGGCTTCTTAGACAGCACAATAAAAGCCGCTATAAAAAGAACAATGCTAATAACAAGGATAAGTATCAAAAACAATCTGTCTTTAACCTCCTCAGGGGCCAGCCTCTCCTCCTCCTTCAGCCTGAACATCTCGCTGGAAACCGCATAGCTGTTCCCGTACATTGACTCTATAGCAACCAGGTAATCCCCTGTGATCCAATCCATGCTGGTCTCAAAACTCTTCGCATACGAAGCCTGGTCCTCTACAGCAAAAGTCTCGCTCTCCTCATAAAGCACATAGCCATTCAGGTCCTTAATAAGATAATTAATAAGAACATCAGCCGTTCCCCCCATAATATTAAGCAATGTAACCTGCGCCCTCAGGTTCTCTCCTGGATAAATCTCCTTATACTCCAGAGGCACATCAATCTTTACATCAAACAATATCTTCTTTGTAACCACCTCTAACACAACCGGTATTGTCTTCTCCACCCCTTCCCCTATTATAACAATCTCTCCGGAATAAATTCCATACTTAGGCCCTGCCAATATATCAACATTCACAGACTTTGCCTGGCCTGGATACAATATAAACTCTTTATCTATTATAAACACAAAATCCTCTACAGCCTTAACCTCAACCCTGAACTTCATCTTTACATTGCCTGCATTTGTAACAACAAACCTCTTCTTCTCGCTTTCACCCGTAACAAGCTTGCTCTTTACCTTATCTATGCTCACATTAAACTCCTTAATAATCACCCTCTTCACAGGGACCTCTATATCAGCCCCGCTCTCCCCTCCTGCATCTCCTGCAGGCGCGGATGGCGTTGGCCCTCCGGACACATTAAGCAAAATATTATTTGAATTGGCGCTCAGCCCTCCATCAGAGCCTGTAAAATAAACAGTCTCCTGCCCTGTCCAATTAAGATCCGGGAAAAAAGAAACGCTGTTATTCTCATCTATATCAACTGTCACATTAACATTTCCTGTGGTGCTATAGCTAAGGTTCTCTGTCTCAACATCAGAAAAATAATCATCCAGGTCAAAAACATTAGTGATATTTTTATCCTTAAGCCAGAACCAATCAGAGATTTCTCCTGAAAACACAGGAACATCATTAACAGAAACAACGCTGAGATTAACATAATTGCTAAGCGTAATATTAGTGCCGTCAGAGGCATTAAACACAATGCTTCTATTGCCAAAGAAATTAGAATCCGGCGTAAAACTAACAATCCCATTATCAACAGAGACAGTAATATTCTCCATTGGGGAATAAAAATAACTAAGCGCATCCCTATCCAGGTCATAGAAATAATCATCCAGGTCAATAAGATTATAGCTATTATCCTCATTCCAGCTTGCATTGTTGATGATCTGGCTCACATTAAGGTTAGACAGCTCAACAGTTCCCGCAGTATCAGAGCTGATATTCAGCACAATTGTGCATGTAAGGTCGCTATTAGACAAGGTACAGCCATTGCAACTACACTCAGGAAATATATCATTCAAAGCATCAGTAAAATTAGCAAACACTGTAGAAGAACTAAACTCTCCGCTGGAGCTGAACTCCGCCACCCCATCTCCGCCCACATCAATAGTCAGGTTATTAGGATACACTCCATTATAAGTATCTCCTGCAACACTCATAGAAGCATTTGTCACAATCACATTAGTGGCAATCCTTATAGCCGGGCTCACGCTTCCGTCAGCAGCTTGGTAGATAGCAAACCCTGACACATTAAACTTTACATCTCCTCCTGAATAAGACAAAATAGTGCACCCCAAACAATCCTCCCCGTTCTTCAAAATCCTTATATTAGAAAATGTAAGCTCCTTGATAGTAACCTCCGCGCTCTTATTAAGCTCTTTCAGTGAAGTATCATTAATAAAGATATAATTAGAGCTGATCTCAACATAAGAATCAAGGTCAACAGTCTCCCTACTGCTGATATCAATAAGCTCATTAAAATCAACAGCCCCAAAGCTGTTATTAAGCACAAGAGAAAGGGCTGCCCAGACAACCTCAGTATTAAGCAGCTTAAAATTAAACAGGTTATTGCTATCAACAACATTAGGCGGCTTATTTGTTGGGGTAACGTCAAGAACCGCATTATTCCCTATAATAACCTGCGGCTGTGTGCCTGTCTTTGTATTATACACAAGCAAGGAATTATTCTCATTCAGAGTATACCTATTTGTGCTATAATCTGCCTTAAAAACAAGATTGCTATTATCCCCGTCCAGTTCCCTTGCTTCAGCCGCAAAAAACAGAAGCAAACACAGAACAAAAAAAATAAGATATGTTTTCCAGCTCATTTTTTCATTAGCTCTTCAAACTTCTTTAACTGCTCCCTTTCCTTTCTCTCCAGCTCAGCCTCCTTCCTGCTCAGCTCTTCTTCTTCGCTGCTTGCTCCCCTTGAATCCTCGAAACCCTTGGAACCCTTTGAATCCTTGGAACCCTTCTTGGCAGCAGGCTTAACTCCCTTTATCTTCCATGGCATTCCTTCCTTCCCTTTCTCCTTCCTTTTCTCCTTCTCTTTCTCCTTCCCCCTCTTCTTCTCTTTCTCCTCTTTCGCCCTCTTAATCTCAGCAATCTCTTTCTGCTTCTGCCCAACCATCCACTCATAAGCATCCTTAAGCCTATTATACAACACAGCTTTCTGCTCCCTGCTCAGTTGTGATAGAATCAGCTTGCTATAAATTCCCTTCAGCGCTGCATAAGAAGCAGCTACCCCATCAACATCATTATTCTTGATAAGCCTTTCAATCCTTGAAAATGTGCTGTTAAATCTGACGAGCCTCTTCTCCAGCAGCTCCTTGGCCCTTAGCTCTTTCTCTTCATTCTCCTTCCTTCTCTGCTCCTCCAGCCTTTCCCTCTCTTTCTGTTTCCTTGATATCTCCAGCTGTTTTCTCTTCTCCTCCTTCTCTTTCTGCCTTAATTCCCTTAATCTCCTCTTTTCTTCTCTCTCCTTCCTTAACTCATCTGCCCTATTCTTCTCTTCCTCCTTTCTCTTCAGCTCCTCCAGCCTCTTGCTCTCCTCTTTCCTCTTAACCTCCTCCAGCCTTTTTATTTCAGCCTCTTTTTCCCTTTCCTCATTTAATATCCTCTTCCTTTCCCTTTCCTTCTCCCTTAGCTTCCTCAGCCTTTCCCTTTTCTCTTTCCTTCTTTCCTCCTCTGTTTTATACAGTCCGGTTCTATGCAAAAGAGCATGCATCTTTTTCTTCCTTTCCTCTCTGGCAGCTGCCTTCCTTTTCTCTCTTTCCTTCTTCAGCCTCTCTCTTTCCTTCTTCAGCCTCTCCCTTTCCTTCTCATTTCTCTTTCTTTCCCTTTCCTTTCTTCTCTCTTCAAGCAGCCCTTTCTCCTCCTCTTCCCTCTTTCTCTCCTCTTTTTCCCTCTCATTCCTTCTCTTAATCTCCTCCAGCCTTCTCCTTTCCCCCAGCTTCCTCTCCACCTCTTCCCTCTTTCTCCTTTCTTCCTCTCTCCTTCTTATCTTCTCCAGCCTTATTTTCCTTTTTCTCTCGCTTCTTTCAATCGCAGTCTGTTTCTCCCTGCGCACCCATAAATAAACATTATTAAGCTTTGAATACAGCTCTTTCTTCACCTCAGCCTTAAGAGGCAGGGCAATTAATTTATCATAAAATGCTTTAAGCTTAGAATAAGAGCCCACAACCATATCAGCCCTTTTCTCCTCAACATACCCTTCAGCCTTCCTAGCCAGCAGCCTGAACTTATCTGTCTTCTTACTTAGCTTACTTCTTAACTTTAATTCCTTTTTTCTCCTCTTTCTCTCTTCCTTATCTGCCTTAATCCTCTCCTTCTCTTCCCTCTCCTTCCTTATTCTCTCCTCCTCTTGCGCTGCCTTCTTCCTGAGCTCTTCCTCCCTGGCCTTTTCTCTTTCCTTCTCTCTTAATTTCTTCTCCCTTTTCCTCTCTTCCCTCTTTTTCTCTTCCTTTCTTTTATACAGGCCAACCCTGCGCAGCAACCCATGCAGCCTTCTTGTTCTTTCTCTCCTGGCAATTGCCCTTTTCTCTTTTTCTCTCTCTATTCTTCTTTTCTCTTCTAACCTCTCCTTATTCTCTTCCTTCTCTCTTAGCTCTCCCAGCCGTTTATTCTCTTCTTTCTTTCTCTTTTCCTCTTCCAGAGTCTTCTTCTCTTCTTCTCTTTCCTTGAATTCATCTAATTTCTTCCTCTCCTTCAGCCTTCTCTGCTCTTCTTCAATCTTTCTTTTCTCCTCTTCAAACATCAGCTTTTCTTTCTCTTCCTTTAATTTCCTTCCTTCCCTTAGTCTTTCCCTCTTCCACTCCTGCCTTTCCTGCCTTCTCCTCTCCCTTCTGAGCTTCCTTTCCCTCTCCAACTCCCTCCTTTCCCTCTCCAGCTCTCTCCTTTCCCTCTCACTCTTATAAAACCCTGCAGAATGCAGGAACCTTCTAAACCTCCCGCTCCTTCTCTTTCTTTCCTCAACCTTCTGCTTAAACTTGATATCCTTTATCTTCAGCAACTCCCCATGCGCCTTTTCCATCTCCTCAAGCTGCTTCTCCCTCTTATCCAGCACCTTCTTCTTATACTTCTTGCTAAAAGCAGCATTGAGCTTATTATAGAGCCAGCCTCCAATAAAGAAATAAACACATGCCCCCAATGCAAAGACCACGAAAATAATCATATAGAAAGTAACCCAGCAGAAAGGATCGCTGTTGCACAAATAGGATGGGCTGAAGCGTATCCCTTTCTCTATAACAACCTTCTCTGCCTGGGCAACCTCAAACAGGTAGCTTGCTGTGCCCGTGGAGCTTCCATACTTCGCAAGCGCGGTAAAAACATAATTCTCGCTCTTAAAATTATCAGGAATGTTTATTGTCTTAAAAAATGAGGCCTGTTTCTGAACAACCACTGTCTCGCTCTCGCTTATTATTGTATTGCCGTCAAGGTCCTTAACATAATACTCCATCTCGATATTAACAGGTTTTATCTCCTCAAGATTAAACAGCCTTACCTCAATAGTCACCTTATCCCCCGAATAGATTGTCCTCTCCCTTGCCAGAGGGTTAAGGTTCATATCAAAAAGGATATTCTTAGACTCAATCTCAACTATAAGCGGCACAACCTTCACATGTTCTCCTGACTTAACATTCAACTTGCCTATATACACATCAGGGATATGCTCAATCCTCTTTTCCTTATCAAATGCGGAGAATATAACAGGCAGGACTTTCGTTTGCCCCGGCTTTAAGACAAAGCTGTTCTCCTTAACGCTGACAATCTCCTCCATGCTGCTGCTCGCTTCTACCCCAATATCGCTTGCATTGCTCCCGATATTCATTACCCTTATTGACCTGTTCAGGAACTCATTGCTCTTAATAAGCACCTTAATCAGGATCTGGTCAACATCAATCTCCTGCAGCAGCTCCTTCTTCACTGCACCTTCCACGCCTCTCTCCTGCACAAACTTTGTATAAAAGCTGCCCGAAAGCAAAATAGCCAGGATAATCAGGAAGAACACTACAAAAACCTTCTTGCTATCCACTTCTCCTCTCTTACCTGCCATTCTACTTGCCATTCGAGCCCTTTCTCACCTTTTTAACATCGATCTTGCTCAGATCTATCTCAACAAAATCTTTCTCAGACAAATCCAATAATTTGACTATATCAGAAGGAATTCTAACTACAAGGCCTCCGCTCTGCTTCATGACCTTTTTGACATATCTCATATTATTTGTATTTTCTCGGTTATCGCTATTTTAACAATAAAAAACATTAAATAACTGCTGTTTCATATATGCTCGAAGTTTATAAAGGTTTCTATGATTAGGGCTTAGTAGCCCCTTTGACGCGCTCTCGCTCTGAGCTTAGCTCAGGGTTAATTTCTCTCCCACTCGCAAGCCAAGGGGGAGATAAATTAAGTTACCTTCAGGTGACCAAGAGCGCTTAATAGGATTAAGGAGACTTTACCTGCATTTACAGCAAAATTTAAAAACAACAAAACCCATGAAAACAGCATGATAAGAAAAGAAATACGCATCTTAGGAATAGACGATGCCCCCTTCAGCAAGCAAAAGGCATCAGATGTAACCGTGATTTGCACAGTCTACAGAGGCAGTTCTTTCTTTGACGGAATTCTCTCAACAAAAATAAGAAAAGACGGCAATAACTCAACAAACAAGCTGATCAAAGCCATAAACAGCTCAAAATTCAAGTCTCAATTAAGATGCATAATGACAGACGGCATTGCACTGGGCGGCTTCAACGTCATAGACATAAAGAAGCTCTACAAAGCCACAAAAATCCCTGTAATGGTAGTCATCAGAAGAATGCCTGACCTAAAAAAGATAAAAACCACTCTAACCAAGCTAAATATGCCCCAAAAATACAAACTAATAGAAAGCGCTGGAAAAATACACCATATAAACAGCCTATATGTCCAGCTCATAGGCCTAACCCCTCAAACAGCAAAAAGAATCCTGGAAATAACCTGCACAAGGTCAATCATCCCGGAGCCAATCAGAATTGCCCACTTAATAGCCTCAGGAGTCACAGAAGGAGAAAGCAGGGGAAGGGCTTAATCTATACTCTACTATAACAATCCTTTTTAACATCCCTTCATTCACTTTTTCTATGCTTATAAAATCTTTAAAACTAACCAACATCCGCTCATACATCAATGAGACCATAGAATTCCCTGAAGGCTCAGTCCTTCTCTCAGGCGATGTTGGCTCAGGAAAAAGCAGCATCCTTTTAGCCATAGAATTTGCCCTGTTCGGCATAAGGAGATCAGGCCTGCCCGGCTCTTTGCTATTAAGAAAAGGCTCATCATCCGGCTCAGTTGAGCTGAGATTCAGCATAGGCAACAATGAAGTAACTGTCAAAAGAACGCTAAAAAAAGCCAAAGACGATGTTCAGCAGGACACAGGCTATACAATAATCAACGGACTAAAAGCAGAAGGCACAGCCATTGAGCTGAAATCAAAGCTCTTCGACCTTCTTGGCTATCCCAAAGAACTGCTCACAAAAAGCAAAAGCCTCATCTACAGGTACACAGTCTACACCCCCCAGGAAGAGATGAAGCAGATTCTATTGGAAGATGAAGAGCAGCGCCTTGACATCCTGAGAAAAGTGTTTGCCATTGACAAATACAAAAAAATCAGGGACAACTCCTCAGTCTTCATAAAACAGATAAAAGAAAAGAAAAAAGAGCTGGACGGCAGATTAATTGACCTGGAGCCAAAAAAGGCAGAAAAAGCCAAACAGGAAAAAGAATTAAGCAGCTTAACAGCCAAATTAGACAATCTTCACCCAGAGCTAAACAAAATAAAAACTGAGCTTGCAAAAAAGAAAGAAGAACTTACCAAATTAGAGCAGTGGATAAAAGAGCTAAACTCATTAAAAAAAGACCTTGAAATCAACAACTCAAAAATCAATGAAAAAACCCTTCAGCTAAAGAAAAACATACAAAACATCTCAGAACTAAAAACCACTCTCAACGCCATTAAAAACAAGTTAGAAAAATTCAGCCCTGAGCTCAGCGAAGAAGAGCTTGAAACTGAACTTAATCTAAAAGAAAAAGAGCTAAGCCAAACAACCCAAAACAAAGCATTGCTTGAAGAAAAGCTTAACGCTCTGAAAACCAAGCTAAAAGAAATAAACAAAGAACTCGAAGAAAAACAAAACCTAACCTCAGAGCTGAACGAAAAAGATTTCCTCCACAAGCAGCTGGCAGTCATGGTCTCCAATAAAAAAAGCATTCTCCCAAAATCAGAAAAAACCGAAAACGCTTTGGAAGAAATAAAAAAGAAAACACGGGAATGCGAAGTAAAAAAATGGGGCTCTAACGAAGTTATACAAAATATAAGCTCAATGGAAAAATGCCCAACCTGCTACCAAAACGTGCCCAGCGAACATAAACAAAGAATCAGCGCAAATGAAACAAAAAAGCTCTCAGAACTAAACAGCCAGCTAACCGCTCTAAACATAAAAAGCAGCCAAACCAACAAAGAGCTCCAAACCCTAAAAGAGCAGATAGGCACAATACACACAAAAGAAAAAGAGCTGGAGCGTGTAGATGAAACCATCAGCAGCCTGACCCAGCGCCTAAAAGCGATCACTGAAAAAGAGCTCCTGCTATCAAACCTAAAACAAGAAGAAACACACCACCTTCTTTCCTTAGACACTCTCAACAAAACCAACCTTGAACAAAAAACCTCTCAAATCACTTTATTAAAACAAAAGCTAAAAGACGCTCAGGAAAAAAAGCACTTAACCAGCCTGCTAACCGACAAAAACACCCTTTTAGCAACTCTAACCAATGAGCAGGAAACCCTAAAGGCCGAGACAGAATCGCTGAAAGAGGCTATTAGGGATATTGAAAGGCAGCTTAAAGAGAAAGAAGGCATTGAAGAAATTTATAATACCCGGAAAAAGGAACTTGAAGCAATATTAACAAAAGAAAAAGATACAGAGATTAACATAGCAGCCTTAGAAAAAGAAAAGCAGGGCATATCCAACATAATCGACTCATTAACAAAAGAGATAACCATTAAGTTAACATACAAAAACAGTCTAAAAAAGCTAAACAGCCTGCAGCACTGGCTTGAAGAATACTTCATCAACCTCATGAACACAATAGAAAAGCATGTAATGCTAAGATTAAACAGGGAATTCAACGACCTCCTCATAAATTGGTTCAACATCCTCATGGAAAGCGAAACCCTGAACATAAGGCTGGACGACCGCTTCACCCCAATAATCGAGCAGGACGGCTATGAAATCGGCATCAACAACCTCAGCGGAGGAGAAAAAACCAGCCTTGCGCTGGCATACAGGCTTGCCCTAAACAAAGTTATCAACGAGCTCATCACCGGCATAAAAACAAAAGACATAATCGTGCTTGACGAGCCCACTGACGGCTTCTCCTCAGAACAGCTCGACAAGGTAAGAACAGTCTTAGAGCAATTAAAAATAAAGCAGGTCATCATAGTCTCCCATGAAAGCAAGATAGAAAGCTTTGTTGAGAATATAATAAGAGTTAACAAAGAAGAGAATGTTTCAAAGATTTCTGTAAGTTAAATATAATAATGAACTGTTAAGTAAACGTCACCTAAAATGATAAAATCATTGTTTTATAGGGAAAATTCTCTCTTTAAAAGAAACTAATATTAAAACTACTATAATCAACATT
The DNA here is from genome assembly GCA_002687795.1 of Candidatus Woesearchaeota archaeon. Lineage (GTDB taxonomy): Archaea > Nanobdellota > Nanobdellia > Woesearchaeales. The sequence goes on from NZBG01000015.1 coordinate 11,842, forward strand.
AAAGCTATTAGCCATATAATATTTAAACCAACTTGATATTTTACTAGTTCAAAGAAAGTTAAGCTGCTATATTCTGTATAATTAACATTAACTACCTTAATAACAATAGTTAAAATGACAACGAACAAACCTAAAACACCCACAAATTCGTATTTTATATTGCCCACCCAATCTACAAGAGTTTTAATATTTTTTTCATTAATTTCAAATCTTTCTTCCTGATGGTCTATTGTTTCCTGTGAATCTATATACTCCTGGTCTGCAGGTAATTTCTCATAATCTGGTTCTAGTGCCAAAGCATATTGGATTTCTTTACGTGCCTTATCATATTCGCCAACTTCTACTAATGCTAATGCTCTGTTTCTAATAAAATTAATATTTTTAGGTTGTATTTCTAAAGCTAAATCTATGTTCTTAATTGCTTTTTCAAATTCCCCTTTATCTAAATAAATTAATCCTCTAAAGTTCAGAAATTCAGGGTCATTCGGAGATTTTTCCAAATCTAATTTATTGACAATAAATAGCTCTTTTGTATCATAATCCTCAGAGCTATACATAATCTCTTGCCTTATTAATCTTAATAAGTAACTTTCAGAGTTTTTAAGATAGTTATTGATTGTTTGAATATAGTAATGAGCGTCAGTAAAATAAGATGCTTCACCTAATTCATATATTTTTCTTATTGCGGCCTTAGTTTCTAATTTCTGTATTTTAAATTTCAATAGTTTAGAGAATTCCTGTCTAGCTTCTTTGTTTTTATCTAATCGTATTAATTTTATAGTCTTAAATAAGATTTCTATCAGTTTATCTTCTTCCATAATAAAAGAAAATATAAACTAATATAAAAATTGCCTATCTCAAAGTAGTCAAAATCATTTCCCCCTTCTGCTTGAAGGTCTCCTGCTTGGAGGCCTCCTACTAGAAGGTCTTCTTCCACCACGTCTAGCTCTTGGCATGATATCACCATTATAATTATATTATTTTTTAAATCTATCTAATTTTACTTTAATATTAACTAACCTTCAGATAAATCTTATGCAATGAGCCATCATAATATTCATCTGAATCAGGCGAGTCAATTATTCTTCCATCACAAACTCCATCAAAATCATATGCTGGGGCTGCGGGCTCAGTTGGATCATCATGGCAAATCCTGACATCAATTATATAAGTCCCTTTCTCACTCGGCGCTTTTATAACAAGAGGCATCTTATACTGCTCATTATTCTCTATCGACAATGGCGTGCGATAAATTATATCTGTTCCTGAGGGAATAATTTTGCTACAGGGAACATCACCAGGAATCTTTTTGCTGCACTTAATATAAATAACAAAATTATGATCAGATCCCAGAATATTCAAGATTCCCAGCCCAAACACAGCAGTCTTGCCGGCCCTCACCTCTTTCTTTGTAAAAGGGATAGCAACCCTCTCCCCAGCTATCAGAAGGTTCTCAAGCTCCTGCTCTGTCTGGCTGTCCAGGTTTGCCTTAAGCTCAGTTGCTCCTGTAAACATCTTTCTAAAAAATAAAATACCCATTAAAAGCATTGCAAGGCTCAGGATTATTATAACAAGGAAATTAACAGATAGCTGGATTGCTCTTTTATTCATTACATCTAAAGGATACCTTGGGCTTTAGCCCAAGTTGTAGTCCACAGCTACTCCCTTTCCTCCGTAAGTTTTTTCTATCATTTTTGATTATAAA
>NZBG01000016.1 GCA_002687795.1 Candidatus Woesearchaeota archaeon
CGTGGAAGCGACGAAGAACCTGCTGTTTGTCCAAAGTGTAAAAGTCCATATTGGAATAAACCCAGAGTGAGAAAAATCAAGAAGAAATAATCTTTTTAGCTAAAATAGCTCCCGCTTACTTAACAATGCATAGTTTTAGAAAGCTTTTTATACTTGTCCTGATCTATAGGACAATTGGTCTAAAAAATGGGACAAGAAGAAATACTTAACATGTTTTTTGAGCATCCAACAAAGGAATTTCAGATTAGAGGCATTGCCAGAGCGTTAAAAATGCCTAAAACTACTGTAAGCTATCATATAAACCAGTTTTTAAAGGAAGGGTTGATTGTAAAGCATAAAAAGGATGTTTTCCCAAGCTTTAAAGCTGATGAAACAAGTGAAACATATAGGTTTCATAAAAGGCAAAATTTTCTTAATAATATTATTGAAGGCAAAGTTTTAGACTATATTGATGAAGAATGCAACCCCAAATGCATTGTGCTGTTTGGCTCTTTTGCGAAGGCTGAATATGACACCATGAGCGATATTGATATCTTTGTGCAGGCAAAAGCAACCAACTTAGAATTAGTTAAGTTTGAGAAAAAGCTGAAACATAGCATCAATATCTTCTATGAAGATAAAATAGAGAAATTATCCTCTGAACTGCTTAATAACATTGTAAACGGTGTTAAACTGAGAGGTTTCCTGAAAGTAAAATAATAAAATCAACTCATCTTACCCAAAACATCCCCTAACTTATCCAAATTGTTTCCAATCCCGGACCAATCCCCTTCTTTCATAGAATTCTCGATAAGATCATAATAACTCTGCGCATCTTCAATAAGTTGAGAAGTCGTTTTATCCTCCATCACTCCCTCTATCAACTCTCCTTTCTCTTCGACAACAACTCTCTTGCTCTTCCCAAACAAAACCTCCAAAGCTTCAGCCAGGTTCTCTTCCATAACAACACTAACGCCATCAGAAACCAAAACCCTCTTCAGCTCAGGCAGCTGCCCAGTCTCTGCCTGGATATACAAAGGCTCAATATAAAGAATACTATCCTCAATAGGAATAACAAGCAAATTGCCTCTAGTAACCCTTGAACCCTGCTGGCTCCATAAAGTAAGCTGCTTTGAAATCTCAGAATCCTGATCAATCCTTGCCTCAATCTGCAAAGGCCCATAAATCAGCTTATCCTTAGGGAACTTATACAATATCAGCTTCCCATAATCATCCCCATCAGAACGCGCAGCCATCCATGCAACCATGTTATCCTTCTTTATAGGACTAAAACTAGTCATCAAAACAAACTCCTCTTCATCTTCACCAGGCAGCTTCATGATAATATGGTAAGGCTCAACCATAACCTGCTGGCCAACGCCGTAAACCTCGTTAGGAATCTGCCAGGCATCTTCCTTATTATAAAACACCTTAATATCATCCATATGGTAAGTGCTATAGATATGAGACTGCACCTTAAACAGATCCTTAGGATATCTGATATGCTCTTTCAGGTCAGAAGGCATATCCTCAAACCTCTTGAACTGCTTAGGGAAAATCTTTGCATAAGTAAGCATTAAAGGGTCAGAAACATCCATAACATAATAAGTAACAGTGCCGTCATAGGCATCAACAACAATCTTAACAGAATTCCTAATATAATTAATATTCCCGATCTTCTCAGAATAAGGATAGTTTCCAGTTGTAGTATATGCATCCAATATCCACTTTAGATTCCCATTATTATCAATAACAATGTAAGGGTCATTATCAAGCCCTAAAAAAGGCGTAAGCTTTGAAATCCTTCTTGTAATATCCCTTGTAAACATTATCTTGCTATCAGGAGCAATATCTGAAGATAAAAGTATCTTAATGTCTGTAAACCTTATAGCCATAAGCAATTTCTTAAAAAAAGAATCCAGCAGCACTCCGCCTTTGCCGTCATAGTTGATATATTCATTAGTATTGCCCTTGGGATAATCAAACTCTTTGGTATTTGTGTTAACCAAAACAAAATTATTATCCACCTCCCCATAATACATCTGCGGCCTTGAAATCTTTAAGTTCTCTTCATCAACAGTATAAATAGGGGGAATATCCTTAATAAAATAATCAGGCAGGCCCTGCTTTGTAACCTTATTAACCGGGCTCATAACGACCCCAAAGCCATGAGTATAAACCATGTGAAGATTAACCCAGGTCTTTGCATTCTCAGCTATCTGCCGTTGATCAAGCTCTCTGGGGGCAAGCATCACAGCAGTATACTTACCGTCAATGTTATACCTGTCAATATCAATGCCTGCAAGGTCATAATACAACCTGATCTCCTGAGTCTGCTTATATGTCTTTGTCAAAGGCCTTCTGTCAAGGATTCTCACATTATCAATGGTCTCTGAAGCCTCATCAAGCATCTCAGAAGTCAGCTTCATGTCAGCAGGGAAATCTTTCTCCTCAACATCCCCCAAGCCATAAGCAAGGCGCGTAAACTTTATATTATTCTCAATATAAGGTTTCTCTAAATTAATCTCATTAGGAGAAACCTTCAAAGCCTGCACAATGCCTGGAATCACTGTAGGGCCCACAAACCCAAACAAAAAATAAACAATCAGCGCATAACCCAGGATATGGCGCTTCTTTAATTTAGGCTGTTTTGAGATATAAAAAACCCAAATCAACAAAATAATGGCAACAGCAACAGCCAAAACCATCATGATCTTAATCATTGGCAAAAAAGCAACAACATCAGAATAGCCTGCTCCCACAACAATGCCCTGCTCTGAATACATGATTGAAAACCTTGAAAGGTAATGCCTAACCGCCAATAAGGCAAAGGCTAAAGAAACTAAGATTCCCATATGAGCAATTGCCTTGGTCTTTATCTTTGATAATATGCCCTTAAAATCAAACGCAGGCGCAGTAGGCACCACACCCACAACATCCGGCTTTTCCTGTTTAGCGCTTAGTTTAATAAATGATTGAAGGTAATCCAGCAAAACCAAAACTGTTGTGATAATAACACAGCCCATCAAAAAATTCCAGACTAATAAATAGAAAGGCAGTGAAAAGATATAGAAAGACACGTCTTTTATGAAAATTGGGTCATTAAGGTTAAAAGATATTTGGTTAAGATACTGCAAAACCTTAAACCAGCCTGAAGAAGCTGTAATGCCAACCATTATTGATATTATAGTAACAATGAATAACTTAATCCTGAAAGGCACAACATTTTTCTCAGCAATCTTTGATGAAACCCAGAGGTTGGCAATAAGGAACAAAAAAAGGAACAAGGCTGTAGCAAAAAACAATTCAATCCTTGAAAAAAGGCTTATCAGGAAAATCTGTGAAAAGCCCAGGGCATCAAACCAAAGATAATCAGTATATAATCCAACAGAAGCTGAAATAAGAATAACAAATATGACTATTATCCCAACCCCAAACCTTGCTAACCAGTTTTTATTCATAACAAAATATAACTATTGGTGGTTGCTTTTAAACTTTGCTATAAAGGCATCCTGGAAAAAATGGAAAACAATAGCCATCAGAACATTTATATATAAGTATCTCCAGAAATGATTCTAAAAAGGGGTATTTATGGTAAAAAAGATATTGTTAGCACTGTTAATTTTATTAATCTTACCTATTGTTTCTGCTGAATCTATTGATGATAAAATCAATTCTATTGTAAAATACGGTGAGCAGTATGATGGGGCAGATAAGCTATCTCCAGATGATGGTTCATTCCAGTGTTCTTAGGCGGGATATAAACGATATGCTAAGCGAGAAGATAGAGATCGTGTTTGATGGCCATATTGAGTATGGAGCCTCAGAAGAGGAGATGAGAAGCATGTTTGGAGCCCCAACAGATATCACACCATGGGTCTGGCTTGTTCATGAAGAAAAAGAGATAAGAATTGATGAGCGAATGCCAAGATGGGAAAAGACTGTTTTTGATGGAAAGAAATTAAAAATCACATTTAATGCCTGGCCTAATGTGCTAATAGAAGAGGATGGAAGCCTAACAAAGTTCTACTGGGTTGATTTTGATGCAAGATTCAAGAGAAAGTTTGATTTCAATATAGACAGCATGATCAGTGATATTAAAAACATGGCAGAGTCTTTGCTTGAAACCAATGAAGGAGCGCAAGAGCTAGCTGAAAGAATGGTTGAATATAGGAATATATTGCATCACTATATTGAGGAGAACAGGGAAAACTGCCTAAAGGTAATAGGAGAGTTCTTTGAGGATGATGAAAAGCATTCTGATCAGGATATGACAAGATGGGACATCTTTCTTTATGAAGGTGATAATCTGGAGCTAATGGCTGAAGTAACCTCATGTGATGGCTGTGAATGGCCTAATGTGGATATATGGTTTAATGTAAGAACACGTGATGTAAGAGCCAAGGAAGTGCAAATCCAATTTAAAAAGCTTGACAAAGAAAAATATAGGGCTATGACAATTGATGAGTTAAACAGCTTAATAGAAAAAAATCTAGAGAGATTAGTGAAAAAAGCAGAGCAGGCTGATAAATCAAGCTCAGGAAATATTATGAGAGATATGACTGAGACGAGAGCTGAGATCCGTATGATTAACCAGGTTCTTGATGAAAAGTATTATTGGGGTATAGAAAAAGAGAAAATGCAGGAAATTTTAAAGACAAGATTGGGGATTTTGGAGGACATGTTCTCTAAATATGCAGATATTTATATGTATCCACTTAAGCAGGTAAATTTTGAGAAAAGGATTCTGGAAATTTTTGAAGAGAGGAAGGATAACTGGTGCCGCGAACTAAAACAGGATGAATGCGGCAGAGATGATGTTTGCTGGGAAGGTGAATGCATCAATGCTATTGGCGGTGATGAAACCTGTGATAATGAAGTAGATGATGATGGCGACCATGCAATAGATTGTGATGACCCAGACTGTTCCTTAGAATGCGGCAGGGCATGTGACCATGTTTGCGGTGGATCATGTGGAGATTGCCAGCAGGAGCAATGCGGAGATATCTGTGAAGATGAATGCTGGCCTTGTTATGAGGAAAATAAGGATAACCAGGACAAGGATTCCAATCCCTGCGAAAGCGCATGTACAGGATGTCATGAATGCTCAGATACCCAATGCAATACCCAGCCAGTTTGTGCTAAATGCAATGAATGCAGGCAGGAAACCTATGAATGCTTTGATGTTTGCAATAAATGCAATGATTGTGAAAGCACTGGAAGACCAGACTGTGGGGAAGGATGCGATAAATGTGATGAATGTAAAGCCACTGACACACAAAGAGAATGTTTAGATTTTTGCGATACTTTAGGAGACGAAAAGATAGATGAGTTTGTAAGAGATTGTAAGGACTTATGCAGGCAGGATGTTATCTTTATATGCCCAACAGGAAAGCAATATACTCCCTGTGAAAATGTTCATTATGTATGCGATGGTGTTTTTGTCAGGAGCGTGCCATGCGTTATCTATGAATGTGAAGATGGCACAAAACAGACAGCTCCCTGTGGCCAGGAGGTAATGTGCGGGGAAAACCAGCTTGCTGAGGTTGATAAATGTGTTTGCGAAGAAGGTTTCTATGATTGCGATGATAATGATGCTGATTGTGAAGCAACTAAAGAATGTGGAGAACTTATTGAAAACTGTAAGGATAGGATTGATAATGATGGGGATGAGTTAACTGACTGTGAAGACTTATTTGATTGCAAGACTGGAAGATTCTGCGGCCAGGGCCCAGCTGATGAGCCGATGTATTGTTATGAAGGTAGCTGTTCTTCAACCACTTGCGGCGATGGAATCTGTGATGCTGATGAAACCTTATTTAGCTGCCCTCCTGATTGCAAGCTAACAAAGCCTGTATGTGGAGATGAAATATGTTCTGGCGATGAGACTGAAGAAAGCTGCCCTGAGGACTGTATGATGTGCCCTGAAGGGCAAATCCTTAATGAAAAGGGGATTTGTGTAGATCCTATAATATGTCCAATTGGTTATATTAATATGAATGATACTTGTGTTCCTCCACCTGAGGAATGTGTGAAAGAAGGTGAAGTTTTTGATAAGATGGGCAGGCCAGATGCTCTGTGCTGCGAAGGTTTAATCAAGCGTGGTGTGGCTTGGCCTGATGAGCAGATAGGAAGAGACGATGTATGCATTGCAACAGAAACATGGGAGCAAACATGCACAAACTGCGGAGATGGGGAATGCGGACTGGGAGAAAACTGGTGTATCTGTCCAGAAGACTGCTCAACACCGGGAGAGGTTCCCTGTGAAGCTGATGCAGACTGCGGAGTTGGTTTCTGTAGTCAAGTGGGGGATACATGTCTTGGAACCTCCTATACTTGCCTGGAAGGGAATTGTTCAGGTGCTTCAGTAGAGCATGAAAACTTTTATTGCATTGATTCAGCATGTACAGATTCCTGTGGAGATGGTGTTTGTGAACCTCCTGAAATTAACAGGTACTGCCCGGAAGATTGCCTCATTATAAATGTTACATGCGAAGAAGGGCAGGAAGCGAATGAAGAAGGAATATGTGTTAATATCTGCGGCAATGGAATAATCGATGAAGGAGAGGACTGCGAAAGCTGTCCACTGGATGCTATTTGTCTTATTGGTTATGTTTGTGAGGATAAAGAATGTGTTTCTGGGATAAATATTACATGCCCTCCAGGCCAGGTGCTTAATGAAGAAGGGATATGTGTTGAGGAATGCATTAAGGAAGGGGAATACACAATGGATACTGAAGACTGCTGTCCTGAGCTAAGAGCTATAAGAACACAGGTTGGTGATGGAAGAGTCTGCAGTAAAACAGCTGGTTATGTTTGCACAGGATTTTGCGGTGATGAAGAGTGTGCAGGCATTGAAAACCCTTGTAATTGTGAGGAAGATTGTCCTATACCTGGTGAAGTGAACGATACCTGTACCTCAAATGCTGATTGTGGAACTGATACATGCCATCAAGGGGGAAGCACCTGTAAAGAGATTCAGTTTGTTTGTGAAGAAGGTGATTGTTCTGCTGTTTCAACAGATTATGATGGTTATTCATGTGCAAGGTATTACTCTCCGGAATTGCCATCTCCTGATAATACAAAATGTTTAGACAGCTGTGGAGATGGTGTTTGTAAACGCCCTGAAAATAAAGGATGGTGCCCGGAAGACTGTAAAAAAGAAGAACTCTGCGGTAATGGAATAATAGATCCTGAAGAGAACTGCAAAGGCTGTCCATCAGATGTTGTCTGCCAAGAAGGCTATTCATGCACTGGTAGAGAATGTATCCCTATGCTTGGAGTATGCCCTGAAGGGATGGAGGCTAATGAGGTTGACCAATGCGTTAATATCTGCGGAAATGGAAGGATAAATGAAGGAGAAGATTGTGATAGCTGTCCAAAGGATGTTATTTGCAGTACAGATTTTGTTTGCGAGAATAAAGAGTGTGTTCCTGAAGAGATCACATGCCTGGACGGTTATGTTCTTAATAATGAAGGAGAATGTGAACTGATAATTGAATGCAAGAAAAACCAGATAATGACTGACCAATGATGCGTGCCTATTGATGATGAATGCCCTCAGAATAAAATATGCAGTGAAGGTAACTGTATAAAAAAAATTGTAACTCCTGATGCTCCTGAGCCAGAACCAACTGGAGAAGAATGTGTTTTAGTATCTGATTGTTCTGGTGATAATGATATATGCTCAAACGGTAAATGTAAAGAGATACCTAAAGAGTTTGTTGAAGAAGAGGAAGAGGTAATTCCTGAAGAAGAGATTGTGGAGGAACCAGAGGAGGTTGAAGAGGAAATTATTGAGGAAGAACCTGAAGAAGAGAAAAAAGAAAAGAAAGAAACTAAAGAAGAAAAGAAACCTGAGCCTGAATCAGCAGAAGAAGAGCCAGAAGTTATTGAAACGCCTCAGGCTATAATTATTAAGGAGGAACCAGAAGAACCGGAACCTGTTGAAGAAGCGCCGGAACCGGAACCAGAGCCAGAACCCGAAAGCAATGAAATAACAGGCGAATCTGTGTTCGGGGCTATAACAGGGTATGTAACAAAGATATTCGGGTTTGCAACAGAAGAAGGTGAAGAAGACACAGGAGAAGGATGTAAAGAAGATTCTGATTGTAACCCAAATCAAAACTGTGATCATTATTCTGGAAATTGCTGGTGCAAAGAATATTTCTTTGACTGCAACAGTAGAGATGAACAAGGAAATGATGAGGATGGCTGTGAATCAGAGGATCCAACCTGCGGCGGAGAAAGAGAACTATGTCATGGTGAATACAATGAAAACCAATATTGCGATGAGAAAAGAGGTCATTGCATGTGCGAAGAAGGTTTCCATGATTGTGATGGTTACTGGGCTAATGGCTGTGAATCTGAAAAAATGTGTGAGGGTTGTGAAGAAGATTCAGACTGCATGCAGGATGTGTGCGCTGAATGTGATATGAAACATATTATTAACTTTGGATGTGTTGAAGGCTCATCATGGAAAGAGGATAGAGGTGGAGTAGGTTTAGGTGGTGGCTGTAATTTCCATCCAACAGGAAGGGTTGAAACCTATATGGGCTTCCATGCATGGGGAGATTCATTTGATCAGGTTCAAAGGTATCAGGAAGCTATGGAACAATTGGAGAGACACTGGTGCGAGTTTCAGATTGAACACCTGACAAAGCAGAGAATAGAGCTCCAGGAAAGTCTCAACCAGGAATTTTTGGCTTGGTTCTTTGAGGAATATGTAAATTCTGAACCAGATGAATGGGAGAAACATATAAGCGGTATATTTGATTCTTACTGGAAGTTTATTGATAATTCAAGGGAAATGAACAAGCATCTAAGATGTACAAATCAAAACAAGTTTCCTTCAGAATATAATTTGATTAATGAGATAGAATATGAATCTGAATTTGGGTATATGAAGTTCTGGGAAGAAAAAGCTATACTGGATGGTGTAGAGATATTCTCTCCTTTTATGCAGATATGGGTATTTCCTCCAAAAGAGTTTATTAAAGAAGATTTTAGGAGAGCAATGGAAAAATGCACTATTCCAGGGCCTCCTGAAAAGGGAGAACAGCTGGGACTAACTCCAGCAGAGATTAAAAAAGCAAAACAGGATAAGAAGTTCATGGAAGAAATAACAGAGATTAGTGATGATTTTGGTGGAAGCGCTAATTTCCTGATAACAATCAATGATGAAGATGAGTTATTATACAAGGCAATGCTAACAATCAACCCTGATATAATATTTAATGTTCAGGTAAAAGATATTGAAAATATTGAGCCTGATGTAACAATCAGTATTGATTTTGATTTCCTTTATAAGATGACTGAAATAACAGAGAAACGGATGAACCTTGAAAGGCCTCCATGGGATGAAAGGCCAAGAATGAGGGAAACAATAAAAGATTTTGTGGATAAAGGAAAAATAATAGCTACTATAACCGGGGCAATTGCAACAGGAAAGATAAAGGTAAGCCCATTATCACAGGCTGGAAGAGTGCCCCAGATACTGGGATTCCTGTTTGGTGAAGGACCTGAAGATAAAGGGCCAAGAGGAGAAGGGCAGGAAGGAGATGAAGACCCAGAAGGCAAAGGCCAAAAAGATAAAGAGCCAAAAGATGATAAATCCAAAGGTAAAAAAAAGGATTAAATATATTAGAGTTTCCTCAAGCCGCTTGATCCATATCTTTATCAGCTTCTATAACTGTTCTGACTCCTTCTCCTACATTCTGGATGTCTGTTCTTTTTAGAAATGTATAATTTCTCATTTCTTCATCAGTATAAACAGTATATTCACCAAAACCCTTACAATAATGATCAAGTTCAATACCATGCTCTCCTGCAATTCTCCTTGCAGTTTCTCCTAAATCAGTTCCGGGATCAAACTCTTTCCCTTTTCTCTCCTTTCCTTTAACTACCATAATAGAACTAATAGTGTTATCATAATAATAACAAAACTCAACCCTCACGCCAGTTGTTTCCAAAAATCCGAGATTATATCCTTTATCAGCTTGTAGAAACCGAAAAAACCTGCCAATTTTGTGTTTGTATCCATAAGGAGGGGTTGGCGGGTCTTGGGCCATGCTCTTATATCTTCCTTCATCAAAACCATCAAATTCTCTCAGAATATCAGCAAGATCATGTATAGTATACTTGGTTCCTTGTTCATTATCCATTAAAACAGCTAGAAACCCAAAAGGATATTAAAAGTTTTCTATTGTGGAATAATGCTATTCGTACCGTAGTGTCCGTCACTCACTCCGTTCGTGTTGAAAAACTCCGTTTTTCTGCCAGATTAGTTTCACTTCGTGAAATAATCTTCCTTGACATTAGCGGTATTCGTTTCACTCATACCGTAGTGCGTCCACGGGCTTCAACTTAGAAGCCCTATAAGCAGGGACAGCTCCTGCTACCATACCAATAAAAATCGAGAAAAGTAAAGAAAATATCAAAAGCTGCGGAGTGATTACTGTTGTCATGGTTCCTCCTGGTCCCATCCTCATACCCAGCATTGGCATTAATCCTGAGATTGTTGTGCCAAGCCCAATACCCAACAATCCTCCAACTAATCCAACCATACCTGAATTTAATAAGAAAATCATCATTATATCCTTATTCTTTGCGCCAATAGACTTCATAATCCCTATATCCTTGGTCTTCTCCAGCACTGAAGTAAACATTGTATTAGCAATACCAACAGCTCCAACCAGCAATGACACCGCTGCAATAGCCCCTAGAAACAAAGTCATGGTCTGCGTTATATCAGCCATACTCTCCTGGATAGCTTTAGTTGAGCTAATCCTATAATCCTTCCGCCTTTCTGTAAGATGGCGTGAAATCATAAGCCTTTCATCAGCAATCTCCATTATCTGATCAACAGAATCAACATTCACAGCCTTAAGCACAATAGAATCAAACTTATCATTACCCACATCTTCCAATGTATCTCTTGCTGCTTTAATAGGCATAATTATCTTATTATCATCCCCAACACCACTTTCTTTTAAGATACCTATAATCTTAAACGGTTTGTCTTCAATAGTAATTATCCTATTCAGAGCCAATGCCTGCTTGAAAGTATTCTTGGCTATTCTGCTTCCAATAACAGCAGTATTATAATCTGAAGCGCCAAGGAACCTTCCTGATTCTAATTCAGAAGTTGTCATACCTTTCCATATTAAAGGATCAACACCTTCAACTGTAACAGATGCTTTCTCGCTTAGATAATAAGCTTCTCCTCTTCCAGAGATAATGCCATGAATAAGATCAATGCCTTCAATAGACTTAAGCGCTAAGATATCTTTTTTTGTAAGGTTTTTTGCATCATCAGAAGTTGTAGTGCTTCCTCCCATTCCACCAAAATGACCTCTAAACCCGCTCGATGCCCTACCTCCTCCAGGTGAGATAGTAATCAGGTCAGCGCCAAGACCGCTTAACCTGCTTTCAATACTCTTCTGCATGCCTTCCCCTATAGAAACAATAGCAACAACCGCAGCTACTCCGATCACTATGCCAAGAATAGTCAGCCAGCTACGGAGCCTGCTATGCAATAATATATTCAGGGCTAATTCTAAAGATTTAACAAATCCCATGTTCTAATTATTTGTTCTTCTTCCTAGATCTTATTTTACGATAAAAGACAACCCCAGACACAACAATAACCAATGTAATTATCGGGCCAATCAGTTTAGAATTATTCCAGATACTTGCTTGTCTTCCAGGCATTCCGGATTGGTCTGCATGAGGGTTTTGGGATGCAAAACCTGTAATTGACCTGAACTGTATAGGCACATCTTTCTCAATAGAACGCCTTACTCCGGTTGTATCTGTATACTCAATCAATACTTCCAGATTGTTGTTGTCAGAAGCGCTTCCTGAAGGAGCATGTTCCCCAGCTCCTTGTCTTTCCTCTTCTGAAAGCCTGCTTCCACCAGCCATCCCTCCCGGCATAGAACCTGCCTGCATGATCTGGAAAGACACAATCGTATAATCACCCTTATCAAGATTGCCGATAATAGATGATGTGCTCCCAGTTACCCTGAAATTTCTCTGTTCAGGAACCCTAACAGTAACAGACAACGCAGGATTGTTTCCGATATTAGCAACAGAAAGAGATGTCTGCCCTGCTGAACTCTCTGAAAAAGTAACATCAAAATCAGTCTCACCGCCAACAAAAACTCCTGCCCTTGTATTTATTTCATTAGAGTTCCCATCCTCAGACTCAAACTTTAAGGTGAGATCTAACTGGTAAAGCCCTGCCACTGCATTTACGTCAGCCACAACAATATACTCTAAATCAACTGATTCACCAACACCAATATACTTGATATATTTGGTATTATCTGAATAAACAGGAAGAATAATTCCATTCTCTTCATTCCATGAAAAAATAAGGTTCTGCAAAGGAGAATTACCAATGTCTGTAATAGTAAACTTCAACGGTGTTTCCTTTCCAGGATCAAGCTTTGCCTTATCAACATATATGATCTGCGCAAACTCTTTGCCGCTAACATCAATATCAAATGTTTTTGAAGTATAAGAATCCGAGCCTGCCCTGCCTTCCTTGATCTTGATTTCATTTGTTCCTCTGACCGCATCTTTATCTACTCTTACTTTATACTTGATTGCAACTGCATCCTCATCATCCTGGTAAGCAGACAATGTCTTAATTGTCTTAACATATTCTTCACCAGGGAGTTCAATGAAAGGATACTCCGGAATAAGCTCAATTTGCAAATCATTTGCTGATTTACCCCCAGAATTCTCAACATTAAAGCGCAACTCAACTATTTCACCTGCTCTTGCAGGAGAAGGCTTCTGATTTATTAATGACAAACTTACTATCTCAGAATCTTCTGTAGCAGCATAAACAAGATTCATGCAGATACTCAGTATTAATAACAAAATTAACATTACTCTTACTTTCATTACATCTAAAGGATACCTTGGGCTTTAGCCCAAGTTGTAGTCCACAGCTACTCCCTTTCCTCCGTAAGTTTTTTC
>NZBG01000017.1 GCA_002687795.1 Candidatus Woesearchaeota archaeon
AAAGTTTTCGTTGTTTTCGTCCTGCCCAATTAAATAGAAAAATTTGGGTGTAATGAAATGAAACCTTTTATCCTTTGTTAGACGAAATTTTAATTTCGTTGGGTTTTGTTGGTCGGATAAAAGAAGTTTTTCTGCGAGGCGAAGCCGAGACTATCTGTCACGAAGTGACTAAGGCGGCACCCCTATTTGAAAATTTACCCTATGATTGAAACTAACATAGGGCTTAAGGGAAGTTTTTTGCGTAGCAAAAAATATGGGGGAATGAGGAGTGAGTCTGGCGAACGACGAATGAACCCTTTAAGCCCTGTTAAGTTCTTTTCCCATACGAAGTGTGGGAAAATTGCGTCCGCAAAGTAAAATTTGAGTTCCCAATAAATTCGACCGAAGGGAGTGTAACTGTCCGAAGGACTAGGGGGTTCCGTTCCATTTAGTTTGGATTTATGCTATGTGTTGAAGTAATACTTTAATTCCAATACCTATTAACACTAATCCCCCAGTAATTTCCAAATAACTTAACTTAAATTCTTTTAATCTTTTTCCAAAAGAGAGTCCAATCAAACTTAAAATTAAGGAAAATAAACCGATTATCAGGGCTTTCATCATTATAGCACCATTAATAATGCTAAAAGTAACTCCAATTGCAAGAGCATCGATACTTGTTGCTATTGAGAGTAATATTATTGTTGGGTAAGTTAATGTATTAATTTTCTTATCTTTCTTAAACGATTCAACAATCATCTTGATACCGACGAAAAATAATAATCCAAAAGCAATCCAATGGTCAACATTCTGGATAATTTTTAGAGATGATAAGCCAAGATAAAATCCTATCAAGGTCATCCCTCCTTGAAATAATGCAAAATGTAAGGGTATTTTCAAGTTAATTTTATTACCTAAATTTGATACAGAACTAATACAAATTGATACTATAAAGCAATCAATAGCTAAACTTAAAGCAATTAAATAAATTGTTATATCTACCATTTGTAATAATTAAATGTGAATAATATATAAATTTATTTATAAATTAATTCTTGAGAATTAAATAAATTACTCCTGTATAAATCTATTTCTACAAAGTAGACTAAATGTCTGAAGGACTAGGAACCCCTTATTTTCTTTTTAGGAACTCAAATTTTATTGAACTTAACATCTTTTAAACGCATGTTTTTGTTTAAAAGATGTTATTCTGACCAGTGGTGTCCAGTGGGAACTTATGAGTAAATGGGCTGTAATGCTAAAATTCTTAAGAATTGCTTACCCGCTGGTCACTGGACACCTCCCCCCGTGAGATTTATATACTAGAAGTTCTGGAACTGTTTCTGAAGAGAGGTTTTGAGAATGTTTTTCCGCTACTTTAAACGAAAAAAGGGCCCAACAATAAAAAAGATTTCAAGGCAAAAGTTCAGTAAATTTGTAGATGAACTTAAGCTGAGAGGTCTCAGTGAGAAAACCATTGATGTATATACATATTATAATAACAAGTTCCTTGATTTCATTAAGAAAGAGCAGAGAAGCATAACATCTGATGATATTAAATCTTATCTGAATTCTCTTATTAATAAAAACATTCAGCCAATGACTGTCCGGATGGCATTGAATTCTCTGAAGGCTTATTACGAAGGTTATTTAGGAAAGAAATTATTTAAGAACATTAAAAGCCCAAAAGTTTCAAAAGATTTGCCTCAGGTTTTGTCCAAAAATGAAATAAAAACAATGATTAATAACACAGATTCACTTAAACATAGATTGTTGATTGAGCTGTTATATTCTTCTGGAATGAGATTTGGAGAATGTGTTAAGATTGAAGTTGATAATATCTACTTTGATGATAAGATTGTATTTATTAAAAATGGCAAAGGCAAAAAGGACAGGTTCACTATAACCTCACAAATATTTATTGGAGACTTGAATACTTATCTCAATCAAAGAAAAGAGCAAAAGAAATATCTCTTTGATGATGGGTACAGCAGTCATTTATCTGTCAGAACAGCAGAAGAAATAGTTAAACTTGCAGCAAAGAGAGCAGACATCAGAAGAAGAGTTTATCCTCACTTACTAAGGGCAAGCTTTGCAACACACTTAATAGAAAATGGAACACCTATTGAAAAGATACAAAAACTTCTTGGACATTCAAATATCGATACTACTATGGGATATATAAGGACAAGAACTGATGACCTTAAGATGATTAAGAATCCTTTGGATAATTTATGAGCAAAACCTCTTTCCTCACGAAACTTTTAAATATAGCGTTTATTACTCATTCTCATAACCGGGTCCGTAGCTCAGTCCGGAGCGAGATGCGTTCCATTCGCAAACTCTTGGACAATTGGAGCACCGGTCTTATATGGCCACCGTTGGTACAGAACTAAGACAGCCGGCGGTCCAGGGTTCAAACATCTCTGAGTGATATCTCAGGATTTGAAAGTCCCTGCGGACCCATTTACCTTAAACAGGGTATCGAGGGGGAAATAAGGCTATAATTCCGATACCTTTATAAACCCATTTTAATTCCTTATTTATTAATATTTATCAGCACCTATAGAGGGAAACCAAATGAAAAATGCTAATAATTATTCACAGAATTACTCTATGGGAATTAACTTAAGATGCCTACAACAAGAAGCCCAAGAAAAGGAAGTTTGCAATTTTGGCCAAGGAAAAAGGCCAAAAGACAGTATGCCAGAGTTAGATGCTGGGCTAAGCTTGATGAAAAAAGCGTACTAGGTTTTGCAGGCTACAAAGCAGGCATGACCCATATAGGCTTTATCGACAACAGACCGAACTCATTAACAAAAGGGGAAGAGGTGAGCTGCCCGGTGACAATTGTCGAATGCCCTCCCCAAAAAACTGCTTCTATCCGTTTTTACAAACAAACTCCATATGGCTCAAAACTTTGTTCTGAAATTTTTGCTGAAAAGCTTGACAAAGAGCTGAAAAAGAAACTTATTATGCCAAAGAAAAAAGGCTCCGAAGAAGTTAAAGATTATGATGATATAAGATTATTAGTCTATACCCAGCCAAAGCTCACAGGCATAGGAAAGAAAAAGCCTGAAGTATTTGAGATGGGCTTATCAGGCTCAAAAGAAGACAAGCTTGCCCTCGCTAAAGAATTATTAGGCAAAGAGATTGACATAGCAAGCGTATTCAAAGAAAGCCAGCTTGTTGATATTCATGCTGTAACCAAAGGCAAAGGTTTCCAGGGTCCTGTCAGAAGATGTGGAGTTTCTATCAGGGGCAGGAAATCAGAAAAAACCAAAAGAGGGCCAGCTAACTTAGGCCCATGGACTGGCGCGAGGACGTGGAGGGTAGCCCAGGCAGGACAGACAGGCTATCATACAAGAACAGAATACAACAAACTGCTGTTAAAGATATCCACCAAGCCTGAGGAAATAAACCCTAAAGGAGGCTTTCCCCA
Source organism: Candidatus Woesearchaeota archaeon (assembly GCA_002687795.1). Taxonomy (GTDB): domain Archaea; phylum Nanobdellota; class Nanobdellia; order Woesearchaeales. The sequence continues at coordinate 3,422 of NZBG01000017.1, forward strand.
TTACGGGCTTGTCAAAAACACTTATATATTACTCAAAGGCTCTCTGCCAGGGCCGGCCAAGCGGTTAATAAGGTTTAACCATCCTATCAGAGCCAACAAAAAGCTTGTCTCAGAAAAGCTTGATATAAAACATATCAGCATGGAATCAAAGCAATAAAATGGAATTAAGTATATTATCATCAACAAAAACTGAAATAGGCAAAATAAAACTGCCAACCCAGTTCGAAGAAGAAATAAGGCCTGACCTTATCAAAAGAGCAGTCTTATCTATCCAAAGCCATAAAAGGCAGCCCTATGGCGCAGATAAATTAGCTGGAAAAAGGGCATCCGCAACAATATCAAAAAGAAGAAGGAATTACAGGGGCTGTTATGGGATAGGCATATCAAGAACTCCCAGGAAAATCATGAGCAGAAGAGGAACAAGGATGAACTGGGTGGGAGCGTTCGTCTCCGGAACAGTTGGCGGCATGAAAGCGCACCCTCCAAAGGCAGAAAAAAAATGGGAGCAGAAGCTCAATAAAAAAGAAAGAAGAAAAGCTATAAGGTCAGCAATTGCAGCTACCCTTAACAAGCAATATGTTAAAAACAGGGGGCATATCCTTCCTGATGATTACCCTTTTATATTAGAATCAAAGATAGAATCCACCAACAAAACCAACCAGGCCAAAGAGCTCTTAGAAAAGCTGGGATTTAAAGAAGAGCTTGAAAGAACAGGCAAAAAGAAGATCAGGGCTGGCAAAGGAAAGCTGAGGGGAAGGAAATACAAAACAAAAAGAGGCCCCTTGCTGGTAGTCTCAGAGGACTGCAGACTATCCAAGGCAGCAGCTAACATACCCTCTGTAGAGGTTTGCAATGTTAAGAACCTTAACGCAGAAACCTTAGCCCCCGGCGCCGTGCCTGGAAGGCTGACAATATTCACAGACAAATCAATACAAATACTTGAAAAGGAGAGGCTATTCAGCCAATAAGATTAAAAATGGAACCATATGCAATAATAAAATATCCATTATCAACAGAAAAATCGCTTAGGCTAATGGAACAGGAGAACAAGCTGATATTTGCAGTAGACAAGAAAGCGAACAGGAACGAGATAAGGAAAGCGATTGAAGATTTGTTCAAGGTAAAAGTGGTTAAGGTAAACACACTTATCACTTCCGCCGGACAAAAAAGGGCATATGTTAAATTCAGCAGCGAAACTCCTGCTATTGATGTGGCAACAAGCATGAATATTATGTAAAATGGGAAAGAGATTAATTCAGCAGAGGAGAGGAAGAGGAACGCCTACTTATAAGTCTCTAAAGCACAGGTCCAAAGGCAAGGCTGGTAATGCCAGGCTAACCAATGAAACAGCCAAAGCTGAAATAATAGATATAGTTGACTGCCCAAACCACTCAGCCCCTTTGCTGAAATTGAAACATGAAAACGGAGAAAAAAGGTTAAACATAGCCCCGGAAGGAGTAAAAGTAGGAGATTATATTGAATCAGGAGAAAATATCGCAATAAAGCCTGGTAATCTGCTATCTTTAAGGCAGATACCTGAAGGCACATTGATCTATAACATTGAAAAGCTCCCAGGAGATGGGGGCAGGTTTGTAAGATCATCAGGAGCATTTGCTAAGGTTGCATCAAAATTAAAGAATAAAGCTATTGTCCTTATGCCATCAAAAAAGCAAAAAGAGTTTGGACTAAACTGCAGAGCGAACATAGGCACAGTAGCCGGAGGGGGAAGAACAGAAAAGCCTTTCCTGAAAGCCGGCAGTAAATATTATGCTATGAAAGCCAAGAATAAGCTATACCCTCATGTCAGCGGCGTATCAATGAACGCTGTTGACCATCCATTTGGAGGAACAAGCTCTTCGCATAAAGGAATACCTACCCAGTCTGGAAGAAATGATCCTCCTGGAAGAAAAGTTGGAATGCTTTCACCAAAAAGAAGCGGCAGGAAGAAACGATGAAAAAAGAATTCACTTACAGAGGAAAAACATTGTCCGAGATAAATCAGTTGGGCACGAAAGAATTAGCCAGCCTGCTGCCCGCAAGGCAGAGAAGGTCATTGTTAAGGGGATTCACAGAACCTCAAAAAAGGCTGCTGGCAAAAATAAAGAAACAAAAAGAAGGCAAATACCAAAAAACAATCAAGACCCATTGCAGAGAGATGATCATACTGCCTGACATGATTGGGATGAACATACTTGTTTACAGCGGCAAGGTCTTCAACCCTGTTAACATACAGGAAAACATGATAGGCCATCTGCTGGGGGAATTTGTCCTGACAAGGAAAAAAGGAGAGCACTCAGCTCCGGGAGTTGGGGCAACCAGGTCAAGCGCAAGCGTATCAGTAAAATAAAATGCAAAAATACTCATTCAATTATAACAAAGAAAGCATGGCAAAAGCTCTCGGCAGTTCTTTGCCTATCTCAACGAAGCACAGCGCAGAGATATGCAAACTAATCAGGGGAATGAGCCTGACCAAAGCCAAAGAGCTGCTGGTAAAGGCAATCAGCAAACAGAAAGCCATACCTTTTAACAGGTTCAACATGGATTTGGGGCATAGAGCGGGCATGGGGCCCGGCAGGTATCCTGTCAAAGCTTCCAAAGAGATATTGAATATATTAGAATCAGTGGAAAGCAATGCGCTCTCAAACGACATGAACAAAGAGAAGCTTATAATAGCCCATATTAATGCCCAAAAGGCATCATCTCCCTGGCACTTTGGAAGGCAGAGGAGAAGAAAGATGAAAAGAACTCATATAGAGGTAATTGTGAAAGAAAAATGATTGAAAGAAAGTTTGTTGCGCAAAAGACAAAGGAATTCCTTGTTCAGGAGTATATAGAAGAAAACCTAAAAAGAGTGGGCCATAGCCATACAAAGATTGTAAAAACCCCTCTGGGCGTAAAAGTTATTATCTATGCATCAAGGCCAGGCTTAATAGTGGGCAAAAAGGGCCAAAACATCAAAAAGCTGACAAATGCCATAAAGAAAAAATTTGACCTTGAAAACCCTCAGATAGAAATCAATGAAGTGGAAAACATAGGGTTAGACGCCCAGATTATAGCTGAAATGATAGCCAACTCACTAGAAAGATACGGCACATCCAAGTTTAAGGGAATAGGCCATAAAACAATGGCCAATGTCCTGGAAGCCGGCGCTTTAGGAGTGGAAATACTAATCTCAGGAAAGATTCCAAGCTCAAGAGCAAAAAGATGGAGATTTTACCAGGGATACCTGAAAAAGAGCGGGGATATAAGCCAGGAAGGTATAAAGAAAGCAACCACCTCCGCCCAGCTTAAATCAGGCACAGTAGGCATACAGGTTAAGATAATGCCCCCTGACATACAACTGCCTGATGAGGTTAAGCTAAAGGAAGAAATAACTGAAGAAGAGGAAGGCAGCGAAGAAGAAAAAGAGAAAAAGGAAGATGCCAAAGAATCTGGAGAAGAAAAGCCTGAAAAAGAGACTAAGAAAGAAACCAAAGAGAAAACTGAGAAAAAGGCAAAATCTAAGGAAACTAAGAAAGAAACTAAACAGGATAAGAAAAATGGCAATGCTAAAAAATAAGGAACTAAGATCAATCAATCCAGGGGAATTAAAAACCAAATTAGATGAATTAAGGAAAGATTTAATCAAGCTCAATGTCCAGAAAAGTACTGGAACATCAGCTAAAAATCCTATGCAGATAAAAGAAATAAGGAAAACAATAGCAAGGATACTTACCTTGCTTCATAAGAAAGAAAAAAATGGAGGAGGACTTAAAAAATAAACAATGGGTGAAGTATGCGATACGTGTGGCTTACCAAAAGAGATCTGCGCATGCGAGAGCATTGCAAAAGAAAACCAGCAAATAATTGTAAAGACTGAGAAGAGAAAATTTGGAAAAGTAAACACATTGATTGGAGGAATTGACGGAAAAGAGATCGGCATGAAAGAGCTGACAAAGAAACTAAAAAGCCAGCTTGCTTGCGGAGGCACTATTAAGGAAGGAATAATTGAACTCCAGGGCGACCACAGGCAAAAGGCAAAAGAGATATTGATTCAGTCAGGATTTGCGCAGGAAACAATCATAATAAGGTAAGACATTAAGATGAGTTTAACATCAAGGCTCAGGAAACAGGAGCTAATAGGCTTAAGAATAGTGCTCAAAGGCAAGCTCTTTACAAAGAGGCCTGAAGACAAAATCAAGGACTAAAATGACAAAAAAGAAAACAACACTGAAAATCAAAGCGCCTGATAAGGACTGCAAAGACAGCAAATGCCCTTTCCATGGCAGCTTAAAAACCCGGGGAAGGGTCTTTGTAGGGGTAGTTACATCAAAAGATACGCACAGGACAGCTACTGTTGTATTTGAAAGGAAGGTTTATGTTCCTAAATATGAAAGATATCTCAAAAAGAGATCAAAAATACATGTGCACAACCCGTCCTGCATTGATGCAAAGCCAGGAGATTTTGTCAAGATTGTTGAATGCAGGCCGCTAAGCAAAACCAAGAAATTTGTAGCAATTGAAATGCTGGGCAAGGATATACTCTTCAAGCAGAAAGAAGAGGCATTGGAAAGCGCAAAGATAAAAGAGAAAAAGGAAGAAGACACACAGAAAGAAAAAGAAACTGAATCAAAAGAAGGAAAGAAACTTTCGAACGAAGGTGAGAAAGGTTTGGAAAAGGCGAAGACTTTTCAAAAAGAAAAGCCTGAAGAGAAAAAAGAGCAAGAAACTCAGAAGGAGAACAAAGAATGAAATCCCTAAGTTTTAGGATCACAAAAGCCCTTCCGATGGGTACAGTAATCAAAACCTGCGATAACTCAGGTGCCAGGCTGATAAGGATATTTTCAGTGGTGGGCGCAAAAACAGTCAAAGGCAGAATACCTGCAGCAGGTGTAAGCGACCTTGTGTTCGCATCTGTCAAAAGAGGCAGCCCTGAGATGAAAAAACAAAAGGTTTACGCAGTCATAGTCAGGCAAAGAAAAGAATACAAACGGCCTGACGGCACAAGGCTAAAATTTGAAGACAACTCAGCGGTTGTGCTGAAAGATGAAAAAAGCGGCAGCCCAAAAGGCACAATAATCAAAGGTCCTGTGGCAAAAGAAGTATGCGACAGATGGCCTGGAATAGCTAAGATAGCTAACATAGTTGTATAATCAAAGGAGTAAAAATTGAAAAATAAATGGTCAGCAAACTGGAAATCCAGCAAACAGCCAAGAAAGCAAAGGAAATATAGAATTAACGCTCCTCTCCATATAAAACAGAAGTTTGTAAATGCCCACCTATCCAAAGAGTTAAAGAAAAAACACAGCAGAAGGGCCTTGGCCCTCAGAAAAGGGGATAAAATAAAAATTGCAAGGGGGCAGTTCAAAGGCAAAACAGGAAAAGTTGACAAAATAAACCTGAGCAATTACAGGGTTTATGTAACCGACATAATGGTCGCAAAAAAGGATGGCACAAAGGCATTCTTCCCTTTGCATCCCTCTAACCTCATAATCACAGAACTCATACTGGAGGACAAGAAAAGGCAGAAAATACTTGACAGAAAAAACAAATAAAATGGTAAAAAGACATCTGAAAAGGACAACGGTATCAAGGTCATGGAGAATTCTGAAAAAGGAGAACAAGTTTATTGTCAGGCCAATGCCCGGAGCGCATGGCTTCTCTCTAGGGATCCCTATAGGCATTGTGCTAAGGGACATGCTAAAGCTGGCCAACACCATGAGAGAAGTGAAATACCTACTGAACAACCAGAAAATTCTGGTGGATAACATAAGAAGAAAAGAACCACATTTCATTATAGGCTTTATGGACACATTATTAATGCCCTTAACAAAAAAATCCTTCAGGATGCTTATCAACAAAAAAGGAGAACTATGCCTTAAACCTATACAGGAATCAGAAGCGGGCATCAAGCCATGCAGGATTATCGGCAAAACCATGCTCAAAAACAAGAAGGTTCAGATCAACCTGGGAGACAGCAGGAATATCATTGTTGATAAGGCTGAATATAAAACCGGCGACTCATTAATAATAGAGCTTCCTTCGCAAAAGGTCAAGGAGCATATAAAGCTGGACAAAGGCTGTGTTATCTTCTTAACAGGCGGGAAGCATGTTGGCGAGACAGGGAAAGTCGTTGATGTAAAGGAAAACAAGGTTGTCTACAAGCTAAAATCAGATGAACAATATGAATCATTCAAACACTATGTATTTGCCATAGGCAAAGATAAGCCGGGCATAACATTAGAATAATAGGAAATTAAAATGACAGAACAGCAAACCAAAGAAAACAAGGCAAACCCCATGAGGAAACTGAAAATAGACAAGGTCACGCTGAACATAGGCGCAGGGAAAGACCAGGCTGTTCTAGACAAAGGGCTCAAACTAATTGAACACATAACAGGCACTAAAGCTGTGCAGACAGTAACCCAAAAAAGAATACCTGACTGGGGAATCAGGCCAGGCCTTCCAATTGGGTGCAAGCTTACTCTCCGGGGAAAAAAGGCTATTGAACTATTAAACATCCTCTTAGGAGGCATAGAGCACAGGATGAATGAAAAACAGTTTGACGATAAAGGCAACGTATCCTTTGGCATTAAAGAATATATTGACATACCAGACGTAAAATACAGCCCGGACATACCTTTAATGGGTTTGAGCGTATGTATATCACTAAAAAGGGCAGGGTTCAGAATCAAGGAAAGAAGAATCACTAAAAGAAAAATAGGAAAAAAGCATATGATAACAAAAGAAGAAGCAATAAGCTTCATCAAGAGCAAATTTAATGTTAAAATGGGTGAGGATGAATGACTGCAAGCGACCATAGGAAGATGATAAAGCAGCTGAAGGTTAAGCCAGTTATACTGCAGAAATATCTGAAGTTTAACGCGCCAAAAAAGAGGAGCTGCGGCTTTAGCCTAAAAAGATGCAGAAGATGCGGAAGAACCAAAGCCCATATAGGCAAATATAACCTGCACTTCTGTAGGCAATGCTTCAGGGAAATAGCCCAAAAGATTGGGTTCAAAAAATACAGCTGAGTGATAAAAATGTCAATGAACGATCCATTAGCAAACGTGTTGTCAAAAATAATGAACGCTGAGAACAGGGAAAGGAGCGAATGCATAATCAAACCAGTCTCAAAACTAATCAAAAAGGTTCTGGAAATACTAAGCGATGAAGGCTATATAGGAGAGGTTAAGGAAATTGAAGACAATAAAGGAAACATGCTCCAGGTAGCTCTACTTGGGAAAATCAACAAGCTCAATGTTATAAAGCCAAGGTTCTTTGTTAAAAAGGATGGCTATGAAAAATTTGAGAAAAGATACCTTCCCTCCAATGACTTTGGAGTTTTGATTGTATCAACCCCTTCAGGCTTAAAAACCAATAAGGAAGCTGAGAAGAAAGAAACAGGGGGAAGACTGATAGCTTATGTATATTGATGCTCTTAATGTAAAATGAGACCTGAAAACATAGAAGAAAAGATAGAAATTCCAAAAGGGATAAATGCTGCCTTAGATAGAAATACCCTTATACTAAAGGCTGACAAAGGCGAGCTAAAACGGAAACTGCTCAGCAAGACAGTCAACTTTTCCATAGAAAGCAACGCAGTAAAATTAGCAGCAAACAAGCCTTCAAAGAGAGAAAAGAAGATTATAGGCACTTTCAAGGTGCACATAAAAAATATGATAAAAGGCTTAACAGAAGGGCATGTGTACAAGCTAAAAGTGTGCTCAAGCCATTTTCCTATGACGGTCTCGGTAAGCAATAACGAGTTTATTATCAAAAACTTTTTTGGGGAAACCAGCCCAAGAAAACTCAAAATTACAGAAGGGGTTGAAGTAAAAGTTGAAGGAGAGATAATCACAGTAAACTCCATCAACAAAGAGCATGCTGCCCAGACAGCAGGATCCATTGAAAACCTGACAAGAAGGGTTAATTTTGACAGAAGGGTCTATATGGACGGGATATATATAACAGAAAAAGACGGAAAAGAGATAAAACTATGAAAGACGCCAAAGAGATGCTAAAGCATAGAAAGATGCTAAAGATAAAAAAGCCTTCCTTTATCAGGCAGAACACCCTAAAAAAAAGGTTAGACATAAAATGGAGAAAGCCCAAAGGCCTGCACTCTAAGATGAGGCGCAGCCTTAAAGGCCATAAAAGGATTGTCAGAGAAGGCTACAAATCGCCTGTCTTAGTGAAATCCCTTGACAGGACAGGCCTGAAAATAGTTTTCGTGGGCAATATAAAAGAATTAGGCAGGGTTGATAAAGATACTGAATCAGTAGTTATCAGAAAAACAGTGGGGCTAAGAAAAAAGATTGAACTGCTAAAGAAGGCTAAAGAGTTATCCCTTATAATCTCAAACATAAAAAATATTCCCTTTTTCCTTGCAGAAGCTGAAAAACGGTTAAAAGAAAGAAAAGAAAACAAAGAGAAAAAGCTAAAGCAACAGAAAGAGAAAGAAAAGGAGAAAGAAAAGAAAGGCGAGAAAAAGGAAAAAGGCAAAGAAGCGGAAAAGAAAAAAGAAGAATCAGACACTGAGCTTGCTGAAAGAATAGAGAAAGAAGAATCCGAGCAAAAAAAAGAGAAAGATAAAGTATTAACAAAGAAACAATAAAATGAACCTCCCCGCACTAAAGTGCGGGGTATCATATTAAGCAAAGGAAGTAACTTTCCTTTGTTGTCCGCCAAAATTCCAATATCCTTGGGATTCAGCAA
>NZBG01000018.1 GCA_002687795.1 Candidatus Woesearchaeota archaeon
ATAATCAAAAATGGTAGAAAAAACTTACGGAGGAAAGGGAGTAGCTGTGGACTACAACTTGGGCTAAAGCCCAAGGTATCCTTTAGATGTAATGAAAAAGATAATAGTAGCTTTAATGGCTATAACTGTTCTGTTGGTTTCAACAGGCCTTGCAGCTGCAAAGAAATGTGATTGTACAACAATACAGAGCGGTGAACTTTTAACAACAGATGGAAGAGTAATAACAACAGGCTATGATAAATGGGGATATAATTACCAAGGACATATGTTCAATGGATATTATTGTGATGCTTACAGGGACGCTGCCTGGTGCCAGCCATATAAGGATGTTAAGCTGGCAATGAAGTGGAATGATGCATGGCTGAGCAATAAAGATTGCACTGGAGATGGACTCTTAGACAGGTATTATGGATATAACAGTCATATAGGCTCAGGGGCATGGCTTACTAACCATCAGTCTGGAGAGTATGAAGCTGATGGAGAGATCTGCAAATGGAACTATTTTGTAAAGATTGTGGCTGCTCCTGCTGATGCTTATGTAGAAAGTGGAAACTGGTATACAGCTGATGGCACTGAGATTGGAGTTGTTATCTGGGGTTCATTTGCAACAGTACAGGTAGTATCTAATGATCCTTGTGCAGGAGAGAATGGCAATCAGTATGTTAGCCCATTCACACCAGGTTTTGGAAGATACTAAGAATTTCTTTTTTTTCTTTTTTTGATTAAGCTGACAGATAATTTTATAAACTTTTAAACTAAAGAATATTGTATGAAAAACCAGGAAATCGCAGAGATATTCTATGAAATTGCTGATATCCTTGAGATTCAGGGAGTAGATTGGAAGCCTAATGCTTATAGGAAGGCTGCGCAGAATATTGAATCATTATCAGAGGATATTGTTGATGTTTATAAGAAGGGTAAGTTAGAGGATATTCCTGGTGTTGGAGAGAATATCAGCAGGAAGATTGAGGAAATCATCAAGACTGGGAAGCTGAAGTATTTGAGAAAATTAAAGAAACAGGTTCCTATTGAGTTGGAGAAGATGATGAGCATTCCTGCGATTGGGCCAAGGACTGCTAAGCTGTTGTTTGATAAGCTGAAGGTTAAGAGTATTAAGGATTTGAAGAAGGCTGCTAAGCTGCATAAGATTAGAAAGCTGAAGGGCATGGGGGAGAAGACTGAGAGAGAGATTCTTGAGGGGATTAAGACTTTGGAGGGGAGCAAAGGAAGGTTTCTTCTTGGCCATGTGCTGCCTGCTACGAGAGAGATTGAGGAAGAGATTGGAAGGCTTCCTGAGGTTAAGCAGATTAGTTTGGCTGGCTCTGTGAGGAGGATGAAGGAGACTGTGCATGATGTTGATGTTTTGGTTTCTACTGATAAGCCTAAGAAGGTTATCAAGTTCTTTGTAGGGATGGATGATGTTAAGAGAGTTTTGGCTAAGGGTTCTACTAAGGCTTCTGTTAAGTTAAGTGGCGGTTTACAGGTTGATATTAGGGTTGTGGAGAATGATTATTTTGGTTCTGCGTTGCAATATTTTACAGGCTCTAAGGAGCATAATATAGAGCTTAGGAAGATTGCTATAAGGAAGGGTTTCAAGCTCAGCGAGTACGGCCTGTTTAAAGGCAGGAAAGTTATTGCTGGGAAAAAAGAGGTGTATGTATATAAGAAGTTAGGCTTGCCTTTTATTGAGCCTGAGTTGAGGGAAGACAAGGGCGAGATTGAGGCAGCCGCTTCTTATAAACTGCCTAAGCTGGTTAAGGAGAAGGATGTTAAGGGAGATTTGCATGTGCATACTAAGTGGAGCGATGGCTCTGATAGAATTGAGGAAGTTGCAAGGGCTGCTAAGGAGAGAGGCTATAAGTATCTGGGGATAAGCGACCATGTGAGCAGGGTTAGGATTGTCCATCCTCTTGATAAGAGAAGGTTGCTGAAGCAGATGAAGGAGATTGAGAAGGTTAATAAGAAAAAGTTAGGGATTACTTTGCTGAAGGGAGCAGAGGTTGATATTGATAAGAATGGGAAGCTTATACTGAGCAATGATGTTCTTAAGAAGCTTGATTTTGTGATTGCTTCAATTCATTCAGGGTTTAAGAGTGATGTAAGAGAGATTACTAATAGGATTGTTAAGGCTATGGAGAATCCTTTTGTTAATGTTATAGCCCATCCTACTGGGAGGCTGATGCAGAAGAGAAAGCCTTATTCCGTTGATTTTGATAAGGTGTTTGAGGCTGCTAAGGATAATAATGTTGCACTTGAGATTAATTCCTTTCCGGATAGGCTGGATTTGAATTATGTTAATGCAAGGGCTGCTAAGGAGAAGGGTGTTAAGCTGATTATTGGGACTGATTCTCATTCTAAAGAGCATTTGGGTTTTATGGAGTTGGGTGTTGGGGTTGCAAGGAGAGGCTGGTGCGGGAAGAAAGATGTTTTGAATTGTCTGGATTATGGAAAACTAAAGAAATGGCTTAATAAATGAAAAAGCAAAAGATCCTGATATTGTTATTGGCAGTTAATGTTGCTTTAGTAATCTTTCTGGCGAATTTTGGGTTGGTTGTTTTTAATGAATCTTACTATGTTGAGCAGTTTGGGAAGAATGATGTTTATTCTAAGGTGCCTGAGGCTGAGAATGTGCTGGAGAATGTATTTGGTTTCTTTAAGGGAAAGGAAGAGCTGAATTCAGAGGTTTTCAAGGAGAATGAAATATCACATATGATGGATGTAAAGATGCTGATTAACAGGGCTTTTTATCTGCTTTATTTTCTGATTGGTTTGTTTATATTGCTGGTTATTGTTTTGGTTAAGTCAGTGAAGAGAAATAAGGCTGTAAAATATATCGGGTTTAGCTTGGTTGCTGGCGGGTCAATTGTGGTGATGGTTTCATTAATATTGTTTTTATTAAACTTTTCTAATATTTTTACTAATTTTCATCTGATCTTTTTTCCTCAGGGTAATTGGGTGTTTCCTTCTGGCTATGTGCTGATTAAGCTGTTTCCAGAGGCGTTTTTTTATGATATTAGCTTTAGGATTGTTAAGGATTCTGTGGTTTCTGCTGTTTTGTTGGTTATGGTTGGTTTCTATCTGTTTAGAAGAAAGTAAATCAATTTTGCTTTAATTCTTTAGCAGCGTCAACAATATCCTTAACATCCATGCCAAACTTTTTGTAGAGGTCTTCCGGCTTTCCTGATTCTCCAAATACGTCCCTTAAGCCAATTCTTTTGAGCTTGGCAGGATAGTTTTCTGAGATGACTTCAGCAACAGCTGATCCTAGGCCGCCTATGATAGAATGATCCTCTGCTGTGATTATTGCCTTAGTTTCTTTTGCGCATTTTATGATCAGCTTTTCATCAATGGGCTTTATTGTGTGGATGTTTACAACTCTTGCTTTGATGTTTTCTTTTTCAAGAAGTTCTGCTGCTTCCAATGCCTTGTGGAGCATGACGCCTGAGGCTATTATTGTTATGTCATTGCCTTCTTTTAGTGTAAGGCCTTTGCCAAGCTCAAATTTGTATTTTTTGTCAAAATGCTTTTGCATTTCTTCCAGATTAGTCTCACCATCAGTCTTTGAATGGTGGTGTGATAATCCGTCGAAGATAACAGGAACTTTGTGCCTGCCAAGCCTTAGGTAAACCGGGCCTTTATATTTTGAGATTGCTTCAGTTGCTTTTTCTGCTTCTATTGCATCTGCTGGCTGAACAACTGTCATGTTTGGCAGAGCTCTCATTAATGTTATGTCTTCTGTTGCCTGATGAGATGCTCCATCTTCGCCTGTTAGTAGGCCAGCATGGCTGCCTACTATCTTTACGTTTGCATTAGAATAAGCAACACTTACTCTTATCTGGTCATATACTCTTCCGGTTGCAAATACTGCAAAGCTGCATGCAAATGGTATCTTGCCTGAAGAGGCAAGCCCAGCAGCTGTTCCTATCATGTCCTGTTCTGAGACGCCCATGTTGAAGAACCTGTCAGGGTAAAGCTCTTTGAACTTTTTTGATCTTGTTGATTCTGAGAGGTCTGCATCCAGGACAACAATCTTTTTGTCTTTGCCTAATTTTGTTAACGCGTTTCCAAATCCGTCACGGGTTGCTTGTTCCATTTTATTTGATAATCCTCACAAAATATCCTTGTTCCAGCTCTTTTTTGTATTTGTCCATTTCTTCTTTGTATTTTCCATCAAGCTGGCTTAGTCTTACCAATTGGTTGTTGACCATTATCTTTGGGTCAACTATCCTTGGCTTTGGCTTGAGATGAAAATCAAAGTTTTTTTTGTCGCTTATTAGGCTTATATTTGTGTTTAATAATTTAAATCTTTCCTTGATTTCATGATTATTTGAGCTTTTGAGCTTGTTGTAGACCAGGGTATCGGTTAAGAAGAAATCGTTTTCTGTGATGATATTGTGTTTTAAGCCGATTTCCATTATGCCAGCCATAACATTGTACCAGAAGATATGCATAGTATTTGACCACATCTCTTTGTTTGCTTTTATATAGGCTGTTGCAAAGAAATGGGCAGAGTCTTTGTCATTGAAAACAATTTCATTATTAAATATTCTTAAGTTATTAAGGCTGTTGTCAACCCCTTCTTTGGTTAATAAACCATACATCAGACAGTCCCTGTAAAAGTAGTCAACCCTGTCAGCGCATAGGTCAGGGTATTCATTTTCTAGGAGAGTATATTTTTCCTGATTAAGAATGTTTTTGGAGGAGACATTATTTTTTTCAAGAATTTCAGGTATTTCTGATTCTGTTAATATCCTTTCAAAGTGCTCTTCATGGTAGTCATGGTTTTCTCTGTTGAATAGGAAGTCCTGGACATGAGACATTGCTGTTTGGGATATGTCGTGCAGCAGGCCGGCAATCTGCTCTTCATAATCTGCTCCCAGCTTTTTTAATAAAAGGTAAACACCAATACAATGCTCAAACCTTGTTATGTCCATCTTAGGCATTATGAAGGAAGAAATAGCGTGCTGGTTGATTTCTTTAAGGCGCTGGAATGCTTTTGAGTTTATTATGTCTAATACGAGCTTATCATTAAGTTCTATATCTCTGTATACCCTGTCTTTGTAAAGCATTTTGTTAGAATAATTTGCTAAGAACTCTGTTAAGAAAACCTTTCTTTTTTTCTTTGTTTAGAACTTCTGTTTCTTCTTCCTCTTCTTCAGTCTCTTTTGTTGGTTCTTTTTCTTCTTTAGGCTTGTCGATGGTTTCGTTTATTTCTCCTACCATCCTGTCAACGTCTTCATCGCTCATGCCATGGGCTTTCGCGCCTTGTTCAATGGTTTCAGTAACAGCCATGTGGCAGCCTATGCAATGCAGGCCATAGTTAAACATAATCTCTGCTGATTCTGGGTGTTTTTTTACAAGCTCTCCAAGCGTCATGTTTTTTGTTACTGGTTCTTTTGCCATGATGAATCACACCTATATCGGCTGTTTTGCGCCGCAGACTGTGCATTTTAAGAAGGTCAAGCCCCTTTCTTTGGTTAATTTTGTGTCTGGCTTGCCGCATTCTTTGCAGAGCACGAACTTGTTGACATAATTGATTATTTTTTCATTGATTCTTGATGCGCTTGTTTTTGTGCCTATTATAAGCGCTTTCTTCTTTAGTTCTCCAGGAGTTGCTAACTCTTTTGATATAACTTTCAGCATATGTTCTGGTTCTCTTCCTATAGCGCTTGCTATCTGATAGAAATTGCTTATGATTGTCTTGTTGCCCTGGATATGTCCCTTGACTTTGGGCACTTCAAACCTTTCAGCGCTTACAGCTTTTTCAGGCAGATCTTTTCTTGCTTTTTTTAATAAATCTTCATAAGTCATTTTGTAGAGTGAAATAATTAAGCATTATTTAAATAGTTATCGACAATTATTTATAATTTCAGCAGATATTTTATTTTTAGTTGGGCCAGTAGCTCAGTCTGGCAGAGTGCTCGGTTGGCAATCGGGAGGTCTCGGGTTCAAATCCCGACTGGTCCATTTTTTTAAAACATGGGCTGGTGGTATAATCTGGCTAGAATATAGCTCTCGCTAAGCTATGATCCGGGTTCAAAGCCAAGCAAGGTGAAAGTCCCGGCCAGTCCATTTGTAGTACCTACGCAACTGGCGTTGCGCAGTTACATCCTCCCCACTATCGCAACTAAAGTATCGAGGGCCCACCCCTAACAAAGGATATTTAAACATGCTACTTGCATAGATACTGATTTGGAGGTAAACATGGAGAAAAGCAGAAGAGTCGCTAGGTTAAAGGAAAAGTACAATAAATGCCTGGAGTGCGAAGTGTTGGTTAAGAATAGGACCAACATTGTGTTCGGAGTTGGGGACCCTGATACATGCAAGGTTGTTATTATCGGAGAGGCTCCCGGGATGAATGAGGATATTAAGATGGAGCCTTTTGTTGGAAGGTCAGGGCAGATTCTTGATTCGCTTCTTGCTGATATTGGGTTAAAAAGAGAAGGGGTTTATATTACTAATACAATCTTGTGCAGGCCGCCTAATAATAGGAACCCTAATAGAGGAGAGCTGAATAATTGCAGGAAAAGGCTTGATATGCAGATTAAGTTGCTTGATCCTAGGGTTGTTATCACTTTAGGGAATTTTGCTTCAAGGTATATGCTTGATACTAATGATGGGATCACAGAGATTCATGGCAAGGCGCATGAAGTAAATGGAGTGAAGATTGTTCCTATGTTTCATCCTGCTGTTTTGCTGTATTCAGGGAATAATCCTGAGAAGAGGAAAGAATTATTAGATGATTTTATGGTTGTTAAGGGGATTTTAAGTGATAGATAGAATGGCTGATAAATTAATCTTTGTAACAACAAACAAGCATAAGTTTACTGAGATAAGGGAAGTGCTTAAGGAGTTTAATGTAGAGATTGAGCAGCTTGATATGGAGTATGAGGAGAATCATGAGCTTGGTGATGTTGAGGGGATTGCCGGAGCGTCTGCTAAAGCTTTGTCCGGGAGGATAAGCAAGGCTTTCTTTTTGGAGGATACAGGATTGTATTTTGAGGCTTTTGATAATTTTCCTGGAGTTTTTCCTAAGTTTATTATGAAGACTATAGGTTATGAAGGGATTTTCAGGCTGCTTGAGGGGAAGAACAGGAATGCTTTTTTTAAGGCTGCTGTTGCATTTTGCGAGCATGGTAAGGAGCCTGTTGTTTTTACAGGGATTCTTAAGGGAAGAATCAGTGAGAAGGTAGATAATCCTGATATGGACTGCTTTTTTTATGACAGAATCTTTATCCCTGAAGGCTATGATAAGACTCTTTCCAGCATTTTGGATAAGAAGAACGAGTTTTCTCATAGGGCGAAGGCTGTTAGAGAACTAGCTAAACATTTGAAGAAGTCTTAAGCTGTTAAGATACTATTAACTTTCTCATAAACATCTTTTACAGCTATGTTCATGCATTTAGTGTCTTTGCATTCTTCATTGTAGCGCCCATATATATCATAGCAATGGGAGCATTTGACTTCATTTCTCATTATGATTGCATTCTTTGGGGCAAACCTGTTTGGGTCAGTTGGGCCGAACAAGGCTATTAAGGGAACCTTTGTTATGGATGCAATATGCATTGTTCCTGAGTCATGTGTTACAAAGGCCTTGCATTTTTTGATTAATGCTGCTGACTGTTTTATTGTTGCTTTGCCTACAAGGTTATATACTCTTATTTTGTCGGTTTCATTGAGGATGTAGTCGTTTAGCTTGAGGTCATTCTCTCCGCCAAATAAGAGCACAACAGCATCTTTCTTTTTTTCCAGTATTCTTTTGATTAGAGCTATATATTTTTCTTTTGACCATCTTTTGATATGCATTTTCTGGCCCGGGTTCTCTGCGCCGCCTGCAGCAATGCCTATCAGTGTTTTGTGTTTGAGGTTGTTGTTGAGGCAGAAATCGTCAGCAGATTTGAGGTCTTCTTCGGATAAGGATAAGAGCATGTCTTTGTCAATGATTTTTATTCCTAACATCTCAGCTATACCCAGATAATAGTCAAGTTCATATTTGCTTCCATCATATGGAACATTAAGATTGTTTGCAAAGCCTTCTTTATTTCTGTTGAATCCTATCCTGAACTTTGCTCCAGCGAGGAATGCTAATAAGCTCCATTGCCAGGATTTGTCAAGAACAAAGCAGAGCTCATATTTCCTTTTTCTCAGGCTTTTGATTAAGGAGAATACTTTGAATAGCTTTTTCTTGAAGATGATCTCATCATCAAAGGTTATGATATCATTTATGTTCTTATTTCCTTCCAGAGCTTCTTTTGACCAGTTGCCTGTTAAGTAATATATTTTTGAGTCTGGATATTTTCCCCTTATAGCTGTGGCTAAAGGAGTTGTCATTAACACATCTCCTATGCCTCCGCTTCTTATTATAAGGATGTTGTTTACCTCTTCGGGCAGTTGTTTAGCCTTAGAGCTAAATAATTTGTTTCCAATGAAATTGATGAATTTCCCCATTATAAGGTAGAATAAGCTGTTTGGGTATATAAAATTTACATTATTTTAGGCATTCCAGCCCTCAGGCAACTTCCCATTCTTCTTCAAAGCATCTAAGATATCCTTCTTCATGTCAATAGCAGCCTGCCTTGATGCAAGATGGAACTCTTCAGGCTTGAACTTATCTTTGTAAGGCTCTTTTTCATAGGCAAAGATGATGCCTCTTGATGAGTTTACTATAGCGCCATAGCCGTCTTCATTGAAGCATGGCACTACATCTTCTGCTCCTCCGCCCTGCGCTCCATAGCCTGGAACTAAGAAGATGGTTTTTGGCATTAGGTTTCTTAGTATCTTGGCTTGTTCAGGATAGGTTGCGCCAACAACTGCGCCAATAGGGGAGTAGCCTTTTTGGCCTGTTAGGTCTTTTCCTAATTTGTCTATGAGCTCTGCCATTATTTCATAAACAGTTTTCCCCTCTTCTGTTTTCTTGTCCTGTAGCTCTCCTGAGGATGGGTTGGATGTTTTGTTTAGGATAAAGATTCCTTTGCCATGCTTTTTGCAGGCTTCAATGAATGGCATTAGGCCATCGCTGCCAAGATAGCCGTTTACTGTGATAAGGTCAGCATTTAGGGAGGGCATAGAGCCTTCTATCATCTTTACTTCACCAAGATGACCATCAGCGTATGCTTCTGCTGTGCTTCCTATATCATTTCTTTTTGCGTCTCCGATTACAATCAAACCTTTTTCTTTTGCATAGTCCACTGTTTCTTTGAAAGCCCTTACGCCTTCTGGGCCATATTGCTCATAGAATGCTATCTGCGGTTTTACTGCAGGCAAGGTTTCAGATATAGCGTTAATGATAAGCTTGTTGAATTCGATGATTGCATTGGCAGCAGCTTTGAATGAGTTGCCATAGGCTTCAAGGTTTCTTTTTGTTATGAACTCAGGGATTTGGTTTATCCTGGGGTCAAGGCCAACGACTGATGGGTTTTGTTTTTTGTTAATTTCTTCTAATAGTTTGTCTGCCATGTTTTGCATTTTTTCATCTCCTTATTGTTTTTCTAGAACTTTACAACAACTCAACATCCTCTTTTCCCATGCATCTTTCGCAGTAATGGCATCTTACCTTTAATGGACTGCTGCTGGTTGAGTGAAATAGTGTGCTTACTTTATCGTTGTTGGTTATGCATCTTGGGTTGGAGCATTTGATGATATTGTTAAGAATCTGCGGGATATTAACTTTGATCTTTTCAGTGACCTCAAAGTTCTTGATTATGTTGACGCTTGCATTGGGGGCTACTAAAGCAATCTTGTCAACCTCTTCTTTTGTGAGGAACCTGCTGCCGATCTTTACAAGGCCTTTTTTTCTCATCTTTTTGCTGTAAAGGTTTGTGGCAATAGAGACAATGTTGTTTGTGTCTGTTATGCCCAGTATGTCTACCACCTTGAATGTCATGTTGTGAGGTATATGGTCTATTACTGTGCCTTCTCTTATTGCGTTTATCTTAAGTTCTTTCATTTTTTATCTTTTTTAGTAATAATGATAGAAGAGCCATCCTGACTGTTACCCCATTATGTGCCTGCTCAAAGTAAATCGCCTTTTCTGTTCCATCGCAACTGCTGCAGAGCTCATCAACTCTTGGCAGAGGATGCATGACTTTTAGGCCTTTTTTTGTGTTTTCAAGAAATGTCTTGTCAATTCTATAGCAGCCTTTTAGTTTTTGGTATTCTATAGGGTCAGGAAACCTTTCTTTTTGTATCCTTGTCATGTAGAGTATGTCAAGCTTGTTTGCAACTTTGGAGAGATCTTTTCCTTCTGTGTATTTTATTTTTTCTTTATCAAGCTGTTCAAGGTCATCTTTTGGCATCTTTAGCTGAGGAGGGGATATAAAGTACATTTTTGCTTTGAAGTGCGATAGTGCATGGGCTAGTGAATGAACTGTCCTGCCGTATTTAAGGTCGCCTACAAAGCCTATGTTAAGGTTTTCCAGTTTTCCAAAGCTTTTTTGGATTGTGTAAAGGTCCAGTAATGTTTGGGTTGGATGCTGGTTGACGCCATCGCCGGCATTTATTATGGGAATCTTTGCTGTTTCTGCTGCAAACCTTGCTGCGCCATCAATAGGATGCCTCATCACAATGATGTCTGAGTAGCCTTCTACTATCTTTATTGTGTCCAGGAGAGATTCTCCTTTGGAGACTGATGTTGAAGCAGGGTTGTCAAAGCCAATGACTTTACCGCCAAGCCTGCTCATTGCTGATGAAAAGCTCAGCCTTGTTCTTGTTGATGGCTCAAAGAATAATGTTGCAAGAATATGGCCGTTCAGAAGGTTTGAGTCATAGTCTTTTTCAAATTTCTTAGAAATGTCTAAGATGTAAAGCAAATCTTCTTTGGAGAAATCACGTATTGAGATAATGTCTTTGCTTTTGAATTCCATATTAATTCTAAAAATATGCAAAGGGCAAGGGTTATATTAAAGCTTTCTTGTGTTCTGGGATATATGTCAAAAACCACTAATCATAGCAAGGTGGTTTTTGAGAACCACAATCTTTTTAAACTATTTCCTGTCTTCTCTTTTTTTTAGTATGCAAAAAAGAGCTAAAGTTAAACTTGTTCTGGAAGATGGTTCTATCTTTCATGGCTTTTCGTTTGGCGCTGAGAAGTCTGCTGCCGGAGAGGTTGTTTTTAATACTGGCATGGTTGGTTATCCTGAGTCTATGACAGATCCTTCTTATAAAGGGCAGATACTTGTCCTTACTTATCCTCTGATTGGGAATTATGGCGTTCCTAAGGATGAAAAAGAGGATGGCTTGTTAAAATATTTTGAATCTGATAAGATACAGGCACAAGCCTTAATTGTTTCTGATTATTCAAAGGAGCATAATCATTGGAATGCTTCAAGGTCATTATCAGATTGGATGAAGGAGTTTGATGTTCCGGGGATTTATGGGATAGATACAAGAGAGTTAACAAAGAAGTTAAGGGAAAAGGGCACAATGCTTGGCAAGGTTGTTTATGATGATAATGATATTGAACTGGAGGATCCAAATAAGAGAAACCTGGTTAGCGAGGTTTCGATTAAAGAGCCAATAACGTATAATAAGGAGGGGGATAAAAGAATTGTGTTAGTGGATTGCGGAGCTAAGAATAATATTATAAGGAGCCTTGTTAAAAGGAACTGTTGTGTGATAAGAGTGCCTTGGGATTATGATTTTCATTCACTTGAGTTTGACGGTGTTCTGGTTTCCAATGGCCCTGGAGACCCTAAGATGTGCAAGGAGACAATAAATAATATTAAAAGGTGTATTGAGAAAGATATTCCAACGTTTGGCATATGCCTTGGGAACCAGTTGCTGGCATTAGCAGCAGGGGCTGATACTTATAAGCTGAAGTATGGCCATAGAAGCCAGAACCAGCCATGTGTAGAGGTTGGCACAAAGAAGTGTTATATTACTTCTCAGAATCATGGGTTTGCAGCTGATACTAAGACATTGCCTGATGAATGGGAACCCTGGTTTGTTAATCTTAATGATGACACGAATGAAGGGATAAGGCATAAGACTAAGCCTTTCTTTTCAATTCAGTTCCATCCTGAGCATTTCCCTGGTCCTGTTGATACAAATTTTTTGTTTGATAAGTTTATTGGGGTGATAAGATGACTGAAGAGTATGTTTATCATGTGGATGAGGAGGATAATGTTATTGAGAAGGTTGCAAGGAGCAGGATGAGAGCAGAGAATCTAATGCACAGAGGCACTTCAATATTTGTTTTTAATTCCAAAGGAGAAATCCTTGTTCATAAGAGAACTAAGACCAAAGATTCATTCCCTGGCTATTATGATCTTGTAAACGGGGGGACTGTGGCTTTTGGAGAAAGTTATGAAGATAATGCAGTAAGGGAAATTGAGGAAGAGATAGGAGCTAAAGATGTTGAGTTAGAAGCTTTGTTCAAATTTAAGTATGATGGAGAGATGGCCAGAGTTTTTATTCAGGCGTATAGATTAGTTTATGATGGTCCTGTTATATTCCAAAAAGAAGAGATTGAATCAGGAAGATTCATGCCTTTGGATGAACTTAAAGAGTTAATGAAAATGGAGAAATTCTGTCCTGATTCTGTTGAGATATTTAAGAAGTATTTAGAGGAGTATAGTAAATGATTAAAAACCCACTGGTCACTGGACAACCACACATAGGATTTATAAATAGTAATTCTTTAGTCTTAGATACATTTAAACCTCATTTTTATTTTGATTTATTGAAATTTATTATTCCAGAAAAAAGGGGTTTTATTATGAATAATAAACAAAGATCAAATAAAAAAGGAAATGTTAAAATGATTAGAAGACTAAGGATAAGAACAAAAGAAGAATTAATCCTTGAGATAAAAAGACTATCAAAAGAAGATAAAAGATATTTAAATTATAGTTTCCTTAGAAATATCAAGAGGAATGATCTGTTGTTCGAAGCTGTAAAACATTTTGGTGGTTGGAGAAAGACCGTAGAAGCAGCAGGTTTTAGACCAATACAAAAAGGATGGGACAAAAAAGAGATAATAAACGAACTGATAGAAATAAAGAATAACTTGGGTTTTGTACCTACTAGACAAAAATTAAGGGATTTAAAAAGAAATGATTTAGAAAAGGCAGCTACAAGGCATTTTGGAAGCTGGAACAAAGCTTTAAATGCAGCGGATCTTAAACCAAATAAAAAAACAGATTGGACAAAAGAAGAAACAATATACGAATTGAAGAAGTTTTCAAAAGAGATTGGACATACACCGAGTATTAGAGAATTAAAAGAAAATAATAAATATAATCTTTTGAATTCTGGTCTGAAGTTTTTTTCTACGTATAACAACTTCTTAAAAGCTGCTGGTCTAGAATTTATCTTAGAGATGAATAAATGGTCTCAATCAAAGATAATTGATGAACTTAAAGAGATACAGAATTATTTAGGAAGAACACCTAGGAGGACAGAACTAGCAGCAATGAAGAAATATGATTTAATAAATGCTGCTGAAACTTATTTCTCTTCTTGGTCAGAGGCTTTGATTTCAGCAGAACTTGTTCCAAATCCAGATATATTAGAGGATGATAAAACTTGGAGAGAGTGGGAAGATTTAATATTTGATTTTCTATCTAATAATAAAATAAATTATGAGAAGAAAAAATATATTAAAAAAGTGGGTTATCCTGATATTTATATCCCCTCAAATGAAAAAATAATAGAGATTAAGATTAATTGTTCAGAAAATTCTGTAAAAAAAGATATAAAAAAATATTTACCATATTGCAAAAGGTTAGAAATATGGTATTTGTTTGGGAAGCCTTTTGGGATATTATCTAATAAAGTCACTTTTGTTGGCCCAAATAAGATAAGAGATTTCATTAAAGATAATCCAGACTTACTTGTAAGATTTGATAATATTAAGAATAAATATGGAGGAAAATTGAAGTGAAGAATAAACCAAATAAAGTTCTTGTGCTTGGCAGCGGTGCAAATTAGATTAGGTTTCTAATCTAAGCAATTTCAAAATAGGCCAGGCTGGTGAGTTTGATTATTCAGGTTCACAGTGTTTAAAGGCTCTCAAAGAGGAAGGAATAAAAACTGTGTTGATTAATCCTAACATTGCAACTATCCAGACATCAGAGGGTATGGCTGATAAGATATATTTTTATCCAGTTAATGCGTTTTTTGTTGAGAAGATCATTAAGAAGGAAAAGCCTGACGGAGTTCTGCTTGCTTTTGGCGGCCAGACAGCTTTGAATGCTGGGGTAGAGCTTGAGAAAAAAGGAATTCTTGAGAAGTATAATGTAAAGGTTCTTGGAACTCAGGTAGAGACAATTGAGAACACTGAGGATAGGGACCTTTTCAAGAAAAAACTAACGGAGATTAGCTTAAAGACCCCAAAGAGTATGTCTGTGAGTTCTGTGGAAGAGTCAATAAGCGCTGCAAAGAAACTTGGTTATCCTGTGATGGTAAGGATTGCATATGCACTTGGGGGCCTTGGCTCTGGGGTTTGCTATTCAGAGGAAGAGCTTACTGATAGAGGAAGGAAAGCCTTTTCATTTGCTCCCCAGATTTTAGTGGAAGAGTATCTTGAAGGCTGGAAAGAGGTGGAGTATGAGGTTGTGAGAGATAGTTATAATAATTGCATTACAGTTTGTAACATGGAAAACTTTGATCCCATGGGGATTCATACAGGAGAGAGTATTGTCGTTGCGCCATCACAAACTTTGACAAATTCTGAGTATCATAAGCTGAGGGATATTTCTATAAGGCTGATAAGGCATTTAGGCATTGTGGGGGAATGCAATGTTCAGTTTGCGCTTGACTCTAAGTCAGAGGATTATAGGATAATTGAGGTGAATGCGAGGCTGTCAAGGTCGTCTGCTTTGGCGTCAAAGGCAACAGGCTATCCTCTTGCTTTCATTGCTGCAAAGCTTGCTTTGGGATATTCGTTAACTGAGCTACAGAACCAGATCACTAAGAAGACTATGGCATGTTTTGAGCCGGCTTTGGATTATATTGTTGTTAAGATCCCCAGATGGGATCTACAGAAGTTCAGGAGAGTCAAGAAGGAGATAGGAACGGAGATGAAGAGTGTGGGAGAGATAATGGCGATTGGGAGAAAGTTTGAGGAGGTTCTTCAGAAGGCTATAAGGATGTTAAACATTGGAATGAATGGGATTACAGTGAATGATATAAGCCTCAATAATCTTGAGAATGAGCTTAAGAACCCCACTGACCAAAGAGTGTTTGCTGTTGCTGAGGCAATTAAGAAAGGGTTTTCAATTGAGAAGATATATGAGCTTTCAAAGATAGATAAATGGTTTTTGTATAAGATTAAGAATATTGTTGAGACGGAAGAACAGGTAAAAAGCTATAAGCCCGATACAATACCTAAAGATTTAGTTCTTGAAGCAAAGCAGAATGGTTTTTCTGATGTTCAGGTTGCTAAGCTGCTTGATACTGATGAATTGTCAATAAGGTCTCTTAGGAAAGATATGGGAATTTTGCCTAGTGTTAAGCAGATAGATACATTGGCAGGGGAGTTTCCTGCTAAGACTAATTATCTTTATCTGACGTATAATGGTTCAGAGGATGATGTAAGGTTCAAACAGGAAAAACAGGTTGTTGTGTTAGGAGGGGGAGCTTATAGGATAGGTTCTTCAGTGGAATTTGACTGGTGCTGCGTTAATACTGTTATTGCTTTAAGAGAGATGGGGCATTCTACTATTATGATCAATTATAACCCGGAGACTGTGAGCACTGATTATGATACATGCGATAAGTTATATTTTGATGAGCTTACATATGAAAGGGTAACGGATATTTATGAGAAGGAGAATCCTTTGGGGATTATTATTTCTGTTGGCGGGCAGATCCCTAATAACCTTGCTATGAGGTTTCATGATACTAATATAAAGGTGCTTGGGACAAGCCCGGTTTCTATTGATAATGCAGAGGACAGGCATAAGTTTTCAAAGCTTTTGGATGAGCTGGGGATTGAGCAGCCTGAGTGGAAGGAGTTAACTAATATTGAGGAGGCAAAGCAGTTTGCGAATAAGGCGGGATATCCTATGCTGATAAGACCCAGCTATGTTTTGAGCGGGGCTGCTATGAGCGTTGTTTTTAATGAGCATGATATGGAAGAGTTTCTTCTTAAGGCTTCAGAGGTCAATAAAGAACATCCTGTTGTTATAAGCAAGTTCATAATGGGAGCGAAGGAGATAGAGGTGGATGCTGTTGCAAACAAAGGTGAAATACTTGTTTATGCAATCTCAGAGCATGTTGAGAATGCTGGTGTTCATAGCGGTGATGCAACCATGGCTTTGCCGCCTCAGAAGACATACCATGAGACAATAAGAAAGATTAAGAGGATTGCAAGAGAGGTTGCTGAGCATCTTAAGATAACAGGGCCTTTCAATATACAGTTCCTTGCTAAGGAGAATAGGGTAAAGGTGATTGAGTGCAATTTAAGGGCTTCAAGGTCTTTTCCTTTTGTTTCTAAGGTTTTTAAGACAAACTTTATTGAGCTGGCGACAAAGGCTATTATGGGAGAGAGGGTTGAGAAGGTTGATAAGTCGCATTTTGAGCTTGATTATGTTGGGGTTAAGGCGCCCCAGTTTTCTTTTTCAAGGCTGAAGGGGGCTGATCCTACGCTTTCTGTGGAGATGGCGTCCACTGGAGAGGTTGCTTGTATTGGCAATGATGTGAGAGAGGCTTTTTTGCTTTCATTGCTTTCGGTTGGTTTTAAGGTGCCTAAGAAAAGTATCTTGCTTTCAACAGGGCCTATTGAGGATAAGGCTTATTTATTAAAGAGTGTTAAGAAGCTTAAGGAGATTGGTTACAAATTGTATGCTACTAAAGGCACAGCGGATTTCTTGAAGGAGAATGATGTTGATACTGAGGTTTTGTATTGGCCTCTTGAGGAGAAGAAGCCGAATGTGGTGGATTCTATTAAAGATGGTAAGATTGATATGGTTGTTAATATCCCTAAGAGTTTTGAGAAGGAAGAGCTGACTAATGATTATCTTATTAGAAGGGCTGCAGTGGATTTTGATGTTCCTTTGCTTACCAACCTCCAGAATACAAGGCTTTTGATTAATGCGCTGAGCGAGAAGAAGCTGGAGGAGATTGAGGTTAAGAGCTGGGATGAGTTTGTTTAGTGTATTTCAATTTACCTTCTTTTTCAATAAACTTTAAGTAGCCCTATGAATTCTCATGAATCAAGATGGGTGAAAATGATAACCAGAATATTGAGGAAATAATAGGCGACCATAATGGTGGCTTTATCCAGATTGATAATGAGAATAATCTGACTTTTTCAACAGCAAGATATTATTTATTAAGCTGGATGGTTGAAGCACTTCGGAGAAGAACAAGAATACTCCCAAGAGGCATAGACTTGCGCCTAATATTGCAATTTTTTAATGGGGATGACCAAAAATCTGTATATTTTGATAGTGTGGTTACAAGAAGAAAGTCTAATCCTTTTAATTTTAGAAGAGCATATAACTTTATGATGGATATTAGCCGCCAATATGGTGCATGTAAAATTTATTGCCATCCTTTGAATGATAGGTTAGCTGAGTTTTTAAACGAACAGGGATGGGATTGGGATTTGGATTCAAGATGGCCTGATAAAGAATGTAAATTATATTTGAGAGAAAGAGCTTAAAGAGCAGAAATGGATATGGCTTTAAAGCTTTAATAATAAAACCATACTTTTCTCAACTTTTTTTCAATAAACTTTAAGTAATCCTATTAATTCTTTATTTTTGGGAGGAAAATGCCTAAAATCAATGTTCTGGATGATAACCTTATCAATAAGATAGCCGCAGGTGAAGTAGTTGAGAGGCCTGCGTCTGTTGTTAAGGAATTGGTTGAGAATAGCATAGATGCCAGTGCTGATGAAATCATTGTTGAGGTTAAGGATGGGGGTAAGAGCCTTATCAGGGTTACTGATAATGGAGAGGGCATGGAGAGAGAGGATGCGAAGCTTTGCGTTGAGAGACATGCTACAAGCAAGATAAAGAATGTTGGCGACCTTTTTTTTATAGGTTCGCTTGGGTTCAGGGGAGAGGCTTTGTCAAGCATTTCATCTGTTTCTGATTTTAGCCTTATTACTAAGACTCATAAGGATATGGAGGGTAGCATTGTTAAGGTTGAGAATGGGGAAGTTAAGGTGAATGATATAGGCTGTTCTAATGGCACAATTGTTGAGGTTAAGGATCTGTTCGGCAATATCCCTGCAAGGAAGAAGTTTATGAAGCCAATACAGACTGAGTTTGGCTATATGATGGATGTTGTGATGAGGTATGCTCTTATTAATAAGGGTGTTTTTTTTAAGCTTGTTCATAATGATAAGATTGTTTTTTCTTCGCAGAAGACTACCAGCCTTTTTGATAATATTGTTAGCATCTATGGAAAGGATATTGCGAAGAACCTTGTGAAGGTGTTTTATAAGTCAAATTATGTTAGGGTTTATGGGCATATAAGCAAGCCTGCTTTGACAAGGAATGACAGGCAGCAGCAGAATTTTTATATTAATAACAGGCCGATTAAGAGCAAGGTGGTTAGTAATGCTGTGTATGATGCATACCATACTTTATTGCATATTGACAGGCATCCTGTGGCTGTGCTTAATATCAAGCTTAATCCTGATTCTGTTGATGTTAATGTGCATCCTTCTAAGAGGATCGTTAAGGTTTTTGATGAGGAGAGGCTTTATAAGGAAATCTTTGATGCTGTGAGGGACAGCCTTTATAGCAATGAGCTGATTCCTGATGCAAGGCTTGATGACAGAGGGTATAATACTGTGAGGAAGTATCCACTGCAGACTGATAAGCAGAGCGTTCTTGCTGTTAAGGATGAGGCTGTTAAGAAGAAGGTTGCGGAGAGGGCTGCTGTGGGGGCTGCCGGTGAGGCTAAGGAGAGGATAGGGCCTTTCCTTTTGCTGGGGCAGGTCAGCAAGACATATATTCTGGCTGAGAATAATAAGGGGCTTCTTATTGTTGACCAGCATGCTGCCCAGGAAAGGATTAATTATGAAAGGTTTATGAATGAGTATAAGAAGAAGGCTGTTAGGAGCCAGAGCCTGGTTAAGCCAAGAGTTGTTAATTTTAATGCTGCTGAGGCAGAAGTGTTGAAAGGGAATCTGGAGTTTCTTAACAGGATTGGGTTTGTTGTTGAGAGTTATGGGGCAAGCTCTTTTATTTTAAGGGCAACTCCTTCTGTTTTTGGGGATGTTAATGCAGGGCTGTTGTTTGATATGGTTCATGAGCTTTCTGGTATTGGCTCTGTTATTGATGCTGAAAAGGAGAAGAAAATCATCAGGTTTGCATGCAGAAAGTCGATTAAGGCTGGGGAGGAGATGACAGTGCCTTTGATGGAGAAGCTTATTGAAGAGCTTGATAAGACTGAGCAGCCTTTCACATGCCCCCATGGAAGGCCAACTGCTATCAGCATTTCTTTGCCTGAGTTAGAGAGGAAGTTTAAGAGGGTTGTTTAGGGCTTTTTTTCAGCCTTTTCCACAGCCATCTTCCTGACAATGTCTTCCATCTTCTTCTGGTTTCTTCTTACAATTGTGTAAGTATAGAATACTGCTCCTATTAAGAACATGAAGCCAAGGATTATGAAGAGGTCCATTGTCCTGTATAGCTTTAGGTTTTGCACAAAGAAGTCCAGTAAGCCTGGGATTAGGGTTACAGTGATAAATAAGAGCCATAGTATCAGCCAGAATGAGAACTCTTTTATTGTGAATTCTTTTCTTTTATAGTTTACAAAGGATAAGTAGAGCATGAATAGACCGAACAAGATTCCGATTATTTGTATTCCGAGCAGCATTTTAATACTAACTGAATTTATCTTGTTGTTTATTATATTTTCTATTTTTTGTTAATTTTAACTGCTTCTTTTGGTTAATCTTTCAAAGGTGAAAAAGAACTTTTTTGCAAAAAGTTCTTTGGTAATGTTTTTTCTGGGAGAGGATTAAATTTTGCTTGTGGAATCTGTGAAAAGAAACCTTTAAATATAAGCTTTTCTAGGTTAGTGTTTAATAGTTAAAAAGGTGTTAATTTTGATGAATAAAAAGCTTAGTGTGCTGTTGATATTTCTGGTAGGAGGTATTATTGTCCCTTCTGCTTATGCTATTGAGGATGTTTTTGAGGAGGTTGGGAGGATTCTAGGAACTGAGATGGACCTGCCCCAGATAGGACTTAACGGAACTTTTACTGAAACACTTCCTATATGGGGTGTGATAGCTGTTTTCATGCTTCTTTATTTTATCTTTGTAGCTGCTGCCTCTTTTGTGCCTCTTTTTAAAAATAATGAGAAGATTGGCAAAGGGGTTGCTTTTATTTTAGCTTTGTTGATGATATTTTCCACCCGTGTTGTTAGATGGGTGATTACATTAATTAAGATATCTAGTTTTGCGGGTGTTATATTGGCGATAGTAGGGCTTTTCTTTGTAATCAGAGCTGCCTGGGGCACTATCGTAGGAGGACCTGGAGCTGTTGCAGAAAAATGGAGTAATAAAGCAGATAGGAGCAGAGTAGAAAGAAAGAAGGAGTCGCTTGAAACCAAAAAGATGGAGCATGAGACTGAGGTTGATGAGAAACTGTTGAAGAAAGAAAAGAGAAGCCTGGATACCTTAGAGCAAATGGAAACTGATATTGAGAGCGGAACTCTCAGCTGGATACAGTCTCTTAATGCTATAATCAAGGCTATTCCTCCCAAGGAAGATATTAATACAGATGCAGGGAAGAGGCTGTTAGGCTCATTGCTGAAAAAGGTTTCTGCTTTGATAGCCCGGGCTAATAAAGAGCATAGGCTGGTCAGCTTTGGCAGAAAGATGGAGAAGAAACTTGATAAGGAGATACGCCTTGAAATGGGAGGGGCAGATTTCATGGATAGGGAGGAAAAATATATTAAAAATCTCATTAATCATATGCTTACGGACCCAAGCAATCCTCATGCTCACTTTCCCAAGGGCGGTAGCTCTTATAAGTTTGGGAGTGGTATGGGTGCAAATGCCCAACATAATCAAGATAAACTGGATGATTATATAAAACAAATTGTGGCGTTATCAAGATATAAAAAGAGGTATATGAAGGTTATTAAGGATTATACAGATGACCTTGAAAAGAAGTCCAGGGATTTTATCAATGGGTTGAATGGGGTTAGAACCTCCTTAAGAGAAACCACACCCCAAGCAGACAGGATAGTGACTGCAATCGAAAATCTAAAGGTTCTCAGGAGAGAATTGGAAAGAGAAGTGTCTCATATTGGGCCTATTATTAAATGGATAAAAGATAAAGCAGATCCCCAGCTTTTGCTTGACCTAAAGTCAGCAGATGCGCTGGAGAAAAGATTAGAACTTAAGCCTTAAATAATAATTCAAATAAACTAATTATCCATATGTCTGATAGAACCTGCTATTTCTTGAACGCTGGTTTGATAACTTTGCAACCTTTCCCTCATTGGATCATCTTGAGGTAATCCGGCAACTTCCAGGGCTCCTTTTGTTAATAAATCTGTTAAGACAGATATCATTCCTCTAACATAGTTGTTGCTGTGTGGAACCACACCAGCACCAAACTTTCTTACTCTATTCCAATGAGACTCAACACTATCCTCTCCTGACTCTGACTTTTTTAAATAACATCTTAATTCATTCATGGCTGTGGCTTCTTCTTCAGCTGGCTCTCCTTCTCTTGGGAATAACTGGCTTTCATCCAGAACTTGGATTTCTGGGATAGGAATATCTGTGATAGGCCTTTCTGGATACCTGCTTTCTTCTACTGCCTGCCTAAGCTCTCCAATTTCTCCATCAAGCCTTCCTTCAAGCTCTGATATTCTATTAGAATATCCTTGTCTGTCGAGTTCTGCTTGTTCTCTTATACCCTGTATTTCTGTTAATGTATCTCTATATAACCCTTCAAGCCGAGAATATCTATCATCCGCCCCCTGATTTCCACTTTGATCTGTAATTGGGGAGGATGGTTCTCCAGCCAGTGGATATTCTACACCAGAAGCTTCTCCTGGCTCTTCTCCAGCAGGCTCTGGTCCAGCAGAACTATTATCTTCGCTTATCAGTCCCAACAGAGCATCTATATCTCCCTGTGTAAGCTCTTCTTCTTCACTTTGACCTCTAATTAGAGGGATTGGTTCTTCAGTCAGCGGATATTCTATACCAGAAGCTTTTCCTGGCCCTTCTCCAACAGGTTCTAATTCAGGAATGTCATTCTCTGTTTTATATCCTTCTGGCAGCAAAGAATCCACTTCTGCTCCTGTAAGAATCCCTTCAGTTTGTTCTCCTTGATATTCTTCTGCATGTTCGCTTAGAGAGCCCAGGAATGGCCTATAATCTTCTACCAAAGAATCCATTTCTGAATCAATATCTGTTCCTGTGGTCTTATATTCATCAGCTTCTGCTTTATTTTCTGCATATTCGCTTACTATCTCATCAACATCCTCTCTTGTAGCTATTCCTAATCTTTTTCCTATTGGTGTAATAGCATTCAATAGAGAATCGTTTAGGGCTGCATAGGATTTGTTTATTCTCCTGAGAGATTCAACAAAGTTTTCTCTTGTTTCATCATCTTCAATAACTTCTCTTACATACCAGGCAGTATCAAGGGTATAATCCATACAACTTTCCATGGTAGAACCCACTTCGCTGATAAAATCAGCTATGTCGTACCTAAGTTTCCTAAAACCTTCTTCACCTTTTTCCTGTATTGCAACTTCTGCATTATCTATGTTCTGCATATCTGCGCTTATAAGCCTGGTCTTCATCCTTTTCAGTATTGAATACCTCTGTAATTCATTGGCTTTTCTCTGCAATTCATTGTATCTTGCAGTTTCTGCAGGATTTTCATCCTTTTTTCCGCTTAAAGTATCTTCTAATACAGTTCTATCTTCTATAAAATATAACTCATGTTCTGCTGCTTTTGAGATTTCATCTAATTTCCTGTAAACGCGACCCAATACTTTATCTGGATCACTATGATTAGCAGGGTCAAATCCCTGTAAGAAGCTTGAGTAGCCTGAAACATCTATTCCTCTTTGATCTAAATCTGATATTCTAGCTAAAAGACCGTCTATTGATACATTTCCATTGTTTTTTTGTTCGCTCATTTTATCCACCTTTGTTGTTTCTTTTATTTTGTTGCTTGATTCTCTGCGCATACTTCTGTGTAAAGCTCATTAAAGCCTTTTCCTATCTTTCTAACAGTTCTATCTAATGAACCATAACTACGTGAACTATCCAGTAATGCAACTCTCCCGGCGATTTCATCTGTTACATTCAGAACCGCACACCAAGATACCATTATTTTATCTTTCAAGGAGTCTCTCTCTTCAACTCCAATTAAATCTCTAAGGCCTTCGAGTATTCTTTTATAAGTAGTTTTTACTGATTTTATTTGGTCCCTTAGGTATCTTTTCTCTGTCATATAATCTTTTAAAAGAGCTTTCCTTTCTTCATCGTCAAGGATATTGCTAGGACTAGTTTTCTTCAAAAAGTCAGGGTCAGCTAAGGCTGCCTCTTCTTGCTCATTTAACACTGATGTTATTTCTTGATCACTCATTGTTTTAACCTCTTAGGAGTTATCACTTAAAGGTAGTATATAAACCTTTCGGTTTTAATGCTTCTCAAGCGCCTCAGAAATAGCCACTATATCCCCTTTCTCAATAAGCCTAAAGCAGAATAATAAGGGCAGTATAATAACCAATAATATGAGCCCATAAGCCCTTAAATAATAGCTTAGGGGGATGAAAGGTATAAGAAGGTAAATATAGTAATATTTTGTTAAATCCATCTTTTTAACAAGCCATGCAAAGGCTATAAAATGGGCTATCAAGGTTGCTATTACAATGCCATATAAGCCTGCTATAGGGATTAGTATTATGTCTAAAACTATGTTAAGAATAGCTGCTGTTATAATGGGGAGAAAGGCCTTTTCAGGCTTTAACTTGCCTGTTAGATACACGTAAATTAGGTTATAAATAGAGTAGAATACTAAGCCAGTAGATAAGATCATCACAAACACCTCAATTCCTATATATTTTGGGAAGAATGTGCTTATAAGGGGGAAAAGGAGGGAGTTGATTATAACCGCTAAGAGCAGGGTAAATGCAAAAGAGATTCTAAGGTTCCTGTTTAGAACGCCAAAGCTCCATTTCTTATGCTCTGGATTTTGATCGTATTCTGCGCTTCTGTTTAAGAGGAATAACGACAGGGATATTGGTATTATTGTTATTATATTGGACATATGACCTGCTATATTGTATTTTGCAACGTTTTCAAAGCTTGATAATATGCCAAGGATGATTGAGTCTGTCCAGTAGAGGAAGGTAAATGATATTGTTAATAAAGAGACAAATACAGCCTTTTTTGAGTATTCTGCTAATGCTGAGAATCTTAGCCTAAGTCTCAGGAGCATTTGTGATATTTTCTTTCTTGTTATGTACAGGACTATAGCAGCAACAATGAGATAGCTTAGAGAGTAGCTTATAATGATACCAAGCCTTCCTAGATTCTTTAGGAGGTATGCAAAGATAATGCAGAGAAGAACAACAAGAACAGCAAATAGTTTTGAGAGATGGTATTTGTATTTGGATATAAGTATTGAGTGGCCTATATGATACAGGTAAAAGACAGGAATGATTAG
>NZBG01000019.1 GCA_002687795.1 Candidatus Woesearchaeota archaeon
AAAATATAAAAGAAGCAATAACTTCCCTTTAATTATGGGGGATGAAAATAAAGAAAAGTTAGCGAAAGCTGACTTTGGCCATAATATAATCTTTCTTGGAACAGGCACAGGCAAATTTGCCAGAGGCAAACAGCTAAGAGCAACAGGCGGCATAATACTTCAGATTGAAGACAACCAGTTCCATATAGACCCCGGCCCGGGAGCTATTGTAAGGGCAGCGCAAAACAACATAAACACAAGAGCAAACACATCTCTCCTAATCAGCCATTCCCATATAACACACTGCAATGATGTAAACGCTGTAATTGATGCAATGACCTACTCAGGATTAGACAAACATGGCGTGTTAATCTCTAACAACAGTGTAATCAACGGCTCTGAAGAGCATCATCCTTATCTCACAAAATTCCATAGAAACTGCCTTGAAAAAGTAATAGTTATAGAGCCCGGGCAAAGAGCAGCTGTCAACGAGATTGAAATCAAGGCCTTATACACAAAACACACAGAGCCATCCACAGTAGGGTTCAGGCTTGCAACCCCTTACTTTGTATTAGTATACTCTTCTGACACTGAATACTCACCCAGACTTATTGAAGAATACAAAGGCGCTAATATCCTGATTCTTAATGTCCATTCTCCGAACAATGAGCCTGTAGCAGGCAACCTGAACACAGCGGATGCAATAAAGATAGCAGAAAAGGTGGAGCCAAAGCTTGTAATAATCCAGCATTTCAGCAAGAAAATGCTTGAAGCTGACCCTATCCAGGAAGCAAGAGAAATCCAGAAACAAACCAAATGCCAGGCAATAGCTGCCAAGGATGGCATGATAATAAATCCCTTGATATATGGCTCAAAAGCAAGGCAGCAAACCTTAACAGCGAATTACTAAAAAAAGAGCCTATATAATTTATAATGAAGCGTCCATATTCTTCCAATCTTTGAATAACGTATCAAGCCCTCAGCCCTTGTTTTCCTTTTAGCAATCGCAGTTCTTAGCTCGCCATTAAAAAGTGTAAACGCTCTTCCCACCTCAATCCTGGAATGCGAATCAGAGCTTCCGGTCATTGCGAGCTTATACTTCTTTGCAGCATCAAACGCCTTTTTATTCTCAAAAGGAAACACCGCTCTGCCGTTAAGAGCCTCTAAGCCATCCACTTTCCCTTTAATCTCACTAAGAGGATACCTTAAATTCAGCCTTGGGATAATAGTAAAAGGATGGGCAATAACGGAAATCCCTCCCTGCTCCTTTATCTTATCCAAAACCTCAAGAAGATCCTTTGATTTTATCTTCTCCTGAAGATAATACCCCAAAACCTCGCAATGCTTTGTCTTTATCTCAGAACCTACTATGACCTCAAAATCCTTATCCTTATTAAGCTTTGAAGTCATAACACCTCCTTTAATGGAATCATGGTCAGTAACAGCAATGCCATTAAGGCCTCTCTTCTTAGCTATCTTAAGGATGATTTCAGGCTTAAGGCTGCTGTCCCTTGAATAGATTGAATGGATGTGGAGGTCGTATTTCTTTGTCATGTTAGATTAAAGGAATTGGATACTTAAAAGGTTTGTGTTATTTAAAACTTCATTAGAACCTAAAATTTTTATATTGGGTATCTATTAACAAGAATAAATGAGCCTTAAAGAACTATTCCAAAGCAAAAAAGGCGGTTTACTGATATTTGTAATTCTATCTTTACTCTTCCTATTCCCAATCTTCACCAACTTTAACAACTGGGGCGTCCATGACTGGGACCAGCACCTTTTCTACAATGCTGTGCCAAGGAGAACAATCCTTGAGTTTAAGCAATTCCCTTTATGGAACCCTTATTACTGCGGCGGAAATATAATGTTAGCTAATCCCCAGTCAGCCTTTCTATCACCCATGTACCTCTTAGTCATGCTGTTTGGAACAGTGCAGGGCCTAAAGCTTGAAATACTGTTCCACTTCATAATCGGCTTATACGGAATGTTCCTCATATCAAAACACTTTAAGCTGGGAAAAATCTCATCCTACCTCCCGCCAATCATCTATATCTTCAGCTCATGGTTCACTCTCAGAATGTTGGTAGGGCATACAATATACATGCCAATGGCCTTCATTCCTTATATATTCTTATTTTACCTTAAAGGCCTCAAAGAAATCAAATACAGCTTTATATCAGCCTTGTTCTTAACAATAATGATATTGGGAGGGGGCACATACCCCTTCTATTTTATTATAATTATACTAGGAATATATTCCTTGTTAGTCTCTGTAAAGAAAAATGCTTTCAAGCCATTGCTGATCTTAGCCCTCATAGTTGTTGCTGCATTGTTGCTAAGCGCGGTTAAGGTCATTCCGGTTTATAGCTTTATGAAAGGCTCTGACACAGGCACAGAAGATATACAGTATTATTCATCTAACATATTCTTTGACTCGCTCCTTGGCAGAACACAAGAGCCATGGGTAATGGAGCAGGAGTTTGGTCTTCAGCATGATGAGAGCGATGAAGAATATCTTGTTAATAGATTAATGGGAAAAATACCCTGGGCATGGCATGAATATGGAGCTTATATTGGCATAATTCCTTTATTATTGTTTATCCTTAGCTTCCTATACTACAAAAAGCTCTGGCCTTTGCAGGTTACTGCTATTGTTCTCCTGATGCTCACCTTTGGTAAGACTTTGCCTTTATGGAATCTCTTAAGGAAATTCCCTTATCTTGATAATCTTCATGGGCCTTCAAGGTTTATTATGCCCTTTATATTCTTATTAGCTATTATCTCAGGCTTTACACTATCAAAACTTGAAAAAAGAAATATCAGATACAAAAAGTTTAACCTATCAAAACTAATACCATTGCTGATAATCATCTTCATCTTCACAGACCTTCTGCTTGTAAACTATCCTATCATCAAAAATATGTTTCCAAAGGAAGCTGTTAAGATTAACACCAAAGATTATCCAGATTTTATACAAGTTCTTTCTTCAGACAAATACGTCTCCCAATACCCTAACTTCCTCCAGAACCTTGGCACTGCCAACTGCTATGAAAGGATTCATCTTACAACAAAGGTAATGCCAGCATTCTTTGATGATGGAACACTGGTTGAAGAGTTTAGAGGGGATGCATACTATCCTGAGCTGAACAAAACTGCTGAGCAGGTTTACTTTTCTCCAAACAAATTAAAGGTTAAGGTTGATGTTGAAGAACCTACTCTTCTTGTAATCAACCAGAACTTTCATCCTGGCTGGAAAGTAAAAGATAAAAAGGTTTTTGGCTATAATGGGTTGATAGCAACAGAAGTAACAGAAAAAGACGAAATGGTCAGCTTTTATTATCTGCCTGGGAGTTTTATTGTTGGGCTTTTGATTAGCCTGGTTAGTTTGGTTGCTGGATGGTTGTTTGTCAAAAATATGACTCGAAAGCAATAATCTTTTTAAAAGAGAATATAATTCTCTCGTGTATGCCAACTGAAAAGCTTTTTCCTTATGATATTATAAGGCCTGTTCAATATAGGCTCTGGAAAATGAATAGGTTTGAAGGGCTTCTCCCTATTGAGAGAATGAAGAGAGATACTTTAAATACTATCCAGCAATATGGTGGATCGTTGAGAGGGGTGTGCGAGTCTTTCTACAGGTCATTTACAGGAAGGGAGCTTTCTGATCTTGCTTATATCATGTTTGTGGGAGATGAAGAGATGATAAGGCTTGCCACAGAGCATGGCGCAGATTATGGTAATGAGGTTAGTCCAGAATATGTTACAGGAATGCAGTTAGGATGTTATGTATTTGTGAAAAAAGGGCTTGGTTTTTCCCAAGCTTTCCATACTATAATGCATGAAGTTGGAAGTGCAATGCTCCCCCATAATGTTGAGATTGCCAAAAGAGATGGAATGACAAAGATTATTTTGGATAATATTGTTAAAGATGTTTGTCTAGCTGAACTTACACAGGCCGCATTTAGGGTAGCAGCTGACAGGAAGATGAGTTAAGAGATAGCTCCTTTCGGTGATTATGATATAGATTATGGTGTAAGAAATGGTTCTTTGCATAGAGGTGCACTGCAAGAAGCAATTAGGCTTATTGATCAAGGGGTGACTCCCATGGAAAGGTATCCAAGGGACTTATGCCCAGAAGAGATAAGAATTCAAGTGACAGAGTCCACTTAGAGTTATGATATTTGTTTTCACTCTATTGCTATGAAAGGCTTTGCTCTCTTAACCCTAAAATATTTAAACAACCTTTCTCTTCCATTAAACTGGGGTGGTAAAATGGAAGAATGTATATTCTGCAAAATAATAAAGGGAGAAATACCCTGCTCTAAAATATATGAAGATGAGAAAGCAATGGCTTTCTTAGACATTGCTCCTATCAACAAAGGCCATGCATTGGTAATACCAAAAGAGCACCATGAAACCTTTGAAGAGCTGCCTGATGAGCTCTCAAAATATCTCATTGAAATTGTCAAGAAGATTTCTATTGCAGTTAAAAAAGCCACTAACGCAGACGGCTATAACATTGGAATGAACGTGGGCAAAGCAGCTGGGCAATTAGTGTTTCATGCGCACTGGCATATAATGCCAAGGTTTAACGATGACGGCCTGAAAACATGGCCCCAAAAAGAATATGAAGAAGGGGAAATGGACAAATTTAAAGAACAAATAGTTAAGTTTTTATAGCGTTTGAGCATATCATATACTATTTTGCCGGAGTAGCTCAGCCTGGTTAGAGCGCTACGCTCATATGAGTTGAGCAATGAGACTTAGGTCAATGATTAACTCATGCATTAACTGGGTTACGTAGAGGTCACGGTTTCAAATATCCTGATGGGATAAGCCCTTGGATTTGAGAGTACCGCCTCCGGCATTGTTTTTCTAAAAATGGAAAATATTTTAAGCTTGAAACATAATTATCTTCTTCTATGCAAAAAGTGCTCGTATTCGGAACATTTGACATAATCCATCCTGGCCATCTCAACTTCTTCAATCAGGCAAGGAAACATGGTAAACTAACAGTAATAGTCTCCAGAGATAAGACTGTAAAGCAGGTAAAAGGAAAAAACCCTTTGCATAACGAAAAAAAGAGGCAGGAAAAGCTAAAAAGCCTGCATGTTGCAGAACATATCTTACTAGGCAGCCTAAAAGACAAATACGCAATAATAAAGAAGATAAAGCCTGACATAATCTGCTTAGGCTATGACCAGGAACACTTCATTGATAAATTAAAAGAGAAAATCAAAGAATTCAGCCTAAACACCAAAATAATAAGATTAAAGCCTTATAAAGAAAAAAAATATAAAAGCTCGAAACTAAAATAATAAGATTAATAAACATCCAATATTTTTAGGTATAACATGAAAAAAAGAGGCAAAAAGAAGTCTAGAAAGGTAGGTCTAGCATTAAGCGCTGGCTCAGTAAGAGGCCTGGCTCATATAGGAATTCTTAAGGTGCTGGAAAAAGAAAAGATACCTGTAGATTATATTGCTGCCACGTCCATGGGTGGCATTATCAGCGCATGCTATGCATCAGGCTTAAACGCCCAAGAGCTGGAAGAAATTGCAAAAACAGCTAAATGGAGAAGGTTGGTTGACTTTGCAGTGCCCAAGACAGGCTTCTTAAAAGGAAGGAAGATAGAAAATTTTATTGGCTCTCTAATTGGTTATAAGAATTTTGAAGAGCTGTCCATACCTTTATCATTAATTGTTACTGAAATCACCAGAGGAGAAAAGATTATCCTGAATAAAGGCAGCGTTGCAAGGGCTGCCAGGGCATCAATGTCTATTCCTGGGGTGTTTACTCCTATAGTTGTGAATGATAATGTGCTGGTTGACGGCGCTTTGGTTGACCCAATCCCTGTTGATGTTGTCAAAGAAATGGGAGCTGACATTGTCATAGCTGTTGATTTAAGCCTTGATGTAATACAAGGGGATCTCTCAAATATTGAGCAGGAATCCAGCCTTATTCAAGTGTTTGAGAAGAAGTTCATAAGCACAGAGCTAAGATACCTAAAAAGTTTCATTAAAAAAAAGAGATTAAGAGTGCCAGGCTTCATCTGGAAAATGCTGGACACCAAAAAGATAGTTGATTATCTTACTACAAGGAAAATGCCGAAAATAGTGGAATATACAATAAAATCCCTTGATATCCTGGAAAATCAGCTCACAAAAGAAAAACTAAAAAGCCCTTTTGTTGATATTATAATAAAACCCTGCTTTCAGGGCATAAGAAGGGCTGAGTTTGATAAGGTGCAGCAATGCATAGCTGCAGGGGAGATAGCAGCCGGAGAATCTATACCAAAGATTAAAAGGCTGTTAAATTCATGTTAAAAATAAACAATACCGGTTAAAAAAATGGGGTGGACTATAGATATTATCATCTTGGTATTCTTGTTATTCTTCTCAGCATTCTTTTCAGGCTCAGAGGTTGCCTTAATAAGCATCCCAAAGCAAAAAGTCGAATATATGCTCAAGAAAAAGATGTTTGGCGCTGAGTTTATAAAAAAACTTAAAGACAACCCCCAGAGGATGCTCGCAACAATCCTTATCGGCAATAACCTTGTCAATGTTGCTGCATCAGCAATGACAACCGCTATTATAATAGGCATCTTTGAAAACTATGCAGTGGCAATCGCAACAGGAATAATGACCTTTCTTATCCTGATATTTGGCGAAATAACTCCTAAATCAATAGCTGTCAGGAATAGCGAGTTGATATCTCAGATTTCAGCAGCGCCTATATGGTCTCTGAGCATACTGTTCACCCCATCTTTAACCCTGATTGATAAGTTCCTTAACAAATTCATGAAAATCACAGGCATACCAGCCTCAGAGCAGGTAATAACTGAAGATGAGATAAAAGGTATAGTAAAAGATGCAGCAAAGGAAGGCTCAATAAGAAAGATTGAAAAGAATCTCATAAACAATGTGTTTGAATTTGACAACACAAATGCCAATAAGATTCTCACGCCAAGAGCGGATATAGCAATGATAAGTTCGCAATCGCCAGTGCAAAAAGCAATTAAGCTCAGCCGGACGAGAAACTATTCAAGGATACCAATATACGAGCATCATAAAGACAACATTGTGGGGATTGTTTACATTAAGGATATGATAAAATACATAGGAAACAGAAGCATTAAGGTTTCTAAGATCATGAAAAAGCCTTACTTTGTCCCTGAAACAAAGCGGATCAGCAGCCTGCTAAGGCAGTTCCAGAAACGGGAAGAGCAGATGGCGGTTGTTATTGATGAGCATGGCTCGTTCACAGGCATAGTAACCCTTGAAGATGTGCTTGAGGAAATCGTGGGTGAGATCAAGGACGAGACCGAAAAGCATGTTCCCAACATAAGAAAAATAAAAAAGAATGCCTGGATTGCTGAAGGAAGAACAGATATTGCTGAAGTTAACAAAAAGCTTAACCTAAAGATAAAAAGCGACCATTACAGCACACTAAGCGGCTTTATCCTTCACCGCATTGGCAGGATTCCAAAGCAGGGATCTGAAATCAGCTATAAGAAGTTTAGGCTCAGGGTTGAAGAAAGGGAAGGGCATAGGATTTCTAAGGTTAGGGTTGAGAAGGTTTAACCCTCCATGCTTAACAGCCTGCCTGCTCTTGTGTTTGTATAGAAATTGTTTCTTAGCACATTTAGAGTGAAGATTACTCCGGAATACCTTTCCTGGCTTATAGTATTTCTATAACTTAAATCCCCTTTAAGGTATGTCTTTGCCAGTTCTTTTGATTTAGGCAGGCCAATCCCGGTTCCTTTTCTTTTCTGGGGACTTTCATCTGGTTCCTGGATCCTTATTGTTATGCATGGTTCATCAGGCTCTAAATTTATAGAAACTTCATGATATTTATCAATATTAGGCCTGTGCAAAGCCATCTCATGCGCTTCAATATCCGTTTCCTTTCCCAGAAGGCCTTCCGGCATAATTGTGCCTGAATTATCATATAACCTAAAACAGACATTTACTGGATTTTCTTTAACCGCCAGATAGGCCTCAGTGATACCCAACTGCTTTTTATTCCTCAAAATATTAAACCAAACCCTAAACAGGTGTGAGAACGCCTTTTGGCCCATCAAATAGTCTTTTCCTAACTGTTCCTTTATGTATTCTCCTGCTCCATTATTCTTATCATCAAACAAAAGTCTAAGCTCCCTGATTAGCTCGCTTAGCTTGTATTCTTTTTTGGGTATCTCAAGTCCTAAACCTTCATAATCCCTTAATTCATCTATACAGCTATATGCAACCTGTTTTATTGCTGTTGTCTTGAACTGGCTTTTCAGCCTTTCAATATCCTGGCTGTTGGTTTCAATTTTCTCTTTTTGGGAGGGCGTATAACTTTCTGTATCAATCCTGAATTCCGATAACATCTCAGTCTCAGCTTCCAATATTTTATCCTGAACCAAACTTCCAATTGCATTCTGGCCGTTTGTCAGTAAATTCCCTAAATCATGCTTAACTCCTCTTAATAAATTCCATAATCTGGACTGGCTTAGAGCCTGTTTCCTGTATCATAATATTTCATCAGTTTCCTGCGACCCATCCCCAAAATAGTCAGCTCCTACTTTGCTTAACTCGTTCTGGATTCTATATTCCAGGGACCTTAAACCCTCAATTTTCTGAAATGTTGAGAGCAGCATATCGTCTATAGATGCAAGATCAGAAGGGTCTAACTTTTCTATTATTTCGCTTATATCCAGAGATGCCTTTAGATAATCTCTTAGATATTTCTTTATAGGCGCATCAAGTAAATCTCTGTATTCATCTAAAGATTTTTCTTCCATATCAGGATATAAGGCTTTGTTATTTATAAATGTTATTCTCTTTTAGTGGTATTTAATCAAGAAATCTCAGTCAAAACCTTTACCTTATCATCAACCAACAAACTATGCTCAGCCTGGCTCACAAGCCCATTACTCTTCTCAACCAATGGAGGATACTCTTTCAATATACCCAGCTTCTTAAACTGACTCAATGCAAGATTAACTTTTGCCAACGAAAACTGTTCAGAAAGCCATCTCTTAGCAAAAGGCAAACCATTAAACTTATCAATCCTGTTAAGGATCTGCCTTACAAACTCTATCCTCACAGATCTTGCTTCAGTTATTGAAAACACATCAGGCAGACCTTTCTCATGTATTAATCCTATTCCGTTTGTTGCAAACGGCTCAATAGCAATTGCCTGGCCTTTTTCTAACTGTGTCTCATCCTTTGTATCAAAATTAGGCACTGTTGGAGGGCAATGTATATTATACTCATCCAATCCATGCCCTGAAAGGTTTCTCACAGGCTTAAACCCATAACTCTCGATGGTTTCTCCTATGGTTTTGCCTATTTCACTTAAAGTAGTTCCAACCTGGATAACCTTTATTGCATTATCCAAAGCTTTCCTTGAAGCCTCAACAAGCTCTTTATTCTTCTCTGACAAATCAACAGTGCATGCATTATCTCCAATAAAGCCATCAACATGAACACCAACATCCAAGGAAACCAGTTGATCAGAAAAAACTGTTTTATCATCAGGCTCTGCGCAATAATGCGCTGCAATATCATTCATTGAAATCTGCACAGGGAATGCTGGCTTTGCATTTAACTCAAAGATTTTAGCTTCAACCTTTTTAGTTACATCTAATAAAGAAGCATCCTTCTTGATTAAAGATTTGCCATATTCTAAGACTTCTCTTGCAATCTGGCCAGCTTTTTCATAGTTTTGGAGGTTTTCCATTAACTATTTAGAATTCTGAGAATATTTAAATAATTTGTTATAATTACCAAAGAAAAACCTATCTCTCATTCCCGGCTTCTTCCTCATCCTCATCATCTTCTCTCCTGATAACCTTCACAGAATCAAGCTTAACAGTGATAGGGATAGGAACAGCCGCTTCCAATAACTCAACAACAACATCTCCCTTTGTCTGGTCAATCCTTGTAACCTTTGCATTCTCTCTCTTGAAAGGACCTGAAATAATCTCAACAATATCGTTCTTCCTTATATTAACTTCCATCTTAACCTGCTCAAGCATATGCTCAATCTCTTTATAATCAATCTCTTTAGTCAGAACTCCTCTTGCATAAGGAACATTAAAAGCAGCCTGCTCAGCATCCTGTAATGCAGCAGCCTCAATAAAGATATATCCTCTCATGCCATGCGGCCTTATGATAGAAAAGACATTAAGGCCCTTCTTAACAGCATTAGAGCTAACAAAATCCATGACCTGGTCTTCCCTGTTAGCAGTGGTTCTCAACGCAAATATATGCTGCGTTTTTTCTCCTGCTTCTTCAGTTTTCTTTTCTTCAGTCTTTTTCTCTTCTGCCATTTTTAGTATACCTATCTGCTAAAAAAATAACTGCTTTACCATCTGCACTATAAACCCTATCAGCCCTATAATAATCATCCCTAAACCGCTCACCTTAACAATAGTCTTAAACTCCAGATTAGAGGGTTTCTTAGTAACCTTTAAAACTCTTTTGCATTCTATAACAAATCTCTTAAGCTTAAAAAACAAATTTGGCTTCTCTTCATCCATTTTTAACCCTATAATTGCTTAATCCCTTAAAAACTTAACCTATATAATCTACTTCAGTTCCAAGCTTGCCTTTCAGCTTCTTAATAGCAGTCTGCTTTGAAACATCGCTGATATCCTTAGATCTCTTAAGCAGGTCAGACTCTAACTGGTCAATCTCCTTATCAATATCCTTTAGATTAATCCCAAGCTCAAACCTTTTTTCAAGTATCTTCAATATCTCCCTTGCGCCCTTAACCCCTAAATACATAGGATGCCCATATGTCTCAGCCAGGAAAGATATAGCCCCGATCTTCCTCTTATCAGCAAGGCCAAGCAAAAGGCCTGTTACCCCCACAATCGGGCCGACAACGCCATAAAGGTTCTCATTAAAGCTTGCCAGCTTCTTATACTTCTTAACAATCTTTGAGTTATTTGCAGTGGCATACACCTTAGGC
Organism: Candidatus Woesearchaeota archaeon; assembly: GCA_002687795.1. Lineage (GTDB taxonomy): Archaea > Nanobdellota > Nanobdellia > Woesearchaeales. The sequence continues at coordinate 10,948 of NZBG01000019.1, forward strand.
TTCTTAGGTATCTGCCCTAAGCCAATACCCCCCAAAGTAACAATCTCCTTGCACTTAAAAGACTCAACAATATCCAGTATTTTCTCTGAAAAGTCATAAGAGCTAACCTCATCAGTAGGCTGCACATCCCCTGTCAGCAATAAAAGGTCATTCTTAGCTGCCTTAATGTAATACAGCTTGATAGATGGCAGCTCCACAAGATTTTCCTCATTAACAAACACTGAATGCGGCATTGTATATGAAAAAAACTCGCACAATTCCTTAGCTTCCAGCTTTTCTATGATAAAATCTACTGCAACCTTGCCAACATTTCCAATGCCCGGCAATCCTTCTATGAAAATAGGGTTCCTCAATACAGGATTTTCCATAAGTTGGTTTATTTTCCAAGCACTCATTTTATCTTCAAATGCACTACTCATTTATATATGTTTTGACGCAAACTCACAATAACCCTTTATCCTTTAAATCCTTCTGCTTACCCGCTCTCCTATATTTCCCATACTTATCCTCAGGAGAGAATTTAGCCGGTATAATATTAACAGCTTTGCCCTTGCAATCAGGGCATTTCCCTTTCATTGTATATGTTCCGCAGTTCTGGCACTTTAGGATTTTCTTAGCCATTTTATTAAAATAACTTAAACCCGCCTTTCTTCTTATTATCCTTATCAAACTCCTTAAGCAGCTGTTTTTGTTTCTTTGACAGCTTCTCAGGCACTTTAACAATGACCTTAACATTCTCTGAGCCATTTCCATAGCCCTGGAGATGAGGTATGCCCTTGCCTTTCATCCTGAAGATTGTGCTTGTCTGCGTTCCTGCGGGGATATTTAACTTAGCCTTGCCGTCAAGGGTCGGAACCTCTATCTCTGTCCCCAAAGCAGCCTGAGCAAAGCTGATAGGAACCTCAACATTGATATCATCCTCCTCTCTCTCAAAAACCTCATGCTCCTTTATATGCAGAACAATATACAGGTCTCCGCTGGGAGCGCCCTTCTCTCCGGCCTCGCCTTCACTAGTTATTCTCAGCTTTGTCCCGTTATCAGCGCCTTCCGGTATTTCCACTTCAATCTTCCTTGTAGCCTTAACCAGTCCTGTGCCATCGCACTCAGCGCAGGTTTCCTTGATATACTTGCCATCGCCATGGCACTTTGAGCAGGCGCCTGTCTGCTGTATCATGCCAAACGGCGTCCTTGTTGTCCTTCTCATATAACCGCTGCCATTGCACTCAGGGCATGTTACAACATCAGAACTTGACTTAGCGCCAGTTCCCTTGCACTTCCTGCAATGTTCCAGTCTTGGTATATTAATATTCTTAGTAGCGCCAAAAGCTGCATCTTCTAATGTTATCTCCATATCATACCTTAAATCAGCGCCAGGCATTGGTCCTCTTCTTCTCCTCCTGCCTCCGCTGAAAAACTGGTCAAAAATATCTCCAAAATCAAAACCGCTGAAATCAAAGCCTCCAGACCCAAAATCCCTTGCATCAAACCCTCCTGCTCCGCCAAACTTATCAGCAGTGGTTCCAAACCTGTCATACTGTTCTTTCTTCTGGCTGTCACCCAGCACAGAAGCAGCCTCATTCACTTCCTTGAACTTATCAGCAGCATCAGGCTCCTTATTAATATCAGGATGAAACTTCTTAGCCAGCTTCTTATAGGCTTTCTTAATATCTTCCTTAGAAGCATCCTTATCGATTCCTAATATTTTGTAGTAGTCCTTTTCCATTTTAATTTAGCGCGTTTAATGAATTTGGTTCCAATCCTATTTTATTAAATATTTCTTTTTCCAACGCAAATATCTGTTTCTCTTCCTGCTCACGTTTATTTGAAGCCTTACTAAGCAGATGCGCGTTTCTTTTTCTTCCGTCTTCAAACCGTTCTTTTAAGGATACTATTTTGTCATGCTTTACTCTTTTATCAGCATAAAATACCAGTTTTTGTTCCCATGTTTCAGGTTTATGGTCTTTATTTAGGATATACCTAAAGCGATGCCTTTTTATGACAAGAGCAAGTTCTGGGTATTCTTCAATAAGAATATCATGACAGGAATCAGCATGATGCTTTCCAATAAACTTTTTTCTTATCTTTTTCATTTCAATAAACTCATCATCTGTTATGTCTAATCCATTCTTCTTAAAATTGCTCTTATCAAACTCAACAATATCGCAAATCCTCACAAGGTCATGCAATAATGAAGCCCCTTCAACCAATTCAATATTAACATCTGCTCCTTTTTCCTTTAATTTCTCTGCAAGGAACACAGCAACCTTAGCAACTTTCTCACAATGAGCAACCACGTTCTCAGGAACATGATACTCCTTTAACAGCTCAAAACATTCCTCTCTTGTTGGCAGGTTCATTGTGCTAGCTTCTCTCCCAATTTCTTTAGCTCATCGATTACTACAGGGCTTTCTTTAACCTCTTCAGGCTTATCAGCTTTAGCTAAGACACTTCCAACAAATATCATTTGTTGGTCTTTTAAAAACTCCTTTAAAACATTCTCACAAAATTGAGTGTTTGTCAAATCCTGCCCGCCAACACAAACAATCCCAGATTTTTTCCCTTTTAGACCTGGTGGATCACAGAGAGCATTAGTTCTGTCAATAAAATTCTTCATTAATCCAGAAACATTCTTAAAATAATTAGGTGAGCCGAAAACAATAATCTCCGCTTCTACTAATTTTTTGTATAACTCTTTCATATCATCATCTATAGGGCATGGCTTTCCAGTCCCAAAACAAATATCACATCCTGTACAATGCCCGATATCAAGATCCTTCAACAGAACTATCTCCTTGTCAACATCACCAGCGCCTTCCAGAACTTTATTTAGCATAAACTCTGTATTACCCTTTCTTGGTGAACCGCAGATTGCTAAGAGCTTCATTACATCTAAAGGATACCTTGGGCTTTAGCCCAAGTTGTAGTCCACAGCTACTCCCTTTCCTCCGTAAGTTTTTCCTACCATTTTTGATTATAAAAGAGTGCGCAACGAAAATTGGCGCGCGCACTCAATTTTTTACATTTTGTTAGCGTGAGCTGTAAAATTTTCGTTGCGCG
>NZBG01000020.1 GCA_002687795.1 Candidatus Woesearchaeota archaeon
GGATATTGGAATTTTGGCGGACAACAAAGGAAAGTTACTTCCTTTGCTTAATATGATACCCCGCACTTTAGTGCGGGGAGGTTCATTTTTCAAAAGCCATCATTAAACTGTTAATTACAGCAGATAAATACGTTTTTCTTTATAAACTTTACCAAATCACTACTCCTTGATAATAATCATCTCTACCATTGTCTTCAAATCTTAGTTTTTCTTTTTTCTAGCTAACTAAGATATCATATATTTCATGGAGAATTTCATCTGTTTTCTCTTCAGAACCAAAAACCTTTTCATATGTGCCATCTAATGCTTTATCAATTATATATTTCCATCCAGAGCCTATTTCTGGTTTTAAAGTAAGCTCAAGCCTGGCTAATTTAGCATACCATCTGTTAGGATAATCATAAGCTGTTATAGATATATCATATATTTCATCGTCAATAACAATATCATGCATATTTATAAAATATGCTGCCTGCTCAAATTCATTAAACTTAAAATACATATAACTATTATTATTCTCCTCAACCCAGTTGTATAATTTAGCTGAGATACTATCGCCTTCCTTTAAGCTTTCATTTATCTCTGCCATATCATTTAAACTATCAGGAGGTATCTCTTCAAAAGCCCCATAGAATGTAACATCAGAATGAAAGGATGTTATTCTATCCCCTACGCTGGAATATCCTAAACTAGGCAATCCGCCATCTACGGTTATTTGACTTACAATAACAGACCTATTGGATAAATAAGCAAGCGCTTCCGCAAGCGTATTATTTATATCTTCATACCTAAAAGCCAAAGCGCATGCAGGGGTAAAAACAATTGCGTTTGACAGATTCTCCTGAACAACATCCTTATCCGATTCTGCAAACTCCATAACCTCTGAAAGCGTTAAAGACATTTTTTTCTTATTTTTAGAGTCAATGCCAAAGCTGGAAGGCGAGCCATGAAACATAAGATAAACAAGATCTGAACCAGCAGAAATTGAAGAATCTTTCAGTATATCAAGAGCATCATCAGGGTCATCTACCACAATATAATTGATATCATCATTTTCAAAAGAAATATTATCCAAAAAATCATTCCATTCATACCTATAAGTCATGCTGCTAAAAGAAGGATTAATATTATGATTATCTTTTTCAAGATATTCTTCCAAATCATTCTTATTCATATTACGCACAGAGGCATTCAGATATGATTCAATAAGCATTTCCTTTATATCTTCTTTATCAAGCCCATGCTCTTCTGCATATTCTATAGCTATCTTTTCTAGATCATTCTCCCAGTCAGACCCAAATATAGCCACAACCTTCTTTGGCTCATCATATTCCTCCTGCTGTTTAAGACCAAAAATATCACATCCAATCATACTCAAGGTTATGCCTCCAGCTAATACAACTGGAAGCGCCTTCTTCTTTACACTACTCCAGCCCTTCTTAACATACTCTTTAAAGCTTAGTTTTTCAAGCGACATAAGCTTACTAGGTGGTTTTCCATTTATAAATCTTTCTATTTTAATCCCTAAGGAGTGATAAAGCTTTTTGCACAGAAATCTAACAATTAACCACATGAACTCTCTGAGCTTGATATCCTTCAACTAAGAGATGTATTTTTTCACCAGCTTTAATATATTCTATAGCATCCTGGTCTCTTATAAAGAATAAAGGATTATTACCATACTCAGCATTTTAAACCCTAAGTCTTCTATAGGAACTTTATCATCCCTTAATTTGGCATAATATTCTATATCCATAATTTGAAGTAATTGATGGGTTTTTATAAATATTTCATATGCTCTGGCTTGAGAGGTATGTTCTCCCTATCAATATTTAATCTGTCAGCAAACTGTATTAAGGTTCTTGCATGTTCTCTGTTCTTTTCTTTGTTAGTTTCTGTCCAATAAAGAGCAATAGTTCTTCCATAATCTTCATAAGTCACTTCTCCATCTTTCTTTATATTTGTTAATATCCTCTCCAGGCTATCAGTCATATTCAGTGTAATTCTACTCATAAACTTGTATAATGCAACATTAATCATGTTTTCTGAAAATCTAAAGGCAGTCCTATAGAATTGCCTTGCCCTTCTTGAGTAATATTCTCTGTCTGATGAATTATTTAATGCCGGAAGAATAACACAAAATTTTCCTCCTCTTTCAGCATAATAAACCTTTCCAAAAGAAGTTATATTTTTATTAATTAGCATATCATATTCTGCTGCTACTTCAACTGTATTTTCTTTAGAATATTGAAATGTTTTTTCATCATCTGAAAGAAATATATCTGAAGTTGAAATTGAACCGATAATATTTTCTCTAAAATAATTGAGAAAATTCTCATAAAAGAACATTTTTTCTTCATCTTCTGAAAAAGGCTTTCCTGAACTTGAAAATGATGAAAAAGCATTTCTAAAAGAATTTCCATAAAATAATCCGCCTTCTAGAAATTTATCAAATTCCTGTCTCATAAAAGAATCTACTTTTTGTTTATGTTCCCTTAATCCTTTGGTAAGACCTTTTCTTTTACTAGGTTTTATTACCTTATGTCCATCAGCAAGACCGTCTCTGTCGTCAATGAAGGGGAAAATATCTTTCTTTATTTAAATTTTTCTTTTTACTATTTTTAAAGAGTATTCCCCATTACCCTTATAAGAATAACATAACCTATTTAAACTTCCTATAATTTCATTTTTATTGGGGGAAACATGAAACTAACGCCAGGCATGCAGCAGTACATGCAAATCAAAAACAAGCATCCAGACTGCATAGTAATGTTCAGGATGGGGGATTTCTATGAGATGTTCTTTGAGGATGCAAAGACAGCTGCCAAAGAATTAGAAATAACATTAACTGCCAGAGGAAAAGGAGACACAAAAGCTCCCTTAGCAGGTATACCTTACCATGCAATTGAGCCTTATGTTGCAAAACTAATCAAAAAAGGCTATAAAGTTGCCATCTGTGAGCAGGTAGAGGATCCTAAGCTTGCAAAAGGTCTTGTGAAAAGAGACCTTGTAAGAATCATAACACCAGGCACAGTAGTTGAATCTATCATTCTTGATGATAAAAAGAATAATTACCTTATGGCCATTGCAAAGCAAGCTGATAAATACGGGATTGCTTTGGCTGATATCTCCACAGGAGAGTTCTTAACTTCTGAATTTGATGATTACTCTAACCTTATTAATGAACTAAGCAAATTCAGCCCTTCAGAGATTTTAATACCATTGAGCCTGGAAAACGCTGAGTTTGTAAAAGCCCTTAAGAAAGAGGAATTTATTATAAACACATTTGATGACAGGTTCTTCTGGAAGGAAAAGGCTTACCAGACACTAAAAGAGCATTTCAATGTGCTAAACCTCCAGGGATTTGACTGTGAGGACAAGGAGCTTTGCATAAGCTCTGCTGGCGCCTTAATATCTTATCTTAAAGAGACTCAAAAGAAACAATTAGAGCATATCAATTCTATCAAGACATACTATACAAACAATTTCATGATGGTTGACAAAACAACGCAGAGAAACCTTGAGCTGGCCAGTAATATAAGGGATGGCGGTTTAACTTGCACAGTTCTTAGCGAGATTGATAAATGCATAACATCAATGGGCTCAAGGCTGTTGAGAAAATGGCTTCTGATCCCTTTGTTAGACAAAGCTAAGATTGAGCAAAGATTAAATGCGGTTGAAGAGCTTTACAACAATCCTTTGCTGAGGGAGGAGCTGAAAGAAAAACTAAAGGCTGTCTATGACATTGAAAGGCTGATCGGAAGGGTAACATATGGCAATGCTAATGCCCGCGACCTGATTGCCCTTAAGAATTCATTAAGATTAGTGCCTGAGATTAAGATTCTTCTAAAAGACTGTAAAACCACCTTACTCAACAAAATAAAAGATACAGCTGAGCTAACCAATGTTTCTGGTTTGATAGATAAAGCTATTAAAGAAGAGCCTGCGTTAATATTAAGAGAAGGCAATCTAATAAAAGCAGGATTTAATGAAGAGCTTGACAGGTTAAGGGGAATTACTAAAGACGGCAAGTCATGGATAGCAGAGCTTGAAACAAAAGAAAAAAGAAAGACTGGAATAAAATCTTTAAAGATAAGATACAACAAAGTGTTTGGATACTTTATAGAGGTCTCTAAAGCTAACCTCCATTTAGTTCCCCAGAACTATATAAGAAAACAAACCCAGGTAAACTCTGAAAGGTTTATAACAGAAGAATTAAAAGAGCAGGAGAACAGAGTATTAGGCGCTGAAGAAAAAATCTTTGACTTAGAATATGAATTATTCCAGCAGGTTCTTAAAGATGTTGCAAAAAGCGGAAAAGATATTCAAGCAGTTTCAAAGGTTATAGCAGAGACTGATACCCTTTTATCATTTGCTAATGTTGCTGCAGAGAACAATTATATTAAGCCAGTTATCAATGATAAGAATGAAATTGTTATTAAAGAAGGAAGGCATCCTGTTATTGAAAGTATGATCAATGAGCCATTTGTGCCCAATGACTGCAACATTAATGACAAGAGCAGGTTCATGATTATCACAGGGCCTAACATGAGCGGTAAGTCATCATTTATGAGGCAGGTTGCACTCATTGTCTTAATGTCGCAAATAGGTAGCTTTGTCCCTGCAAAATCCGCTTCCATCGGAATTGTTGACAGAATCTTTACAAGGGTTGGAGCTTATGATGACCTGACCCATGGTCAGTCAACCTTCATGGTAGAGATGAACGAGACCGCTAATATTGTTAATAATGCTACAGAAAAATCCTTAATAATCCTTGATGAAATCGGCAGGGGCACATCAACCTATGACGGCATCTCAATCGCCTGGTCAGTTGCAGAATACATACACAAAAATATCAGGGCAAAAGCATTATTTGCAACACATTATCATCAGATGAACAAATTATCTGAACAGCATGAAGGCATTAAGAACTATAACATCGCAGTCAAAGAAGTAGAAGACAGCATTGTCTTCCTTCACAAAATTATTGAAGGCGGAACAGATAAGAGTTATGGCATAGAAGTTGCAAGATTAGCCGGGCTGCCAAAAGAGGTTATTGAAAACAGCAAAGAGATAATGAAGAAGTTAGAGGCAGAAGATAAGGTTGGTGAGAGGATTCATAAAAATACAAAGGAGAAAAAGACAAAGGCTGAGCAGATGAGTTTGCTTGACATATAAGAAAAGTTAATTAATGAGTTATAATTATATCCTTTAATAGGGGTTGTTAAATATGAGTAAACCGCTTCTGCGTATAGTTGAAAGAGAAACAAAAGGCAGTAGACCTTATGTGATAATAAATCCATTCACAGGAAGAGGGATACCGTTGGATCATCAATTGTTGCAGGAAGTAGCCAGGACATTAGCATTAAAGCTGAAATTGGATGGGGTTGATTATATTGTTGGATTTGCAGAGCAAGGATTAATCCCTGCATATACCGTGGCTGCTATAGCGGAAATACCTTTTATTGGCTCAACAAGATCTCGCCTGAAAAATGATGAAACAGAAATACATTTTATCGAACCTCATTCTGAAAGACCTGACCATTACGTTTATGGAATAAGAAAAGAATACTCGGTTGTAATAGTCGAAGATGAAATTACTAAGTGCAAGACACTTTATAATGCTGTTACTGCTTTCCAGGAAAAAGGAATAAAAGTGCAGGATATTGGTGCCCTTATTATGGCTGGGGAAGTCAAAGATTTACAAAAATTGGAAAATAAAGGGCTGGATCCTAAATATATCTTCACAAAACAAGATTTTATACACTCTTTAGATATATCTTTGTTAAATTAGCCGCGGCTTTTTAATCTTTTCAGAACTTATTTCACATAATAACTTCCATCAAACTCCCACTCAACATCATCCTCAACCTTAACCCAATATCCATAACCTGGTTTCATTGTCTGCAAAGTGTTTAAGAACATAGACTTATCCGGATGATAAGATAACCAGGAATTATTATAAGCAAATATTCCTGTAAAGTCAACATTTCCTAATGCAGCAGTTACCTGTTCTTCTGTTAAGGATGGGTATCCTATCAGGTTCCAGCCCTGCTTAAGGCTGTAATTGGTTAACTCAGGCAAAGTTCCATTAACATCCAGTATCCCACTCTCTGACATCTTAATCCAGTAGCCTTTCTCAGGTGTTATTACAGCTATATTGCTTATCCAGTTGTTCGTAGAAGAATCATAAGTAAAGATGCTTTCATACTTTCCATCTATTGATGAGAGAGCTGATTCAACCGAATCATCCTCAAGGGTTAAAGGGATGCTGATGAGGTTCCAGTCAGGGTTTAATGTGAGATTCAGCTTCCATTCATAATTACAGCTATAAGTGTTATTAGCTGGAGGGTTGTTGTCTGATTCTAAGCCTGTAATTGCATAGCAATTATTAGTGTCATTAAACCAGCCTGTATAGGTATTGTCTGGCCTGCAATCTGTGAACACTTCTTGCCAATTTGGTGTGCAGTAATCGCAACTAACATCCTGGTAATCATAATATGTGTTATTATTGCCGCTGTTCCATAAGTCAGAGCCCAATCCTGTGACAGCATAACAGGTGCTGTAGTTTGCATCATACTCTGTTTTGTTTCTTTTCTGAGGTTGGGTGTCATTTATTAAACAGATGCCTTCATTCACCCATTCTGTCCATGATGAGTTAACTGGGCTGGGGCTGCAGTAATCACAGCTTTCTGGACTGAATTCGTTATAATCCCCAGAGTATAAATCAGAGCTTAAACCGGTTTCAGAGTAACAACTCATTAAATCAGTAACAGCATTGCAATGCTGCTTATCATCCGGCTGGCAGATATCGTATCCTGAGCAACTCCATAAAGGCTCACAGTAGTCGCAATAAACAGTTTGAGATTCATAATAAGTATTATTATTCCCATTATTCCATAAGTCTGATTCTAATTGGGTAACAGCATAGCATGTATCATAGTTGGCATCGTATTCAGTTCTGCTTCTTGTTTGTGGCTGAGTGTCATTGATTAAACAGTTGCCTTGATTTTCCCAAGCTGACCAAGGTGTGTTGGTTGGAGATGGTGTGCAGTAGTCACATGCTTGGTTTAGAGGATCTGGTTGTGTTTCTGGTTGACTGCAGTTGTTAGCGTCATAATAGTTTTTGAACTGGTTGTCTGTGGTGTCACAGGTTGACCAAGTGTTGTTTAGTACCCAGTCTGGAACGCAAATACTATCAACTATTGTTATGTTAACTTTCTCAGTTGTGTTTGTTACAATAGAAGGTATAATAGAACTATAGATTGTATAGAATTGCCAAGATGAATTAAGGTCTCCTGTTGCGTTGACTCTCCAGGTGTGTTCACATACGTTTCCAGCTTTCATGTTTAGGCAAGCCGTTGGATTTTGGTCTATTGTGTAGAAAGGTGTTCCATTGTTCATTGGGATTATACCTTTTGTACTGCCGCTTCTTCCAGCAGCCCAGAGAAGTGAGTTGACTAATAATAAATCAGCTCCTTCTGATGTTGTTGTGTCACCATAACGAAGATTTAAGCCAACAACTTTTCCACTATTAATCTCTTTTACTGCTGCTCCAATATA
>NZBG01000021.1 GCA_002687795.1 Candidatus Woesearchaeota archaeon
AGTATACACTCCATCCGTATCCGCTTGAATTGTTGTGTCCTCTGCATTAGGAGTTCCAAAAGTTATTGTTCCTGGTCCAGCTTCCTTTGTCCAAGCATAGCTTGCAATGCCATTCGTATCGGTTGCTGTGGCATCCTGTGTAACCTGCACATTAGTAACCACATCAGCTCCTGCATCAACACTATCAACTGCAGTATCCCATGTAAATATCATCTCATCATACGCAGTATTCCCTGCATTATCTGTAACAGTAAGTCTTACAGTGTATGCTCCATCCGTATCCGCAGAGATAGTTGTATCCTCTGCATTATCGCTTCCAAAAGTGATTGTTCCTGTTCCTGCTTCCTGTGTCCATGTATATGTTGCCGCCCCGCTGATGCTTGCATCCACTGTGGCATCCTGTGCAGCCTGAGCATTGGTAACCTTATCAGTTCCCGCATCTACTGCAGGCGCAGTCTTATCCAACTGAATATTTTTGCTGACTACAGTTTGTGAATTTCCTGCATTATCTGTTGAAGCATATCTAAAGTATTGGTCACCTTCTGTTGAGATAGGAACTGCTGCAGTATAAGCAGTATCTGGTGTGCATGTATCAGCTGTATCAACACAGTACATTGTTGATGCAATTCCTGATCCTCCTGTATCTGCAGGTGTTAAGGTAATATCAAAATCTGCGCTTTGCCATCCAGTTGGCGCATCATCCGTTGTTGTCGGTGCAGTCTTATCTAATTGAATATTCTTACTAACCAGGGTTTGGGCATTTCCTGCATTATCTGTTGAAGCAGATCTAAAATACTGGTCTCCTTCACTTGAAATAGTAACTGGCGCAGTATACGCTGTACCTGGCGTGCATGTATCAGCTGTATCCACACAATACACTGTTGAAGCAATACCTGAACCACCAGTATCTGCTGGTGTTAAAGTGACTGAGAAATCTGTTGTCTGCCATCCTGCTGGCGCATCATCCGTTGTTGTCGGTGCAGTCTTATCTAATTGAATATTCTTACTAACCAGGGTTTGGGGATTTCCTGCATTATCTGTTGAAGCATATCTAAAATACTGGTCTCCTTCGCTAGAGATTGTAACTGGCGCAGTATACGCAGTCCCTGGTGTGCATGTATCAGCTGTATCAACACAGTACATTGTTGAAGCCACCCCTGATAAAGCATCAGCTTCTGTTAAAGTAACATCAAAATCTGCGCTTTGCCATCCTGTTGTGGCATTATCAGTTGTTGTTGGCGCTGTCTTATCCAGTTGTATATTCCTGCTCACCACTGTTTGAACATTTCCTGCATTATCATTTGAATAATATCTAAAATACTGATCACCTTCAGTTGATATAGGCACAGCTGCACTATAAGCTATACCTGGCGTGCATGCATCAGCTGTATCAACGCAATACACTGTTGAAGCAATACCTGAACCACCAGTATCTGCTGGTGTTAAAATAATTGTAAAGTCAGCGGTTTGCCATCCTGCTGGCGCATCATCTGTTGTTGTAGGCGCACTCTTATCAACCTTAATATTCTCGCTCAAAACATCTTCAACATTTCCAGCATTATCTGTTGATTGGTATCTGAAATACTGGTTTCCTTCAGTATCAATAGTAACCGACCCGGAATAAGCTGTGGTTGGCGTGCATGCATTGGCAGTATCAACACAATACTTTGTTGATGCTATCCCACTGCCAGCTGGCCCGTCAGGATTATCAACAGCTGTAAGAGTTACGACAACATCATTAATATACCAGCTATTAGCGCCATCTGGTGCTCTATCCTTAGACAAGGTTGTAACCGGCTTGATATCATCATTAACTGTAATCCTACAGCCCCAGATAGGATTTGGCTGGCCTGTGCAATCATAACCATCATACCATCCACCCCTGTCATAAACCATTGCCTTAAAATTAGAAATCCCCGGCACATCTGCAGTAATAGTTTCAGTAAGTGTACACTTCCAGGTCCCACCGCAGGGCAGTTCCTTCACCAGAGTTGCGCCGTTATATAACTCAATCCTATCAACACCGCTTTCATAATCTATCCCAACAACCTTCACCTGGTAAGAGCCAGCGCTCTGCCCAACACTTCCTGCTGGGATGGTTGTGAACTCATCTAAAAACGGCGCTGTAAAATCATAAGCATAAACACTTGTTAGAGAATAAATAGAGAAGAACAAAACTAAAAACAGACTCATTATCCAATACTTTTTCATATCATAATCCCCCTTAAAAACAGCTTAATCTTTCTTCTCTATCAGCCTTGAAAGACCTTCTCCAACATTTCTGAAAAATCCCTCAACTTGATCCATTGGGTATCTTGCATAGATTGTAGCCATAGGCGTTACTGACTTAGCGTAAAGACTTTCAAAATTTAATATATTTCCAGTCCATCTTATTTCATTAATTCCTACCCCTACATCAAAACCAATGCCATATCCGCTTCTCATAATGCCGATATCTCTAACGCTTCCTACAAGATAAATATTAGCAAAGTCATCAAAAGGCTTTTGTGAGCTTATCTCTGGCCAGCCTTCCTTAGCGGTTTGCGTTATATCAAATGCGCTTGCAGCATATTCCGCTCCTGCTTTAACATTCCAGTCAATAGCTCCTTCTTTGCTGCCAACAAGCAGATAACCGCCGAGCTTGCCCCCTCTCAAGAATAATTGGTCATTTGGGCTAACACTCATCTTAACAGAATCCAAGCCTGGAAGCGGAGAATACATCTCAGTCCCTGGCCCCACAGTGGTAATATACCCAACCAATGCAATTGGCGCAGGAATATCTCCTGTTGCCCTGCCAGGAATAGGAATCAGGCTGTGCCTATTAAGCTCATCCCTTGAAGAGTTGCTATAAACTTCCCTGAAATGCTCAATAATGTCATTCCTGTCAGCAAAAAGAGGGATTGCTAAAGAAGCGTTCCATTCATGTAACATTACCTCTCCGGCTCTGTCAGCCTCTTCACCAACATAAGATGCTACTCTGCTGTTCCTGAAATTCAACTCTCCTCCCAAAAGCACAGAGAAGATATCTCCAAGCATTAAATGCTCATATAATGAAATCTCATGCAGATTGTTTATTCCTACATTGTTGGAATTTGGCTGCCCTCTTGCCAGATTTGCATGAGTCCAGTTATATCTTGCCAAAGTGTCAGATGAAAGGAAGCCGCCAAATGCCGTAAAGCCAACATCAACTCCCCCTCCAACCTGGCTTCCAAACAGATCTTTGGTTCCAGCCACTTCACCTCCTCTAATCTGCCCATCTGTATAGTTGGTAGTTGTCATCCCTATGCTAGGAACCAAAATAAAACCTCCATGCAGATTGGCGCCTAACCTAAAGTCAGGGTTATCAATCGCAAGAAGATAAAGGTCCAGGCTTGGCATAATCTGGGCTATGCTGCCCTTATCAATAGTCTCTAATAAGCTTCCCTTTGAGCCATCTGACCTTGTATCCTGGGTTGTCATTGTAGCTGAGCTGTTTCCAAACATCAAACCAAGAGCCAAATCAGCCTCAAAGCTTCTTGGGCTTCCTAATCTTGCCCAAGGGGTTAGCATAACAACGTTCTCAATGGTTTCTCCATAAGTTCTGTGAGTGCTTCTTCCCTGATCTTTAACAGTTGAAGTATTTGGTGCCCTGGTTATTCCCATATTGCTCCACTTAAAATCAAGGCCCCCATTAACAAGGCTTCCAGGCTTGTCATAACCATGATATGTCTCAAACAATACAGTTTCAACTGTTCTCTGCCCTAAAGTAAAAGCAGGGCTTAAGAATGGTGGAAGTATAACATTTTCTCTATAATTTCCATTGCTGGATATTCCTCTATGGTTAACCCCAAGACCAAGATTTCCTATCCTGAAATCAGGCTTGTTTGGGTCAATAATCCCGCTGAAACTAAATGAAGCCCAGCCGCTATTCTCAGGATCTTTCTGGAACATGGCTACAACATTGTTCAATCTCCCAACAACCTTATTAGGGTCAAAAGATAAACCACTATAATCCTTGAAAAACTCAGAATTCCTTTCAATTACATTCGCTAACTCTACAGCCTCGCCTAAGGTTATCTCCCCTGCTTTTTCTCCTGGTCCCATGAACTTATTCACTCTATTAACATAAGATGCAGTGGCTTCTTCCATAGACACGATATGCTTACCTAGAGCATCATAAAGCTCCTCACCAGCATCCCACAACTTTCCTGCATCTCCTTTAACTCTGGCCAGTCCTCCGTCATCACCTCTACCAATATCACCTTTATCCCACCAGCTAACAATGCCTTCATCAACAGCCTTTTCCAAACTCCTTCCTATCAACTCAAACTCATACTTTATTCTTCTTAATTCTTCTAGGTCCCTTGGTGAATAGACCTTTCCAGGCTCTAAGATATCTCCTGTATTTTGGTCTATTAAAGGCGCTAAATCACTTCTATAATCTGCTACAATTCCTTCCCAGTCACCAAGCGAGCCAGCTAGTTTCTCGCCTAGTGTCCCGCTTAATTGTCCCATTATGCTTACATCATATCCAAAAATCTTTTCAATGCCTTCTCTACCAGCTACCTCTAACAGTGGAGATAACATACTAAATCTCTCCAAAGCATCAATCCTTCTCTCACGCGTATCAAGCTCACGTGTATCAACTTTTAGAAGATAATTAAAACTTGTTTTAACATAAGAGGTATATTCCTCAACAGCCCCTGCTAAATCATCAGCCCTGCTAAGCATACGCTCTCCAAACCCTTCGAGAACACGGACCAAAGCAGAATCTTCATCTAATTGTTCTAAAGCATATGGCAATCCCTCTTCAGCCTGGCTAACCTCTTCAGAAAGTCCATGAGCGGTTATAAACATCTCAGGCTTAATCTCAATCTCTCCCTCTTCTCCTACAAGTGGGTTAAACTTAGCTTCCCTGTCATTACCAAAACCAACTATAGCTCCATATAACTTTACCATCTGGCTGGATGCATTCTCTGCACCTTCTGATGTAAGACCTTTATAATTTTGCCAGGACTCACCCAATGCCTCTCTTTTTTCATCCCTATCTAAATAGTTCTCTGAAAGCCCTTCATAACCGCCTTTTAACTTATCAAACCACTGAAATAAAGAAATAAAACCGCTGATATTATCAATACTAACTTCCTCGCCTAGTAATGTATCAGACTCAGAAACTAGCCTATCATAATTTGAATCTAACCATGATAAAATATATTTAACGGCCTCTTCTACACCCTCTGCAGAACTCATTTCCCTAACAACTTCTGTTCCTGCTGATCGAACCTCAGTTTCAAGATCTGGTAAAGTAGCTTCAGTATCTGGCATTAATATCCCCCCACGATTTGATTATAATCATACCTCTGTTCATATTTATACCTTTTAATAATATAGAAATACTCCAAAATCAATTAAGCTTTTTAAATCTTTCTTTAAAAGTGATTACAAGATGAAACCACGACATAGTGACGAAAACCACACAATCACTCAGATTTTGTAATATTCAGGCCCTTTACTAATACCATTGGAGTTATAACAGGCGTCTCAATCTCCCAGCCAAATATCTGTTCAGGCCTGTTCCCGATCATCTTAACATTCTTCAGGATGTTAAGTATATTGTCGCTGATTCTCAGGTGCTTAACAGGAAACTTAATCTCTCCGTCCTTAACATAGAACACAGCATCCCTTGGTATTGTAGAAAAATCTCCTGTATTATAATTATTAAACCTTGTATACCAAAGGTTAGTGATATAATATCCCTCTTTAATCTCCTTCAGCATATCTTCCTCTGAAGAATCGCCTTTCTCAAGCACAATGTTAGAAGGCTCAGGCGAAACCAGGCCGGCATTTGCGGTTGTCTCAGTATGGTGTCTCTTAGCTGTTGATGAGTTATGGAGATATGTCTTCAGCTCGCCATTTTCTATTACAGCTGTCTTTTTTGAAGGAACTCCTTCTGCATCAAACCCTGATGAGCCAAGAGCATTAGCAACAGTGCCGTCATCATAAATGTTTACAATAGGGCTTGCTATCATCTTATTAAGCTTGCCAGCCAGGCATGAAAGCCCGGATTCCACAGAAAACACTGAAAAGGCCTCCCCAAGGTTAGCAAGTATATTAGCAAACGCAAGCGGGCTGAACAGGACATCAAACTTCCCGCTTCTTCCCTCAACAGGGTTAACAGCCTTCTTTGCAAGAGAAGCTGCCTTCCTTCCTATCTTCTCCGGCTCAAAGCCATCCATGGTCCTTGCCCCATAGTTAAGATGGCATGATGCATACTTATCAACCAAAGCCCTTAACGAGAAATACAGGCTTGTGGACTTTTCTCTTGCTATTACATTGTTAGAGGTTATGAGGTATACGCTTGACAGGTCTGTCTCCAGCACGCCAGCCACCCTCTTTGCCCCCTTCTTGACAGCAGCATCAACAGCCTGCTTCACAACCTCTATATTCTCTCCCTTGTTAAGCTCTTTAACCCTCTTATCAAACCCTTTCTTAACATTCCTGTACTTAAAAGGTCCCTTGGCTATCCCATTATACTCCTTATTAGGCGGCAGGTTCTTTGCAAACTTCAGGAGCTTATCAACAACCTCATCAGCAGATTCCTTTGAAAAATCCCTTGTGCTTATCATGATAGTCCTTTTCTTATAAACAGCATAGACTCCTATAGCCATCTGGTACCAGTTCTTGATGGCAGATACTTTGCTGTTAGAAAATTTTATCTGAGAGCTCTCCTGCTTCTGCAAAGAAACGATAGCGCTATCTGTTCCCTTCTTCAGCAGCTGCTCCTGGATATATCTTGTTAATTCTTCAGGTTCCATTTTACTTAATCCTTAAATTCCTTAACCTTATCGCAGGCCCGCCAAACCAGACAGGCAATGCCTGCATCGGCTCTCCCTTCCCGCAGTTGCCCGCATGAAACTCAGGCTTCTTGCCGACAGCGTCAACAGCGTTATACAATTCAGTGGTTGTGATCTCAATAGTAGGGCTTATCACAGGCTCTTTCAGCTCGCCGTTCTTGATCAGGTAAGCCTCTGCCCCCACATACTTTTGGCTGAGCCTCTTATCATCAATATTCCACTCCATGAAATTCTTCATGTATATACCTTCTTTTACATCCTCGATTAACTCTTCCTCCTTATGATCCCCTGGCAGCATGAATGTATTAGACATCCTAACAATGCTCTCCCTGTTATAATCAACAGCCCTTGAGGAGCCATTGCTCTTCAGCCCCATGAACATTGCCGTCTCCCTGTTATGAAGCAGCTCATTCATCTTCCCTTCCTTGATAAGAAACTTTCTCCTTGCCTTAACACCCTCATTATCATAAAGATAAAACCCATAGCTGTTAGGAAGCGTGGGATCATCAACAACATTAACAACTTCATTCCCTATCTTACTGCCCATCATATCCTTCTCAATAAAAGACTCGCCAGCCTGCGCAGCCTCCCTCCCGAAGATCCTGTCAGCCTCATAAGGATGGCCCGCGCTCTCATGCACCATAATTCCCACAACCTGCGGGCATGCCACAACATCCAGCTTCTTTTGCGGAGCCTTAACCCCATTCTTCAGGTTTGCCTGCATAGCCTTAACCTCGCCCGTCAACAGATCAGGCATGTTCCATTCCTTGATAAGCTCATACCCTTTTGTAGCTCCATACTGCCAGAACCTCTGGATTGACTTATTATTCTCCTGCACTGTCAGAAAATAAACAAAAGCCATCCTTGGTATGGTTGCCATTATCCTGCTTCCTTCCGAATTAGCAAAATACTCTGTAACCTGGCTGTCAGAAAGCGAAAGAAACCTTCCGATTGTATTCGCCTTTGTATTTAATATAGCCTTGTCAGCATCTAAAAGAGCCTTAAGCTTCTCCTCAGGAGAAATATCATCCAACTTAACCTTCTGCTCAACCTTATACCTTTTCTCAACGGTCTGCTCTTCTGACAGCTCAACCTTTTCCCCTATCTTAACAGAATTCTTAGCGCTCTTAAGCGCGTTCGAAAGCAGGCTCTTGATCCTGCTCCTCTCAAGAGAATCTGAAGACACAAAGCTCAGTATATTATTAGAAAGAAACCTTACCCCTATGCCTGTGCTCTCGTCGAACCCTGAAAGCTGGGGGATCCCGTTCTTAAGGATAAAGCCATTGCTTGAAATATCCTGCAGCCTTGCCTCAGCATAGGAAGCCCCTTTATTTGTTAGGTATTTTATTACAAAATTAGCCAAATCTTCATCAATCATAGAAATTTGTAGAATATAGAAATATAAAAAGCTTTTGTATGCGAAACTTTATTAAATAGCTTATAATATCCAATATATTGCCCCAAAAGGGATATCGCTGCCCCAAAATCCTTAAGGATTTGGCAAGTGTGGTGTAGTCCGGTCAATCATTCTGCCTTTTCGAGGCGGGGACTTGGGTTCAAATCCCAGCGGGGGCATTTTTTAAAACAAAAAAATTCCACTTTTCTATGAGAAGTGGTTTAGCAACAATATATATATCCTGTTGGAATTTTGTGTGCTCAAAAACCGCCCATCCAATTGACAGCGGAATTTTGAGCGTCAAAAACCACTCGATTATGCAGACGCTACCAAACATGCCACCCATCTATGATGGGTGATTTTTGACAATATTATGGAGGTTAACCAGCTCAAAGAAATGAGTGAAGAAAAATAAAGTGAAACGAAGCTCAAGACGATGGAAGAAAAAAGGCCAGATGAGATGGAAATGGCAGAGAAAAAGGATGAAAAAAGAGAAGAGAAAAAGGATGAAGAAATAATAAAAGTTCCTTTCTTATATTTTTCTTGTATTATACTTAAATACTTAATAAAAGCCTCAGATGGGGATCGCACCCATGACCTGCAGCTGTCTGAAGTCAGGAAATCTGACTTTACGAGGTTCGGCTTCTAAACATAAAACTGCCGCTCTGCTAGCTGAGCTACTGAGGCAAAAAAACTTCGTTTTTTTGTTTAAGTTCTTAACTAAGCCTATTTTCTCGCTTCGCTCGGAATAGGCTATCTAATTTTTTCTGCGGAAAAAATTAGTTAAGGTTATAAAACTAGAGCTTCTCAAGAACCTTTTCCTTATCATTCCCAAGATTCTTCTGGCACTCAGGGCAGATAACATGCTTCTTGCCCTTCTTATCCTTGACATAGGTTCCTATCAGTTTCTTGAGGAAATTCAGCTCAATCTTTTTCTTGCAAATTTCGCATTTTGGCATGCAAACAAAGAAATCTTTCAGGTATATAAAAATTTGTAAAAATACGATGGTTTTTTATATAATGGTTTATTTGGTTTCCCTAGAAAATGTTTGAATCATTCATAAACCCAATATTCGCGCCATTGCTCAGGCTTCCTATTCTCTGGGTAGTTGTAATAATCTCATTTACAGTCTCTCTAATTATCACATTAGTCTACAAATTCACAACAAACCAGAGCTTAATGAAAACACTCAAAGATGAGATGAAAGAGTTCCAGAAAGAGGTCAAAGAGCTTAAGAATGAGCCGGAGAAAGCAATGGAAGTCCAAAAAAGGGCAATGCAGACAAACATGAAATATATGGGCCATTCAATGAGGTCAACTTTATTCACCTTTATCCCGATCATCATCATATTCGGCTGGATGAACTCTCATATTGCTTATGAAGCAATAAACCCAAGCCAGGAATTCACAACAACCCTCCTGCTAAACAATGATGTTAAAGGCGAGATAGAGCTTATAGAATCTGAAGGTATTACTGTAAAAAGCGAGAACCCAAAAACAATAGAAGACGGCAAAGCAATCTGGCTCCTTGAAGCTGAAAGAGGAGAATATCTGTTGGAATACAAATTCCAGGGCAGAAGCTATACAAAAGAATTGTTGATAACAGAGCAGCAGGGATACAGCAAGGTATCAAAGAAAGTAAGCGATGGGTTTGTAAAAACCATTAACATTGACAACAACCCGATGAAAGTCCTTAACCTATTCGGCTGGAAGGTTGGCTGGCTGGGGACTTATATTATATTCTCTTTGATCTTCAGCATGACATTGAGGAAGATTGTTAAGGTTTATTAGTAAGATTTATTAATTCTCTAAAATAAAACCTGATTTATGCAATCATGGATATTATTCACTGTTTTAGCCACTTTACTTTGGTCGGTTGTAAGTATAATCGACAAATTTGTAGTAGAAAAGTGGGTTAAGAAACCAGCCTTTATTGTTATAGTGATTTGTATTGTTGGACTGCTTGCAGGATTACTTGTATATCTGTTTAAAGGTTTCTCACATCTGTCATACTTTAATATTGCCCTGGCCATGGTCACAGGGGTCCTTTATGTTTTATCACTTCTTCTGTATTTTGAAGCAGTAAAAACAGAAGAGATCTCCCGCATTGTTCCGCTCTGGTATTTATCGCCCATCTTTGTTTCAATCCTTGCTTCAGTATTTCTGGGAGAAATCTTCACACCTGTAAAATATTTAGGTATTTTTATACTGGTAGCTGGTGCGATGTTAATATCTTTCAAGAACATAATAAAATTGAGCCTGGGAAAACCATTCTGGTTCATGGTATTAGCATCTTTGATGGTGGCAGTAAGCTATGTAATAACAAAACATCTTCTCAACTTTGCTGATTACTGGACAGTTTTTTCATATTCCAGAATCGGGGCATTCTTGGCTGTAATCCCCATATTCTTAAAACTTTCCAGGGTTATACTATCAAGCCACTATGGCAATAAGGTGATAGGCATAATATCATTAAACGCAGTAATAGGCCTAACCGGCATGTTGCTCGTTACAATAGCTGCATCAATAGGCCATGTATCCTTGGTTAATGCATTATCTTCCATACAGCCCTTCTTTGTTTTGTTATTAACTTTATTCTTAAGCCTCTTCTTCCCACACATAATAAAAGAAGAAATCACAAAATCAACAATATCTCTAAAACTCATCGCAATAGCTTTGATGTTTTTAGGCGTGATCTTAATAACTTAAATAGAACTCAATCCTTCTTCGGCTTATCTTCCTTTGCTTCCTTGGCCGCTTCTTTCTTTACTTTCTCTGTTTTCCCCTTTTTCTCAGTCTTCTCAACCTTTTCCTGCTTCTTTTTCTCTTCGTCTTTGCTCTTTGCTTCTTTTTCTTCCTTTACCTCTTCCGGCTTTTCAACTGGCCTTGCCTTCTCAACCACAGCCTTTCTCATGCATCTTGAGCAAAGATTGCCGCCAAAAGGCCTCTCAGGCCTCTTCTTAGTCTTAGGCAGATTACTCATCTTATAAGGCCTTTCTCTTGGCACCCCTTTCAAAGCAGTTCCGCAGCATCCGCACTTAGCTGCCTTAGGCTTTCTCTTCCTGTAATGGAGCACAGTCCTTGCCCCGGGAGTTCTAACGAAAACCCTTCTAAAAGTCCTTGACTTAAATCTTCCTGCTGGCATAATATAAGAGAAAAATATTGGTATTTAAAAAGCTTCTTATTTACACTCAACAAGGGTTTCATCCAAAAAGAAGGTTGCCATCAATTATGCGAGCTTTATCAATTTTAGGACTCCTGACTGGAAGGGGGTTGTCCCTTACGGGGAACCCAGTCCGTTTATAGGAGAAGCAGAAAGCGAGCCAGATGGCAACCCGAGCTATGCGAGTTTTTGGATGAAGCCCCAACAAGTAAAAGCTTAAATAGTAATTAAGAAAATAAAGTATCTATGAGCTGGGATCTTAAGAAGGAAATAGGAAGGAAGGCTATCCATTTATTATCAATATTCTTTTTAATAATCTACATTATATTTGCTTCAACATTCAGCCATAGAATCGCTCTGCTTATCTTAGGATTTCTGCTTATAACACTTATTGAGTTTGAATATCTAAGAGTTGAAACAGGAATGAAAATTCCAATAATATCGCTTCTTTGGAGATATAGGCGAGCTAAAGAGCGTAATAAGTTAGGAGGAGAAGTTTATTTCCTTATTGCTTCCATCCTTTGTCTTGCGTTATTTGATTTAAGAATAGCAGCAGCAGCAATTTTAATGTTAACCTTTGGCGATTTAGTAGCTGCATTAATCGGAAAGCGGTTTGGAAGAATATGGATACCTAAATTAAAAGACAGAGCTGTTGAGGGAGTATTAGCAGAATTGGCTGTGGATTTAATAATTGGTTTCCTAATAATTAGATCATTAGTTAATGGTTCTGTATGGTGGCTTTCATCAATAATTCCATCAGGTCAGCCAATATGGCCTATAATTATAACAATGGCTTTAACAGCAACTATTGTAGAAACATTAGTGCATAAATTAGATGATAATCTGCTTGTTCCTTTATTTTCAGGATTTAATGGCCAGATTGTGCTTATACTATTAAGCATAAAGATAATTTAAGGGATTATAATTCTAAAGAAAAAATAGCCCCGCCAGGATTCCCACGTAAGGATTTCATCCTTACCAACCTGTGGTCTATTTCTCACTCTGTTTGAAATAGCCCGACTTGGTTACGAAGCGATGCGAGAAAACATAAAATAGCCCCGCCAGGATTCGAACCTGAGTCCTCGGACGTTTTCAATGAAAACAATGTTATCATCACCAAAATCCGAGATGATTAGTCTCGTTAGATTTGACCACTACACCACAGGGCTATATAATAGTAATATATATTACACTGTTTAAAAAAGTTTCCTCAAAAACAACAAAAGCCTTGGCTCCCTCAACGCCAGCTTAAACAAAAACTTAGAAGGAAAGTCGCGGTCATGGTTCTCAAGCAATTCTTTGGCTTTGCCTTTATTCAGCAATTCAATTAAATCCTCATAATCCTTTAATGAAAACTTATCCAGGATTTTCCTGCTGAACAGGCTCAGCCACAGCTCCCTGCCAAACCTCTTCCTCCATAACCTATTATAATCCTTATTCTCAGAAACAGCCCTGCACAATTCCTCTGCTCCCATCAAGCCATAAATCACTCCTCCAAAACTGGTAGCCTTCACATGCGTTGCAGCGTCTCCAACTAAGAATACATTTCCTTTTTGGGAATTAATCCCGGGATCATAAACAGGCACTAACCCTGATTGGTACTCTATAACCTTTATCCTCTCAAACCTTTTCAGCAAAGCCCTGAAATGCTCATTAATATTATCATAAGCAATCACGCCGATTCTTGCCGTCTCTCCGCTCTCTGGAACAAGCCAGCCGAACATCCCCGTATCCAGATAGAACTCAATCAGCTCCTTGTCATGCTCTAAATTCACCCTTGCCTGCAGCCCTGTTACATACTTTACCTTTTCTTTATTCATAACCTTGCTAACATTGGAAAAAGCGCCGTCAGCCCCAACCAGGAAATCCGTTTCATATTCCTTGCCGTTTGCCTTAAACCTTATTTTATCCTTTGCTTTGCAGCCGCTGAATTTGCTCCCAAAGAAAAACTCAACCCCTTCTTTCATAGCTTTATCAGCTAAGAATTTATCAAACCTCTCCCTGTCGACAATAATATTATCTCTCCTTAGCCTGAACTCAATCTCCTTATCACCAGCCATCACCTTAGCCCTCTTGATCCTGTTCACAACAAACTCTTTCCTCATAGGCAATATATTCTCTACAGAACCAGTAAACAGGCCAGTGCACTGGACAGGTTTCCCTATAATATCATGCTCTTCAAACACTTTTACCTTATGCCCCCGCCTGGCAAGCAGGTAAGCTGCATAAGAGCCCGCCGGGCCACCGCCTATGATAGCTACCTTCATTCTACATAAGATTTTTAGCTATATTTTTAAACAAATATGCAGTTAACAACAACAATATTTAAATATAACTTGTTTCTATTTATAAATGGTTATCATAAGTAACCACTTTAATATACTCAATAACAATAAAGTTTAAATATGTGTGGCGTATTTTAAGTCATTAATTAACAATTTTTAAAAAATTTTGGGGGAAGATAACATGAAAAGATGGAAAAATTTTTTAGCGTTAACATTCTTTTTAGTGAGTGTTTTTTTATTTGGAGGCGTGGCTAACGGTCTAAGCGCTGTCGACTTAAGTATTGTAAAGTTGGAAGCTAATGATGTAGAGCTGGCAGCAGGAACACCTAAAAGCATACAGGTAACTGACGAGATTGACATATTGCTTGTATTTGATTCTAATATTAATACATCAGACATGCAAATCGAAGCTGTCTTAAGAGGCTATGATTATGGCGACTTAATAGAAGACATATCTGAAGTGTTTGAAGTTAAGAGCGGCAACAGATACGACACAAGGCTTCAATTAAGAATTCCAAGAAGGCTTGAACAGGGAAGATATGACATAAAGTTAAGATTTGATGACAGAACTGATGCAACTTATACAGTAACATATCCTTTAGACGTTGGCTCAGCAAGACATGCTTTGCAGATAAAGGATGTTGTTCTAGACCCTGAGAATGAGATAAAGGCTAAAAGAACCATTATATCAAAAGTAAGGGTTAAGAACTATGGAGAAAGGGATGAAGAAAGCGTTAAAGTTAAGATAAGCATTCCTGAGCTTGGTATATCAGCTTCTGAGTATATAGATGAGATAGAATCAGGAGATTCTGTAACAAGCCCAGAGCTTTTCATGAGAGTTCCTGAAGGAACTGAAACAGGCCAATACACCCTAAGAGTAAAGGTTGAGTATCATGATGGAGAGAAAGCTGAAGAAGAAGAGTTTTCCTACAGGGTTTTAGGCGCAGATGAAGAAGAGACAGGCGGAAATGAAGAAACACCTGAGTCAAGGACTGTAATAACCATCAGCCAGGAAACCCAGGAAGTTACAGCAGGAGTTGGCGGGATTGTTTATCCTATCACAATTGCTAACGAAGGCTCTGAATCAAGAACTTACTCAGTTGAAGTAGAAGGTGCTGATAACTGGGCAACTACAAGGATCACCCCTTCAAACACAGAAATAATTGAAGGCGGAGAAACAGAATCCTTGTATGTATATGTTTCAGCAGGACAATCTGCAAGCGCAGGAGAGCATATGTTCAGCGTAACAGTAAGATCCGGCGAAACTGTCTTAAAACAGATTCCTCTGAAAGCAAACGTAATATCAGCACAGGCAACACCAAAGCTGGTTTCAAGGGCAACCTTGGTAAAGCTGTTGCAGATTGGCTTAGTTACCTTCATAGTATTGCTGGTAATACTGGGGCTAATAATCGGCTTCAACAAGCTGAGAGGGGAAGAGATAGAAGAGCCTGAAGAAGGTTCAGAGAAATATTATTAAATCTCTTTTTTTTCTTTTTCTTTTCTATACTTTTTATAACATCGTTACTGCCTGACTACCTGGGTGAAGAGGAATCTGTATGAAAAAAATAATCAATTTACTTATTAATTTGTTCATATTTCTATTTATACTAAGCTCTGTAAATGCAGGAACAGAAGACTTCTCAGCAATATCGCGGAACAGGATTGTTAATCTTTGTTCATGCTCTGTATATGAGGATACAATAGAGCTGGAAAACACCGGCTGGGATATAAGCGCTTACCATATAACAGGGGAAGATGCTGCCAGAGACTGGATAACATTCTATCCCAATTTCCTTGTGCTTTCCCCAGGGCAGAAAGCTTCTGTAAGCTCTTACATCAAGCCCCCCTGCGGAACTGCAGGAGATTATGAGCTGAAGACAACAATAAGCACGGAAAAAGGCTTAAAAAAGCAGATTGTGCAGCAAGCTTCAGTAAGGCAATGTCCTAACTATGCTTTAGAACTAAAAGGCTATGACAAAACAGGCTGCCCCTGCTCGCTTCTTTATTATGAGTTCCAGATAAAGAATACAGGCTCGTTTGTGGAATTTTATAATCTAAATGTGGAAGAGCCTTACACAAGCTGGGCAACGCTAACAGCCAACAGGATTATTTTAGCGCCCGGGGAAACAAGCAGCTTCTTCCTATACATAAACAGCCCATGCAGCAAAAGCTCTGGCGACCATACGCTTAATTTAGCAATATCCTCAGAAAACAGCAAACTGAGCTCAGTATACCCCCTAGAAATAAGCCTGCTTCCCTGCTTTGATTATGGCCTGGAACTAGGCGATTACACACAGGAAGATGAAGAATTTGTCTTCACAGAACATCCCTCTTCTATATACAGCCTATGCGAGCAGGAGCTTAAAATAGTCCCGGTTCTTATAGAAAACAAGGCAGACATATCAAATACATACCATCTTGAGCTTCATGGCAAGGCATGGGCTTATCTTGAGAAAGATGAGCTGATGCTGAACAAAACCCAGAAAGGCATTGTTAACCTTGTCCTAAGCCCTAAAAAGATTGAAAACAAAAACTATACATTTACTTTAAATGCAGAGGCTTTAAATGGCGGAATCGCAAAAGAAGGGGAAGTCTTGGTTAATTTGGGGATATGCTATCTGCCATCTGTAACCATTGAAAAAAAGCTTAAAGCAGACTATACTAAAACCGCAGCCCCTGTTACCATAAAAAACACAGGAAGCAAAACAGCAGCATACTCCATAGAAACAGAAGGGGAAAGCTGGGTAACTGTTGAGCCTTCTAACATTACAATTGAGCCAGGCAAGGAAGCTATAGTGGAGCTGCGCACATCCCCTGATGAAAATGTTAAACAGGGAAGCTATAAAACAACTCTTAACATACTTGTAAACCAGAGCGGGCAAAGCTACCAGGAAGGAACTGTGATAAGGCTAAAAAGGCCGGGAATACTCTCTAAGGTAACTGACTTCTTTGTTAAGGTTTTAAACATAGTTAAGATATATGTTTGGTACTTTACAGGGGGCTTGGTGCTGTTAACAGCCCTTGTGATAGTATTATCCCTGGTCATCAGGAAAAGAGCAGAGGAGCTGCCTGAAGGCTTGCCGGGGGAAAAGGCAGAGCTAAAAGAAAAGCCTAAAAAAGAAAAGGCTGTAATAGAAAAGAAACCTGAGAAAGTAATGGCGGAAAAAGAAAAGCCTGCATTTATGAAAATTCTGCCTTATATACTTGTGGTAGCTGTTCTGGGAGCATTGATCTTCCTTGGCATAAGATACAAGATATTTGCAAGCCTGTTAAGCCTTCTGAGGGCGTACTTTTTATATATCATAATCGGCTTATCTTCCTTGATTGCCTTAATAATAATACTAACTGCCATTAGGCGCAGGGCTGAATTGCCTGAAGAACCTAAAGAGAAAAAGGAAAAGAAGGAAGCAAAAAAACTTTCGAATGGTTTAGAAAAGGCTGAGCCTGAAGAGGAAAAGCCAGGCTTTAACAAGGTAATTATTTATTTGCTTATTGTGGCGGTTATTGCTGTGATAGCATTCTTTGCCATTAGATCCTTAAAGGCGCCAGCCGTTGACACAGCCTTAAACGCTTCAGTGAATGCAACCTCTCTGGACATTGCAAAACAGGGGTTAAAAGATAGTGTAATTGAGCCTTCAAAAAAGCTATTTAGCCAGGCTTATACCCTTCTGAAATCCTATCTGCTTTACATTGTTATAGGGCTTGCAGCATTATTTATTCTTGTGTTGGCAATTAATATTATAAAAAAGAGAAAGGTTATCAGGAAGGGAAGAAAGGCAATCAAAAGCAATTTTGTTAAGACTAAAAGGCTGGTAAGAAAAAAGAAGTTCAAAAAACAGATAAAGAATGTAGCTCTTGTGCTCCTGGTGCTTTCCATACTCTCTCTTGCAGGCTACTACTCAGCGAAAACAGCGCCTTATATCATTGAGAGGTTCAGGAACATAAGCATAAAAGAAAACTTTACAGAAGAGGGCATAATAAAAGATAATATCACGGAAGAGCCTTTTATACCAGTTGGAGAAGATATAAAGGAAAACCTTACAGAAGAAAACCTCACAAAAGAGAACCTCACAGAAGAGCCTTCACCGCCAGTTGAAGAAATAAAGGAAAACATTACAGAGGAGCCTTTTATACCAATTGAGGAAGAAGGCATAAAAACCCAGACATGGAATGAAGACACAACCCATAAAATAGATATCTCAAGATACTTCAAGGACCCTGATAATGACCAGCTTTTTTACTCAAGCAGCCATGTGGATAATATAACCATTGCTGTTAATGACAAAACCGGGATTGCTGAGCTGAAGCCTGAAAAGGACTGGCATGGAAAAAGGGTTGTGGTCTTTACAGCGGATGATAAAAAAGGAGGGATTGTAAAAAGCAATAATGTAACCCTAATAGTGAAAGATGTTCCTGAGTCAGTCCTTGGGGATATAATGGGTGTTATAAGCCCTGCGGAATCTCCGGCCTCAGATGGTTTCATATCAAAGCAGCTAAGCCAGCTGAAAGATTATCTTATGATGTATATCAGCTATATAATCTTAGGGTTGTCTATTTTGCTGCTGATTATACTCTTTATCAGGTTCAAGAAACAGATATTGGACTTCCTGGAAGAGAACATTGAAGAATCAGAGAAAAAGGCAAGAAGGCCAGGGAAAAGGAAGAAAAAGTAAAACTTATTTACATATCTCAGATTGCAATATTAATATTTATCTTATCATAATCTACAATTGGCTTTATTGTTTCTCTTCCTTCATTTATATGGTCTAAATCAAGGATTCCTAATCTATAAAGTATAACAACATCGGTATTAACACTCTTTGGATCTCTTCCTACCATTTTTGCTAACCCATAAATTGACCCTGGATGTTTATGCTTAATCATTTTTAGTAATTCTATTCTTCTTGGGGTAAGTATTTTCCTCATAACTTCAATACTTTCGAAACTAATAATATCCTTTTTTGCCAGTTTTTCATTCCTTTCTATTTTTCCCATTACATTCATAGCGTCTTTGAACGTATCTTTTAGTGGCTTTATTTCCACTATAATATTCTTAATCTTCATTTTCTTCTCATGAAAAACTAATTCACTCATCAGAATATGGGTGTGGTATACCAATATATAAACTTTTCTATAATAAAGGCTCCATCCAAAAAATAGTTTTTTATTATAGTAATTACTTCTTTAATCCTATTCCTTCAGCTGTTAAGCTGTTTTGTTCCAAAACAGCCTTACTAATCTTATGGCTGTTCATATCAGCAAAGAAGTTTGTTTCACAAACTTCTTTTTCAGCTAGAATAAGCAGATAATCATTATTTTAATAATTATCAACAAATATTAGTCCTCTCGCTCTGTTACTGATTCTCTGTCTTCCCTTTCTGTTATTCTCTTCTTCCTCTGCTTAACAAACATCATCACCAAGGCAAAGCTTAAAGCCAGGCCTATGATTATAATAAAAGCAGAGCCTATATATCCGCCTGGGACTGCAACAAAAAAAGCTCCAATATATCCGCCCAGGCTTGTGCACTTATGCCCTGCTATGAAATCACCTTCTTCGCACCTAAGAGGCTTGCACTTGAACAGGTCCATGTTGCAATACTCTCTGGCTGAGCAATCCTTATTGCTTTCGCATTGAATCTTTGATAAAGGTATAACTGATATTGTTTTCTGGGCTTCACCGCAGACATCACCAGCCTCTGTTATCTCTGTTTCGTTTGAGATAACAGTGGTAAAGCAGGGATAAAAATAGAAAGTATAGCCCTCCAAAGGAGCCTTTACGCTGGAAGTAAAATTAAAGGTCTTATGCTCTCCCGGGAAAACTCTTTCTGCAACAGAATGATTTTCCAGGATTCTTCCGGTTCCCTCTTCCTTAAGAAAAAGATTCCCTATATCAATCTTCTTATCAATGTTATTATAGATAATAAAACTGTAATCTACAGTTGTGCCTTCAAGGCATCTTTTATCATGGCAATTGTATTCTATGTCTATTGCTGCAGATACAATACCTATATTCAACAGCAATAATATAAGCAGGATTATTTTTTTCATCTTTATTTATTAACTTTGACTGCTATAAGCTCGAGAAACCTGATTTCGCAGCTCTTTAATGGATAAACCTTGTTCAGCTGCTTTTTCAGCTCAGCCTGAAGCTTATGGTTAAGGATATCATTAATCAGCTTATCAAAGCTAAGCTTGCCTACCATCTCGCTTATAATAACCCTGGCTGTCTTTCTAAGCTTGCTGACAATTAGGTGAGAAGTGTATGTTCTTGTTACAAAAAATGGCTTGAGCCTAACAGATCTGCCTTCCTTTGTCTTGCATACAAAAGAATCATCAGTCCTTCTACAGCCCCTTTTGACCAGCCTCTTTATAGAAGAGGGAGAAAAATAATAGCCGACAACGCTTGCCTTCAGGCCATTGTCCGCAACACTGTCTATTGAAAACTTAAGGTTTATATGCTGGAGCTTTGGATTATCCGTTATGCTCATCAGGTTCAGGGTAAGATGCCTGCCTATAACGCTCTCAGGCTCAAAGGCTGTTAACTCTCCTATAACCTGGCCGTTTAAGAGCTTAGACTCAGTTATCCTGTACCATGACTTCTTCTTGGTCTTTTTAATCATATACTCCAAGAGAATAAGAAAGTTGTTTATAAAGGTAACGATTTAATCAGAGAGTTTTTTTCTTAATCAGGGTTTATGAAAGAAAACTTAATAAACTCCTCCTGATATAAGCATCCTTATGGCAACAGCCCTATTCATAGGAAGGTTCCAGCCATTCCATAACGGCCATCTCTCTGCAATAAAGCAAGTGTTAGATGAAATGGACAGGATAATCATCGGCATAGGAAGCTCACAGCACTTTAATAATAAGGAAAACCCCTTTGCATTTGAAGAAAGGTTTAAGATGATCGAGAACAGCCTGCTTAAGGAAGAGATAGAGACATTCACAATATTCCCTGTTCCTGACATCCCTGATGACAAAAAATGGGTTGAGCATGTTAAAACCATATTGCCAAGGTTTGATGTTGTATATTCCGGCAACCCAAGGACGCTTAAGCTTTTTAGGGAATATAAAAATAAAAAATATAAGGTAAAGGAAGTTAAGATTGTTGAAGGAACCGCTTCCACAGGAATAAGAAAACTGATGAAAGAAGGGGGGAGCTGGAAAGAGCTTGTGCCGGGTGAAGTAGCAAAGTTTATTAATGGTATCAATGGCTGTAAAAGGCTGAAGAGGTTTAAATGATGCAAATATATGCAGTAGGCGGATATAACGAGGTTGGCAAGAACTGCACAGCCCTGAAAGTTGGGGATGAGGCAGTGCTCTTTGACCTGGGGATTCACCTGGACAGTTATATAAAATACACAGAAGATGAGGATATTATTAATGTTAATACCTATGAATTGATGAAGGTTGGGGCGGTTCCTAATATTTCTGTTATTGATAAGCTTAAGGATAAGGTGAAAGCTATAATAGTCACCCATGCCCATCTTGACCATTGCGGAGCCATACCTTACCTTGCTAATCAGTTTAAAGCTCCCATCATATGCACACCTTATACTGCAGAGGTCATAAAGACCATACTAAGGGATGAAAATATTAAGATTAAGAACAGGATCATAGTGTTAAACGCCAATTCAAGCCATAAGCTGTCTAATGGGCTCAAGATAGAGTTTATTAACGTAACCCACTCAACGCCTCAGACAGTGATGGCTGTTGTGCACTCTAAATTCGGCAAGGTATTGTATGCTAACGACTTCAAGTTTGACAGGTTTCCAACACTTGGCCAAAAGCCGAACTTTAACAGGCTAAAGGAGCTGGGAAAAGAAGGCGTGCAGGCAGTGGTAGTTGACTCAACCTATGCCCCTGACGCAAGCAAAACCCCTTCAGAATCAATAGCAAAGCATATGCTAAGGGACGTAATGTTAGGCGTTGACAACAAAGGCAAGGCTGTTATAGTCACAACATTCGCTTCCCATCTTGCAAGGCTGAAAAGCATAGTAGAATTCGGCAAAAAGCTTAACAGGAAGATTATCTTCTTAGGCAGGTCATTGGCTAAATATGTCCATGCTGGGGAAAACATTGGTCTGGTTAATTTTTCCAAAGATGTTGAAATCGTGAAATACGGCAGCAAGATCAAAAGAAAGCTCAGGATGGTTGAAGGAAAAGGCAGGGAAAAGTTTTTATTGGTTGTTACCGGGCACCAGGGAGAGCCCAAATCAACATTATCAAAGATGGCAGGGGGAGAGATTAATTTCAAGTTCAGGAAAGAGGATAATGTTATCTTCTCATGCAAGGTTATACCCACCCCTGTCAACAAGGCAAATAGGGAAGAACTGGAAAAAAGGCTGAAAGAGCTGGGAGTGAGCATATTTAAGAATATCCATGTAAGCGGGCACTGCGCAAGAGAAGACTTAAGAGAGTTTATTAACCTGGTAAAGCCCAAGCATATCATACCTGCGCATGGTGGGATTGAGATGAGGAAAGCATTGCAGGAGCTTGCTGTTGAGATGGGCTATAAGCCTAAGAAGGATATTCATCTGCTGAAGGATGGGGAGAAAATAGAACTATGAAGCAGCTTTGGTAGAATATCTTTTTGCTCTTTCTGGACTTATCTCGTTTTCTGCATAATCTATTATTCTGTTCAATGCGCCTGTGCTTCTAAGCTTGCTGTCCCTAGTGTATCCTACTTTTGTTTTTCCTGAGTCTCTCCAGTCAATGTAAATGCTGATTTTCTCTTTTTCGCTTAGGTCCCTGTAGGAAAAGCCTAAGGTAGCTTTTCTTATGGATTCCAGCCATGTTTTTACATAGTTTGAGTTTTGAATCTGTCTCCTAAGCTTTGAATAATCGCTGTTGGTTATCCTTTTCTTGTCTAAGAAATATTGCTTGAAGGTTAGCTCAGGCTTTTCTTTGTCATAGCTTTGCCTTAACCCTGTTTTAGGATTCTCTGCTTTCATTAGAGGAATATCATCATAGTTTGATACCTCAAAAGGAACATTGATCCAAGGAATATTGGTGTTGGCTTCAAATATTATATTATAATCAATCAGCTGGCTTACAGAATATTCTGCTCTTCTTAATTTCATCATGTTAAGAACCCTGTCTATCTTTTTTGCTTCTTCGCCTTCTAATCTTTTTCTGGCTCTTTTCAGCTGCGTTAATTTCTCACCATCTTTTAGGCTTAAATTATCAATCAGAGACTTATTTTCTTCTGAGAATTGTCCGTTATAGCCTGAATGGTAAAATTTGTTTATAACAGAATCGTCAACTTTTGCAAGCTCATCAGAGATATTTCTTATGTTATTTCTCTCTTTATAATCTTCAACTATGGTATTTATTGTGATACCTTCAGAAGCAGCTAAAAGCCCTAAACTGCCTATGTCTTCCTCTGCCTTCCTTTTTGTGATATTTCCTAACTGAAGCTGTCTTAGGATATCTTCTATCATTATAATTGTTAGGAATAAGGCTGTTTTTTTAAATATTACGGAAAATTAGTCTTGTTTGGGATAAACAACATGCAATGGGTAAAACTCGTGGTAGTTGTGTTGGTTGAACCAGGCGCATTTGAATGAATGGAGGTCTAGTTTAGTTCATTACATCTAAAGGATACCTTGGGCTTTAGCCCAAGTTGTAGTCCACAGCTACTCCCTTTCCTCCGTAAGTTTTTTCTACCATTTTTGATTATAA
>NZBG01000022.1 GCA_002687795.1 Candidatus Woesearchaeota archaeon
TAGAATCTTTCTTATCCATGGGGCTCACCTCTTTTTTGTCCTTGCGGAACATAAAAGGGGCTAAGAGCCCTTTCTATATAAGGGTTTCACCAGAGCCTAAAAAACAAAAGGTTTTTATTAATTCGCGTTAAAAAATAGCATAATGAAAGCTAAAAGATTGCTGAAGAAGGTCTGGCATTTTGTCTGGGAGGATGATAGTGTCTGGAGCTGGATTGTGAATATTATTCTGGCTTTTATCCTGATCAAGTTTATTGTGTATCCCGGGCTTGGCCTTGTGCTGGCTACATCGCATCCCATTGTGGCTGTTGTTTCAAGCTCGATGGAGCATGAGCAGGGGTTTGAGCAATGGTGGCCCGAGCAGGAAGCTTATTATCTGGGTTTTGATATAGCAAAGCAGGATTTTAGGAATTATAAGTTTAAGAACGGCTTTAATATTGGAGATATCATGATACTGATGGGCAAGGAACCGAAGAGGATTGAGTTAGGGGATGTGATTGTTTTTAATGGGAACAGGAAGGATCCTATTATCCATAGGGTTATTAAGAAATGGAGTGAGGATGATAAGTATTATTTTCAGACAAAGGGAGATAATAACAGGCAATCAATGCCGGGTCTGGAGTCAAGGATACCCGAGGATGATGTGATTGGCTATGCTGTTGTGAGGGTGCCTTTGCTTGGCTATATCAAGATATGGTTTGTTGAATTATTAAAATTATTTTCAGGAGGATGATTGAATGTTTTGCCCAAAATGCGGCTCATTGCTGAAGCCTAAACATGAAGGAAGCAAGAAAATAATGTATTGCTCTTGTGGATATAAGTCTAAGGATAGCATAAAGATAGAAATAAAAGAAAAAGCCGAGGAGACTAAGGAGATAGAGATTATTGAGCAGCCTGATTTGGAGATTCTGCCTAAGACAAAGACAACCTGTCCGAAGTGTTCGCATAATACAGCATATTTCTGGACCGCTCAGACAAGAGCCGGCGATGAGCCTGAAACAAAATTTTTGAAATGCGAGAAATGCAAGCATATCTGGAGAGATTATGATTAGAGATTTAATCTCTTGAGAACTCTCCAATGCCTTTCTTTTCTTTGATATATTTTAATCCTTTCTCAACAGCGTTCTCTAATAGCTTTTCAGCTGCTTTGTATTCTTTTGCGGTTACCTTAATCTTATATTTGCCTGCGCCCATGTAATTGATTGAGCCGTTCTTTTTAATAGCATCTTCTGTCTTGCTTAAGGCTTCCTTGATAATCTTCACGCCATCAGCTTCATAGCTTTGCAGGCTTAAGGTTCCTTTGATTTCAACTTCCTGCGGCTTTATTTTTTCCTTTACCAGTTTGAGCAGCTTGCTGGCCAATGACTTTTCAATCTTGAATTCAGTGATAGATATCTGTTTTTCAATCAAGTCCTGGAAGAATGCGCTTAACATCGAATATTTCTTGGAAATAGAATCCATGATTTCATAATACAGCTTATTAACTTCTTTTTTCTGTTCTTTTGCCAGGCTCTCTATTATCTTTTCCGCCTTTTGCTCAAGCTTTATTTCGTCTGATTTATTTCTTTTCTGGCTTTCATTGACTCTTCTTAAGGATAGGTCTATATGTCCTTTTTCTTTGTCAACTCTTAATACCTTGCATACAACCTTTTTTCCTTCGACAACATAGTCTCTTATGTTCCTTATCCTGCCCGGGCTGACCTCTGATATATGGATGAGGCCTTTTTTGTCATATTCATCCAGCTTTACAAATACAGAATGATGATATACATCAAGCACTGTGCATAGCACAAGCTCGTCCTCTTCCGGAAATCCATTCTTCTTTAGCAGCATTTTTTAGTTTTTATTCCAACACTTCAAGAATCCTTGCTTTGACTTTTGTTTTGCCGCCGGTAGCCTCAGCTAATACTTTGCCGCAGACAAGGCAGTTAATAGTGGAAGATGATTTGCCGAATATGATCTGCTCATTCTTGCATTTAGGGCATCTTACTTTGATGAATTTGCTTGTTGGTTCTTTGATGATGTCTGTCATTGTTAGCCTCCCTTTAAGTATAATTATAGTGTATAAGAATTTGTAGGGGTTTATATAGTTATTGTTAAATCTTAAACTCAGCCAACAATCTTCCTCAATATATTCTCTTTCCCTTTCCAGACCAAGGCATTCTTCAGGACATCAGCAATGCTTTCAACAGCAATGATATTAACCAGCTTTAATCTCTGAGGGCTTATTACTATATCTCTCATGTTTGCCTTGGGAACAATTACATTCTTTAGTCCTGCGTCTATCGCAGCTTCTACTTTGGATGAAACTCCTCCAATAGGAAGAACTTCTCCCCTTACTGATAATGAGCCTGTCATTGCTGTATCCTGTTTGATTGGTATCTTTTTAAGTGCGGATATTATTGAGGTTGCTACTGCTATTGAGGCTGAGTCTCCTTCAACGCCTTCATAGGTCTGGAGGAACTGGACATAGATATCGTATTTTTCTTTGATATCTTCGCCAAAGTATTTCATGATTATAGCAGATACATTCTTTACAGCTTCCTTGGCTATTTCTCCAAGCTTGCCTGTTGCTATTATTTCAGATTCCTTGCCTCCAGGTGTTACCTGTGATTCTATAGGCAGTATAATGCCTGAATAGACGCTTGATTCAGAGCCCATGACTGCTAATCCATTGACCCTGCCAACCCTATTCCCTTCTGTGATTATAACATTATATTCCTTTTTCCTTTCTATATATTTGTCAGCGATTTGCTGCTCTAAGGATCTTGCTATGTTCTTTGCCCTTATAACATGCTCTCTTGTAACAAGCTTAGCTCCTTTCTCTTTTGCAAGGTCGCCGCTTGCTCTTATGATTCCTCCTAACTCTCTTAGCCTTAGGCTTAGATGTCCTTTCCTGTTAGCTCTTCTTCTTGCTTCTTCAATGATTTCCTGGACAGCATCCACAGCAAAGTGGGGAATTCTTTTGTCTTTGGTGATTTCCTGCGCTACAAAGACTGCCAGCTTTTTCCTGTTCTCTTCAGTGTCTTTCATGGTTTCCTGCATATAAATCTCATAACCATATCCTCTGATTCTCGACCTTAGCGCAGGATGCATATGTTTTATTGTTTCCATGTTGCCTGCTGCTATAAGAATAAATGCGCAAGGCACTTCTTCCGTTCTTACCATTGCTCCTGCAGACCTTTCTGACTGGCCGGTTATAGGGTATTTGCCTTCTTGCAATGCTGTCAACAAATCCTGTTGCGTGGTAGGCTGTAATGTAGCAATCTCATCTATGAATAGCACTCCCATATGGCTTCTGTGTATTAAGCCGGCTACTATTCTTTCATGGGCTGGTGTTCCCAGGCCGCCTGATTGGAAAGGGTCATGGAGCACATCTCCTAATAAAGCTCCTGCATGAGCTCCTGTTCCGTCAAAGAAAGGTGCCTGCTTTTTCTTGAAGTTGTCAACTATAAGTTTTGGCACATTGTTTCTTTGCGGCGCCATTCTTTTGCCAAGGTTGATGAACATTACAAAGGAGGCTAAGAACATCATTCCCCCAAGGAAGAAGGCTGCAAACATTATATCTGATTTGTAGTATGACCTTACCCACCAGGGTACAAACATGGCGATTAAGACAAGTATGAACATGATAAGGTTCTGGTTCTTGAACATGCCGGAAGCGCTCATCCTTGATTTCATTATAATTTCTCTGCCTTTCCCGGCGGGCATTGTTCTTATCAATGGCTGGTTTTCATCATTAGGGTTTGCAAATGAGAGAACATCAACAAGCTTTTCTTTTGGCAGTAATTCAGCTAAACCTAGGCCTAACATGGATTTTCCAGTTCCAGGCTCACCTATAAGGAGAACATGCCTTCTCTGCTCAGCAGCCTTCTTAACAACATTAACTGCCTCTTCCTGGCCGATTACCTGGTCTATTACCCTTTCAGGCACTTTGATGTCTTTTGTTGATTTGAATTTAAACTCTGCCATATATATATTCAAATAGAATATTGTTTAAAAATGTTTTGTTGGTTTTGAACTAACTCAATACATTTATATACAAATAATGTCTTTATAATAGGCTATGAAATACAAAGTTGTTGAATCAAAATTGAAGACAAATAAGTCAAGGAGTTATCTATGGAATAATATGAACTCTCCTGAAAAGATAATTAAGATTGAGGGGTATAAGAATTCCAGGATTAAGCAAGTATCAGATAATAATTATGAGATTATTTGTGATTATGGTGTTATTGTGCTTAATTTCATTCCAAATAGGGGCGTTAATGAAATATTTGTTGGAAAAAGAAACTGTCCATTGACATGGTTTGAGATAAAAGGAGAGAAAGATTGTACAATCACACATGGAGAGTATAAGAGAATTGATGGTGGAATGAGTGAGAGGAATCTTAAAAGAGAGATTGATTGGTTAAAGAATCACTTTCTTGAGGAATTGAGAGAGATAGCTAAATGAATGGTATTTAAATAGAACAAATTACGAAATCTTTTTATACCCATATATAATCAGAAATCCTATGGGCTCATGGTCTAGTGGCTAATGGTTAAATCCATAAATGACAGCACCCTTACATGCTTTGTTTAAAGCTGTGAAAGGTGTTAATCCCCGGTTCGAGTCCGGGTGGGCCCATTTTTTAAGAAAGAAGAAACTCCTCAATCTCTTTTTTCTTCTCTGAGCTTAAAAAAATATGTATTTCACCTGTTTTCTTGTACCTGTTGATAAAACCAAGCTGATATAATTCTTTTAAGGCATCTTGAGTTTCTTTTCTTCCAATTAGATGCTTCCCTAAGCCTTTGAAGATATTTCTCTCTTCTGTATGAGAAGCACCCCATTTTGGAGGAACAAAATTCATTAGCTTTCTTATGAAGAATTTCTGTAATGCTTTTTTATCCATTTTGCATGTATTATTTTGATACATAAGTGTTCCAAAAGGAAACATTTAAATATTAGTTAAGACTTATAATGTTCTACAATGAAAGAAGAAACATTGTTTATAAAATTTTTGGGAGATTCGCCAAAGATAAGAGTATTGGATATGCTGATAACAGGCAGAGAGCTTGAGTACTGTATCTCTGATATTGCAGAACAAGCAGTAATAGGAAGAACTACATTTTATAGAATGTTGGACCAAATGTTGGAAGAGAAGATAATAGTGCCTACAAGAAGGTTTGGAAGGATACAGCTGTACAAGCTTAATTTAGAGAATACAAGAGTACAGGAACTAGTGAAGTTGTATGATAAGTTGATTTTTGAAGAGTCTGATAAGGAGATTAATAGGCAGAAGAAGGCTGAGAGGCTTGTGGAAGCCAAGTAATAATTCTTAGCCTAAATTATTGATTTCTTATAATAACATATTTATATAACCTAATCTTCAACTATTACAAGAATGAGTTCTCTATTCAAGGATATGCTAAGTTCAGAGGAATCTTTGTTTAAGGATACTGTTGCTCTTGATTATGATTATGTGCCCAAGCTTGTTCCTTATAGGGAAAAGCATCAGAGGTTTATGGCTTTGTGCATTAAGCCTTTATTGCAGGAAAGGAATGGCAAGAACCTCCTGATTTCAGGCATTCCGGGCATTGGCAAGACTGTTACTTCTAAGAAGGTTTTTCAGGCGCTGGAAGATGAGGAGATGAATGAGGAGCTGTACCTTTTCCATATCAATTGCTGGGAGAATAATACAGCTTTTAAGATTCTGCTTAAGATGTGCGAGGATATTGGCTATAAGTTTACCCATAATAAGAGGGCTGATGAGCTGTTTGCTATTGTGAAAGGGGTTGTTAATAAGAAGTCAGCTGTTTTTGTGTTTGATGAGGCTGATAAGATTGAAGACATTGATTTGCTGTACACGATTCTTGAGGATATCTATAGGAAGAGTATTTTCCTTATTACTAATTATAAGGAGTGGGCAGCTGAGCTTGACCAGAGGCTTATGTCAAGGCTGTCATTGGATTATTTAGATTTTCTGCCGTATAAGCCTGAGGAGGTTAAGGGCATTCTTAAGAATAGGCTGGGTTATGCATTTGTGAAAGAGGTTTGGGATGATGAGGCGTTTAACAGCATAGCTAAGAAGGCATTTGAGCTGAAGGATGTAAGGCAGGGCCTGTTTATGTTGAAGGAGGCTGCATTGATTGCTGAGGATAAGAGCAGCAAGAAGATATTGCCGAAGCATTCCCAGGAAGCGATAGATAAGCTTAAGGATTTTAGTATTAAGAGCCCCAGCAAGCTTAAGGATGAGTCTAAGATTATTCTTAACCTTGTGAGAAAGCATCCAAAGAGCAGGATAGGGGATTTGTTTAAGCTCTATCAGGAGAATATTGGGGATATCAGTTATAAGAGTTTCCAGAGAAGGATTAATGAGTTAGTTAAAGATAAGTTTGTTACTGTTAGCAAGATAGAG
Organism: Candidatus Woesearchaeota archaeon; assembly: GCA_002687795.1. GTDB lineage: Archaea > Nanobdellota > Nanobdellia > Woesearchaeales. The sequence goes on from NZBG01000022.1 coordinate 6,399, forward strand.
GGAGGAAAGGAGGGTAATACTACAATAGTTAATTATAAAGAGGAGGAGAGGAAGCTAACAGACTTTTCAAAATGAACTGGCAGAAAATCTCAGATACATCAGACCTTATAAGCTATGAGAAGAAGCAGGATAAGCTTAATATCAGGATAGAGGCAAGGCTGAATAAGAACAGGACTTGGAGCATTTATAAGACTTATTTTAATGGGGAGAGCAATAATTTTGTTGAGGAGTATAAGGCAAGGGATGTTAATGATGCAAGAAGGGTTGTGAACAGTCTGATTGAGGGCAAGGATCTTAGCCAGAAAGAGATTGAGGATATTAAGGTCCGTAAGAGCAAGGGGCTTAATGTTAGCCTTAAGAGAGCGTTTAAGGAGTATGATTTTGAGAAATGGATTGTGTTTCTTAATAATGATAATGTTGGCTTTCTGAATGTGAGGTATGATGAGAGGGTTGAGGTTGACCTTGTTGTTGATGAGAATTTTAGGTTTCTTGAGAGAGAGTTATTGGATGAGCTGAATACAGCGCTTGGCCTGACAAAGATGGATGATGATGTTTTCTTTAACAATTATTATTATAAGCATCATTCGCATAAGAGTATTAAGAGAAAAAGGGCAAGGAAGCTGGTGCTGGGCAAGATTGAGATTGGGATGGGGTTTAAGGAATGAAGATCAAGTTAATCTTTTTTGATATGGAAGGAACCTTGTTTAGAAAAGCATGTAGAGATAGCAAGGGAAACACTGCGCCAAGTGCGTGGACTTTGCTTGCAGAGCATTTAGGCCCTAAAGCTTGCGAGGAAGAGGACTATACTAAAGATAAGTGGAATAATAGCGAATATTCCGGCTATGTTGAATGGATGGAGGATACAATAAAGATATTTCAAAAATATGGCTTGGATAAGAAATTCTTTGATAAGGTTATGAATTCTATTGAATATCATCCTGGTGTAAAGGAGAGTTTTGAAGAGTTAAGGAAGAAAGGCTATAAGACAGCATTGATTTCAGGGGGGTTTAAGGCGCAGGCTGATAGGGCTTTGAAAGATTTGAGGATAAGCCATGCTTTTGCTGCTTGTGAATTCCTATGGGATGATAAGGAGAAGCTTGTTCATTGGAATCTGTTGCCCTGCGATTATGAAGGAAAGCTTGATTTTATGAAGCTGATAATGAAAGAGCATGGTTTAAGAAAGGATGAGTGCGCTTTTGTTGGGGATGGTATAAACGATATTCCTTTTGCGAAGGCTGTTGGATTGTCAATAGCGTTTAATGGGGCGCCTGAGTTGCAGAAGGCATCTACTCATTCTATAAATCAGGAAGAAGGTAAAGAGGATTTTAGGGCTGTTCTAAAGTTTCTATAGCTAAGGCTCTTCAGGGATAATAATCCAGCAGATAATATAAGCAAGAATTCCTGAGCCGCCTACGAATGTAAAAAATACCCATATAAGCCTTATTAGGGTTGGGTCAACCCCAAAGTATTCTCCTATGCCGCCGCAGACTCCGCCGATTATTCTGTTTGAGCTGCTTCTGTAAAGCTTTTTCATGCCTTTGCCGGATTTTTTCTTTTTAAACATTTTATAGTTTTTGTTCATTACATCTAAAGGATACCTTGGGCTTTAGCCCAAGTTGTAGTCCACAGCTACTCCCTTTCCTCCGTAAGTTTTTTCTACCATTTTTGATTATAA
>NZBG01000023.1 GCA_002687795.1 Candidatus Woesearchaeota archaeon
AATTACATTGCTGAATCCCAGGGATAGTGGAATTTTGGCGCACAAGAAAGTAAAGTTACTTCCTGTCCTTAATATGATACCCCGCACTTTAGTGCGGGGAGGTTCATTTTGACATATAATAAGTATATGAATGCGCCTATAAAGTTTGTGAATATAATAACTAACGTCCATATAAGCTTATCGTTGTGGTTTAGCTTTGACTTAAGGCAGTCTATGAGCATCCAGAGCCAGAACAGGAACAAGAATATGAGAAATGGCAGTAAGAACACTAAATAAGTCAATGGCGCAAAAAATAGTCTGAATATTTTTAAAGCAGCTCTTCACCTTGAGTTTCTTCTTTAAAAGTGCATTCTTTCTTGTAATCCCAGTATGCATGGCATTCTTTGCCGAACTTGTTCCATTTCCAGCAGCCCGTACAGCATGGGCTTTCCTCTTTTTCCATTTTATTTAACATATGAATAACAAAAAAATATAAAGCTTTTGATTTTAGTTGTGTATATGCTTTTTAATAAGGGTAATCTTGTGAAAGAGAAGGAATGGCTAAGCTATGTTGATTCTGTCAAAGTGGGCTATAGCAAGCTGGAGAGCAATAAGAAAAGGGCTAAAGAAGAGCTTAAGAGCCTTATTACCAAGGCTGTTGAGGAGAGAAGCTCTAAGAAGTATGGCATTTTGTTTTCAGGGGGTATTGACAGCTCATTGATTGCTTTGGTGTCAAAGAAGCTGAAGAAGAACTTTGTTTGTTATTCTGTTGGGTTAAAGAACTCTTCTGACCTTGAGGCTGCTAAGAAGGCTGCAAAGAGGTTTAAGTTTAAGTTAAGGGCAGAAACAATCAGCCTTGAGGAGCTTGAAAAGATACTGAAGAAAGTCTTAAAGGTCATTAAAGAGCCTGATGTTGTTAAGGCTGGGGTTGGCTGCGTGTTCTATAAGGCTTTCCTGCTTGCAAAAAAGGATAAGATCAAGGAAGTTTTTATTGGCTTAGGCTCTGAAGAGCTGTTTGCTGGCTATCAAAGGCATAGAGATATGTTTGAGAGCAAAGGGCTGGAAGCTGTTCATAAGGAATGTTTGAAAGGGCTTAAGTCAATGTATAAGAGAGATCTTATAAGGGATTCATTGATAGCTAAGGATAGAAAGATGGTGTTAAGGCTTCCTTTCCTTGATGATAATGTTATAGAATATGCAATGAGAATTCATCCTAAGCATAAGATTGCTAAGAATCAGAGCAAAATCATTATCAGGGAAGTTGCAGAAGAGCTTGGCTTGAAAGAGTTTTCCTGGAGAAAGAAGAAGGCTGCCCAGTATGGCTCAGGTTTCCATAGAGGTTTGAAGAGGTTGGCTAGGAGGAATGGTTATAAGTATATTAAGGATTATTTAGGAGGTTTATCTACAAAAAGTTTGTATCCATCTTCCCCCAAATAAACTCCTGAGATATTATCCGCTTTTCTGATAGATTCTACAAATTTCTGTTCTCCTAAGTCAGTTAGTTTTTTTGCGTCTTCTAATGTAATAATCACAGATTCACGATAATAGGTGCTCCCATTGCTGTATCTTTCATGAATTTCTCTAATGCCATCATTATGGGCAGGATCTAAAACAACCTCTATTCCTTCCAAAGGGCTGCCTAGATAAGCTGCAACCTCAGCTTCAAGAAATAAGGCAGGCTCTATGTTTGGGTGTTTTTTTATTAATTGTTTGCACCAAGGAGAGTCAAGGCTTAGATTTTTTCCTATATCCGGCATAATAATTAGAGAATAATGCTTTATTAATAAATTTTATTGCCTCATCTTGTTATCTAATAATTAAATTTATAAACCATATTACTATTTATGGTTGTTATGGTGTCTATTGCTATTGATATAACAAAATCAGTGGATAAGAACGCTTCCGCCTATTATGATAAGGCAAAGAAGTTTAAGAAGAAGCTGGCTGGGGCAGAGGAAGCTCTAAAGAAAACAAAAATTAAGCTTACTAAGCTGGAAAAACAGAAAAAGTTTTCTGATAATACTCTCCAACAGCAAGAAGAAGTCAAATCCAGAGAGAAGAAATGGTATGAGAAGTTCAGATGGTTTATCTCTTCTGAAGGTTTTCTTGTTATTGGGGGTAGGGATGCAACCACTAATGATATTATTGTTAAGAAGCATACTGAGCCTGATGATGTTGTGTTCCATACAGAGATGCCTGGCTCTCCTTTTTGTGTTATTAAGACAGAGGGTAAGAAGCCTGGGAAGGCAACTTTGGAGGAGACTGCCCAGTTCTGCGCTGTGAATTCAAGGGCTTTTAGGAGAGGATTGTTGACAACAGAGGTTTATCATATAAAGCCTGAGCAGGTTTCTAAGGAAGCGCAGAGCGGTGAGTATCTTGGTAAGGGTAGTTTTATGATTTATGGGAAGAAGAATTATATTAATGCGGAGGTTAAGACATTCATTGGAATTCTTGAGGATGGGGCTGTGATGTCAGCTTCTGAAACTGCTGTGAAGAAGCATTGCAAGGCTTATGTTGGCATTGTGGCAGGCAACTCAAAGAAAAGCGAGGTTGCTAAGAAGCTCCAGAGGTTCTTTGAGAGCAGGACAAAGCTTAAGGCAGAGCTTGATGAGATCATGCAGGCTTTGCCTCCAGGGGATTGTAAGATAGTATAAAACACTGTTTCTGTGATTAACTTTTTAAATAGCAGCTCATTTTATACAGAGAGGAGTGTAATCTGAGGCTGTTAGAATGGAACCCAAAACCAATGTTGAAGATATAGCAAATTCTTCTGTTAGGCCTATTGATATATGCCCCCAAGATGTTGTTGTCAGAGGGCAAGTAAGTGAGGAGTATTGGCAGAGCAGAATGAGCACAAGGTATCTTATTGAACATAATGGGTTAAAATATGTTATTTCTGATGAAGACTTGTCATGGAAGATTCTTATATTAAGCAAAACAATAGATAGAAAAAGATAAATAGAAGAATCTAAAGGTGTTGATTTTGCTATCTGGCAACAGACCGGTTCTGAGAATCCAAGGAAGCTTGAGAAACCTGATTTTTTAGGAGTAAGCTATCATTGTGTTGCTTATGCGCTTGGTAAAGGATCAATAAAAGGCAAGGTAAGATTAAGTTTCAGGCAATATAAAACAAGATAATAAAAGCTAAAGATTTCTTCATAACTTTTATAAATTAGCTTATATTTCAGCCTTTGGGGGAAATATGACCAATAATATCAAAGCAGGCATTGTAAGCTATGGATGTTATATTCCCAGGTATAGGATTAAGACCGAGGAGATTGCTAAGATACAGGGGCAGGACGCTGAGGCTGTTAAAAAAAGTTTAGTTCTGCAGGAGAAAAGTGTTCCTGGGATTGATGAGGATACTATTACGATCAGCGTAGAGGCTGCAAGGAACTGTCTTAGAAAGACAAATCTTGATCCTGGAAGAATAGACGCTATTTATATTGGCTCTGAGAGCCATCCTTATGCTGTGAAGCCAACCGGCACTGTTGTTGCTAAGGCAATTAATGCAGATCCTAGGTTAACGGTTGCGGATTTTGAGTTTGCATGCAAGGCTGGAACAGCTGCTGTACAGGCTGGCTTGGCTATGGTTAAGGCAGATATGGCAGAGTATTCTCTTTGCGGCGGCTCTGATACAGCTCAGGCAGCTCCGGGAGACCCTTTGGAATATACAGCTGCAGCTGGCGGTGCTTTGTTTTTGTTAGGGAAAAATAATGTTATCGCAGAAATTAAGCACACATGCTCTTATACAACTGACACGCCTGATTTCTGGAGAAGGAAGCATCAGAAGTATCCAAGCCATGGCGGCCTTTTTACAGGAGAGCCTGCATATTTCAAGCATATTGTTAGCTCAACAAAGCTTTTACTGAAGGAGACCGGTATGAAGGTTTCTGATTTCAATTATGCTGTTTTTCATCAGCCGAATGGCAAGTTCTATCTAAGGGCTGCAAAGCTTTTAGGGTTTTCAGAGGAGCAATATAAAGATGGATTGCTGTGCCCTTTGATTGGAAACACATATTCAGGGGCGTCTTTGATAGGGCTTTGCAATGTTCTTGATAAGGCTAAGCCGGGTGATAAGATCTTGCTTACAAGCTATGGTTCAGGGGCAGGATCTGATTCTTTTTATCTGGAAGTTGCTGATGCTATTGAAGAGCTAAGAAAAGGCTGTAAAGTGCCTGATGTTAAGCATTATTTGGAGAATAAGAAGTATGTAACATATTCAGAGATGGTAAAGTTGGGTAGAGAGTTGCATGGTTAAATAAAACGGGCATCCTTACTAACTATTAAATAAGGATGCCCGTTCTTATTTGCTCAAAATTCGGAAATATCCGAATTTTTTCAAGATGAAAAAAGTTGCTATTGTTGGAATTGGAATGACTAAGCTTGGTAATTTATGGGATAAGGATTTTTCCCAGTTAGGGTTAGAAGCTGGCTCAAAGGCAGTTTTTGATGCAGGGTTAACATCTAAGGATATTAATTCATTGTATGTTGGAACAATGAGCTCAGGCCTGTTTGTTGAGCAGGAGCATACTGGCAGTTTGTTTAGCGGCATGTTAGGGCTGAATAATGTTCCCGCGACAAGAGTGGAGGGTGCCTGCGCTTCAGGAGGGATCGCGATAAGGCAGGCTTATTTGGATATTTTGTCAGGGAAGAGCAATGTGAGCATGGCTTTAGGTGTTGAGAAGATGACTGATGTTTCTTTGAGCCAGGCTACAAAAGCTTTGGCTACTGCTTCTTCACAGAATTTTGAGGCATGGTTTGGAGCAACCTTTCCAGCTTTGTATGCAATGATCGCAAGGCTGCATATGCATAAGTATGGAACTACTGAAGAGCAGATGGCATTGTGCGCTGTTAAGAACCATAAGAACGCGATTCATAATGAGTATGCCCAGTTCAGGAAGGAAATTAAGGTTGAGGATGTTATGGGTTCAACCATGGTTTCTGATCCTATTAAGTTATTAGATTGTTCACCTATTACTGATGGAGCTGCTTCTGTGATTCTTGCTGATGAGGAGAGTGCAAAGAAGTTAACTGATACTCCTATATGGATCAATGCAAGCAGCCAGGGCAGCGATGTTATCAGCCTCCATGAGAGGCAGGATATGACAACTTTGAGTGCAACAGTAAAAGCTGCTAAGGATGCTTTTTTGCAGTCAAAGCTTAAGCCTAAGGATATTAAGTGCGTTGAGGTGCATGATTGTTTTACGATTGCAGAGCTTTGCGCTTTGGAGGATTTGGGATTTTGTAAGAAAGGAGATGCTGGTAGGTTTATTGAGGATGGTAATACCCATCTTAATGCTGAGATTTCGGTTAATGCTTCAGGCGGTCTGAAGGCAAAGGGGCATCCTATTGGCGCATCAGGGATTGCCCAGGCTGTTGAGGCTGTTACGCAGCTGAGGCAGGAGGCTAAGCATAGGCAGGTTGATGATATTAAGCATGTTATGACTCATAATGTTGGAGGCACTGGAGGAACTGCTGTAGTGCATATATTTGGAAGGGATTAAAATGGCAATACCAAGATACTGGAGGAATACGCAGCATTATTATAATTTGATAGGTAGCAAGTGCAAGAAGTGCGGCAGGGTTTATTTTCCGCAGAGAAGTGTTTGCGCTGATGATGATTCAGCTGAATTAGAGGAGCATCCTTTGAGCAGGGAGGGAAAGATTTTGACTTTTACTGTGCTGAGGACAAGCCTTTCTGACCCTAGCAAGGAGAATACAGATGTTATAGTGTCAGAGATGCCTTTGGTGCTGGCAATTATTGAACTGGAGAAAGGTGTTAATGTTACTGCCCCTATTATTGAGTGCGAGCCTGAGGATATAAAGATTGGAAGCAAGGTGGAGGCAGTGTTCAGGAAGATCATGGAGAAGGGAGAGAAGGGTATTTTGGGTTATAGTTATAAGTTTAGGTTGATGAGATAGTATTCATCGGACTTTATAAATAGCATAGAAATATATAAATAATATCAAGGAATTTCTTTAAATCTATGATAAGAACCGCAACTGTTGAGGCTAATTCAAACATTGCTTTGATCAAATACTGGGGAAAGCGTGATAAGAAACTAAACCTTCCTATGAACTCCAGTTTTTCCTGGACTCTTGATGACCAGGTAAAGACTACTACGCAAGTTTCTTTTTCTGAGGATTATAAAGAAGATGAGCTTTATCTTGATGGAAAGAAGCAGGAAGGAAAAAAAGCAGAGAAAGTAAGCAAACATCTTGATTTGATAAGGGATATGGCAGAGACTAATCTGAAGGCGCGAGTGGTAAGCAGTAACTCATTTCCTATGGGAACAGGTATTGCAAGCTCTGCTTCAGGTTTTGCAGCTTTGACTGCAGCAGCCTGTAAAGCCCTTGACTTAAATCTAGATTACCAAGCACTATCAGCACTCGCAAGAAGAGGAAGCGGCTCTGCTGCAAGGAGCTTTTATTCCGGATTTGTAGAATGGAAAAGGGGAGAAAAGCCTGATGGCTCAGATTCTTATGGAATTCAGTATAAAGATGGAAGTTATTGGAGCGAGCTGAGAGATATTATTGTTATTGTTGAGCAGAGTGAGAAGAGCGTGAGCTCAAGGGATGGCATGAATCTGACTGTTGAGACAAGCAGCTTATATAAAGAAAGGGTAAAGCGTATTGATGAAAAAATAGAAAGGATTAAGCGGTCAATTGATAATAAGGATAAAGAAAGTTTATTCCAGATTATCATGGAAGATTCAGATGATTTGCATTCTACAATGCTGGATACAACACCTTCTTTGGATTATCTTAATGAAACATCACAAAGGATTAAAGCATATGTAAAGCAATTTAATGAAGGTTCTATTAAGGCTGGATATACATTTGATGCAGGGCCTAATGCGCATATTATCACTACTTCTGATCAGGTTGATGATATTGTAAATGCTTTAGAGAAAATAGAAGGTATAAAAAGGGTTATAGTCAGCGGATATGGAGAAGGAATTAAGATTAAAAGATGAACAACAGCTGCTCAGTTGTTAAGGCTTATGGAAAGGTCCTTGTTTATGGAGGCTATAGTGTTTTGGAAGGGGGCACAGGGCTGGTTGTTAATGTTGATAAGGGAACAACAACAAAGGCAAGCTTTTCTGATGAGACTGAGATAATCGTTGCTCATATTAAGGATAAGGATAAGCTGAGGTTTGCTGAGTCTGCAGTTAAGGCTGCAAGAGGTTTTCTTAAGTCTGATAAAGAGTTGAAGATAGAATCAAGGAATGATGAAGAGATGAATCCAGGCTCAAAGGCTGGTTTTGGTAGCAGCGCAACTTCTACTGTTAGCATTGTTGCTTCAATATTGAATCTTCATGGGGTGGATGTTGTATCTGAGGAAGGGAGAAGGACTGTTTTTCAGCTGAGCAAAGAAGCCCATACTGAAGCGCAGGGAAAGATCGGCTCGGGTTTTGATATTTCTGCTGCATGTTTTGGCACACAGTTTTTTAGCAAGGATAAGATAGAAAAGGCTGCCTGGCCTGATGATTGGAGAGCTGTGTTTGCTTTTAGTGGCAAGAGTGCAAGCACAACTGAATTTGTTAAAAGGGTGTTTGGGTTTAAAGAGGCTAATCCAGAGGAATATAGCAGGATAATGGATGAGTATAATAAAACAGGGCTTGAGATTAAGAGCTTGTATGAAGAATATGTCAAGGAAAGTAATGATGAGAATTTAAAGGCATTAATGCAGAGCATAGGAAAAAGTTATAAAATAAGAAAGAATCTTGGTGTTAAGGCAAATGTTGAGATTGAGACTGATGATGATACTGAGCTTCTTTCAGGGATAAGAAGGGAAGGTGCAATGGTCGCAGCTCTTCCTGGAGCAGGAGGGGGCGATAGCTTGTTTATGGTTTGTGAAGGAGAGGAAAATATGAAGAAAATAAAAGAGCATCTCAGACAAAAGGAATTAAAAGTGTTTGATAATATCAGGGTTGTAGATAAGCCATATGAGGTTTTGGCATAATGGAATATATCAAGAATTTATCTGATGAGGAAATCCTGAAGAAGCTTGGGACAAGGGAGGTCAAGCCAAGGGATCTTGATGAAGCCTTTGGAGTTAAGAAAGCGTCTGAGCTTAGGAGAAGGTTTCTTGAGCAGCAGACCGGCATAGAGCTTAGTAATGTTGGGAAGAGTATAATAGATCCTGATAATTGCAGGAAAAATATTGAGCTGATGATAGGCGCTACCCAGGTTCCTTTGGGCTATGCAGGGCCTGTTACGGTCAAAGGCGCTTTTGCGGAAGGGGATTTCTTTTTGCCGCTGGCAACAACAGAAGGGGCTTTGGTTGCTTCTATTAACAGGGGCTGCTCGATTATCAGGAAGTGCAAAGGGGCGAATGTTTATATTAACAGGTCAGGCCAGACAAGAAGCATATTGTTTAATACGAAGACTATTGCAACAGCTAAAAGGTTAATTGAATGGGTTAAGGCTAATGATAAGAGGTTGAAGGAGATAGGAAAGGGTGAGAGCAGGTTTCTGGAGCTGAAGAAGATTGAGAGCACAGTGGCTGGGAACAATGTCTGGCTCAGGATCGAAGCTGATACTAAGGATGCAATGGGCATGAATATGATCACTTTGGCAGCGGAGAATATCGGCAGTTTTGTTGGGGAGAATGTTGAAGGGGCTGAGTTTGTTTCAGCTTCAGGAAATCTTTGCATTGATAAGAAGCCGAGCGTAATAAATCTTGTGAAGGGCAGGGGGAAGACTGTTATTGCAGAGGTTATAGTGCCGAGTGAGCTTATTAAGAGGTATCTTAAGACAACAGCAGACAAGATTCTTAACCTGAATTATAGGAAGAATATACTGGGTTCTATGATTGCTGGGAGCTTTGGGTATAATGCGCATTTTGCAAATATTATAGCTGCGCTCTTTTTAGCTACCGGGCAGGACCTGGGCCATGTTGTTGAGGGCAGCCAGGGTTATACAACCATGGATATTATTGATGATGACCTGTATGTTTCTGTTACCCTGCCGAGCGTGCAGGTTGGAACTATTGGAGGGGGAACTAAGGTTGAAACACAGAACGAGTGCTTAAGGATGCTTGGGGTTGAGGGAGGCTCTGAGCCGCCAGGCAGAAATTCGATGAAGTTTGCAGAGATTGTCGGGGTTGCGGTGCTTGCGGGAGAGCTGTCTCTTATAGGCGCATTGGCAGCAAAGCATCTTGGGAAGGCGCATAAGGAGCTTAACCGTTAAAATGGTATCTTTATCTGCGTGCGGTAAGATAATCCTGTTCGGGGAGCATTCTGTTGTTTATGGAAAGCCTGCGATAGCTGTGCCTTTGAAAGATTTAAGGATAGAAGCCAGGGTTGAGAGTTGTGATGAGCTTACTATTGATGATGATACACCTGACCCTGATGAAGAGCGGCCAAAGAAGTTCGTTAAGCTGATATTGGACGAGCTTGAAGCAGGTTCTAACATAAAGATAGCTTTCAATACCAATATGCCTGTTTCTTCAGGGTTTGGAGCTTCAGCAGCTTTCTGTGTTGCATCTGTAAAAGCTATAGCCGGATTTAATAATATGGATCTGCCTGTTGAAAGGATAAAGGAGATAAGCAGCAAGGCAGAGGCATTGTTTCATGGAAATGCTTCAGGGCTTGATACTGCTGTTGTTGCGCATGAGAAGCCAATATATTTTGTTAAAGGCAAAGAGCCAGAGCTTTTGAATATATATCATAGGTTTTCATTTGCCATAGTTAATACAGGCATTAAGTCAAACACTTCAGAGGTTGTGGCTGAGTTAAGGGAGAGGTACGAGGCTGATAAGCAAAGGATTGGAGATGTTTTTGATGAGGTTGAAGAGATAGTCAGGAAAGGAAGGGTTGCTTTAGAAAAGGGAGATGTTTCTTTGCTTGGTGAGCTGATGGATAAGAACCAGGACTGTCTTGAGAGGTTAGGTGTTTCATGCAGTGAAATAGATAATGTTATAAGGAAGTTAAAGGGTTTTGGTGCTTTGGGCGCAAAGCTGTCAGGCGCTGGAAAGGGAGGGAATGTTATTGCGCTTTTCCCTGAAGAGATAGCTGAAGAGGTAAAGGAAGCGCTTGAAAAGGAAGGCAAGGATGTTATAATAGCCAAGCTGTGATTTTATATGGATAAACTTATTTTAGTTGATGAAAAGGATAGTGTAATAGGAACTGAGGAAAAAGAAAGGTGCCATGATGGAGACGGCATTCTTCATAGGGCTTTTTCTGTTTTTATTTTTAATGATAAGGGCAAGCTGCTTGTCCAGCAGAGAAGCGGGCTTAAAAGGCTTTGGCCTTTGTTTTGGAGCAATAGCTGCTGCAGCCATCCAAGGCAGGATGAGGATTGTAAGAAGGCTGCTGAGAGAAGGGTAATGGAGGAGTTGGGGATTTCTTCTGAGCTTAAGCTTTTGTATAAGTTTCAGTATAAGGCTAAGTATAAGGATAAGGGCTCTGAGAATGAGCTTTGCGCAGTTCTTATTGGCAGGTCAGGCCATCCTGTTGTTTTGGATAAGGAAGAGGTTGCTGATTATAAGTGGATCAAGATGTCTGAGCTGGTTGAAGAGATTGAGCAGCATCCTGATATGTTCAGCCCATGGTTTAAGCTGGAGATTAAAGAGCTGCTTTCCGGTTATAAGGAGAGGATAGATAGTCTTTGATGGTCATTAGCTTTAGGTGATTAAAATCTTAACAGAAAACAAGGCAATTGGATTGTTGAAGAAATATAATGTAAGGGAGAAGAAGATAGAGCATTGCCTGAATGTTGCAAAGATTGCTAAGTTCCTTGCTGAAAAGCTTAAGGAAAAGGGTGTCAGGATTGATGTTGAAACATTATATACTGCAGCTCTGCTGCATGATATCGGGGATAAGGGAAGGGCTGATGAATGGGACAAGGACAGGCATTGTGAGCTGGGTGTTGAAATCCTAAGAAAAGAAGGATATACTAAAGCTGCTGGAATAGTCAGCAGGCATAATATCAGGGCTTTTTTTTCTGAACAGTCCAGTCCAAAGACATGGGAAGAGAAGGTATTAAATTATGCTGATAAGAGATGCAAGCGGGAAATAATCTCCATGGATGAAAAAGAAGAGAGGCATATTAAGAAATTTCCAGAGAAAGAGCAGGAAATAAAGAAAGCATATTCTAAGGCAGAAAAAGTTGAAGAAGAGATATTTGATATTCTTGGGATCAAGGCTGAGGATTTAGGTAAATTTGTAAGAATTTGATTAAAATAATAATTACTTCTTTAGTCTGATCCTTTCAGCTGACAAGCTGTTCTAAAGAACAGCCTTACTAATATTTTGAAGCCAAATTCTCCAAAACCTTTATAAACGCCTCTTAATTCACCTTATATATACTGTATTACAATAATAGGGGGATTTATACTATGACAGATCAACAGGTACAACCAATATTTATATTGCCTGAGGGCTCGCAGAGAACTTCTGGTAAGAATGCGCAAAGGACTAATATCATGGCAGCTAAGCTGGTTGCTGAGACTGTTAGAACCACTTTAGGCCCTAAGGGAATGGATAAGATGCTGGTTGATTCTTTAGGTGATGTTACTGTTACTAATGATGGCGTTACTATATTGGAAGAGATGAATATTGAGCATCCTAGCGCTAAGATGATTGTTGAGGTTGCTAAGACACAGGAAGATGAGGTTGGAGACGGAACTACAACCGCTGTTATTTTAGCAGGGGAGTTATTAAAGAGCGCTGAAAGGCTGTTGGACCAGGAGATTCATCCTACCGTCATAGCAAAGGGTTACAGGATTGCTGCTGAGAAGGCGCAGGATATTCTTAATAGGATAGCTGAGAATGTTACAGAGAAGGATGATGATGTTTTGAAGAATATTGCAATCACAGCTATGACAGGCAAAGGCGCAGAGTCTTCAAAGGAGAAGCTTGGTGAGCTGGCTGTTAAGGCTGTTAAGCAGGTTATGGATAAGGAGAACGGTGTTTTTATTGATAAGGATAATATTAAGATTGAGAAGAAGGTTGGAAGTTCTGTTGACGATTCTGAGTTAATACAGGGAATTGCTATTGATAAGGAAAAGGTGCATACAGGCATGCCAAGGCAGGTTAAGAACGCTAAGATTGCTTTGATTGATTCTGCTGTTGAGGTTAAGAGCACTGAGACAGATGCTAAGATACAGATTAATGACCCTAACCAGATGCAGGCTTTCCTTGACCAGGAAGAGAAGATGCTTAAGGATATGGTTGAGAAGGTTGTTAAGAGCAATGCTAATGTTGTTTTCTGCCAGAAAGGCATTGATGATGTTGCCCAGCATTTCCTTGCAAAGAAGGGTATCTATGCTGCTAGAAGGGTTAAGAAGAGCGATATGGAGGCTTTGGCAAGGGCAACAGGTGGCAAGGTTATTACCAATCTTGATGATTTGTCAGCTTCTGATCTGGGGAAAGCAGGGGTTGTTGAAGAAGTTAAGATTGGAGATGAGGATATGACTTTAGTTAAGGAGTGCAAGAACCCTAAATCAGTGACGCTTTTGGTTAGAGGAGCTACAGAGCATGTTATTGATGAGGTTAAGAGGGCTGTTGAGGACGCGATTGGCGATGTTTCTGCAGCTTTGAAGAATAATAAGGTTGTTGCTGGAGCTGGCTCGCCTGAGATAGAGCTTGCCAGGGATTTGAGAAAGTTTTCTGAGAGCCTGTCCGGAAGGGAGCAGCTTGCTGTGCAGGCGTTTGCTGATTCGGTTGAGATCATTCCAAGGACTTTGGCAGAGAATGCAGGCCTTGACCCTATAGATATTTTGACAGAGCTTAAGGCAAGCCATGATAAGGGAAAGAAGTGGAGCGGTATTGATGTGTTCACAGGCAAGGTGATTGATGCCTGGGCTAAAGGAGTTTTAGAGCCTTTGAAGATTAAGACGCAGGCTGTGAGCTCTGCCAGTGAAGTGGCTATAATGATTTTGAGAATAGATGACCTTATTGCAAGTTCAGGCGGTGATAAGGCTGGTGGAATGCCTCCGGGTATGCCGCCTGGCGGAATGCCTCCAGGATATTAATCTTCTTCTTTGATATCAGTCTTTATGAAATATTTAGAAAGCTTTACAAGGATAGTAGAAGTGATTATAGAGTAAAGAATAAATGCCAAGGTCAGGTTTAGGATAATGCTTGCTCCTGGCAATGATATGAATGCAACCCCAACTGCCTGTTCTACCCCTTCTATAACCTCTATCTTTGTGAATACGAGGGTTGTGAGGATAAAGGCTACAACTGCAACAGCAATGCCTTTCTGCACGTTCAGACTCATGAAGATTCTTTGTTTAACATTGTATTCTTTCCTGAATAAGATATGGATTGTGATGTATCTTATAAAGAGGTATATCAGGAACAAAACAAGGGATCTTAGGAAGAAATCAAGGCTGAAAGGTATGTTGATTATAAAGCCCACCAGAACAAATACCAGTATCTCCAAAGAGTTAGCGAAAACGCTGGAGAATTCCTGCAGGACATTCTTTTGTTTGACGTAGATGCTGCCAAAGAATAAGCCCAACACTGTTACTGCAAGCACACCGTTTCCTCCAAGGTTTTCAGCAAGGATATAGGTTAATAATGCAGCGGTTATTATTGCAAGGGGGCTTATTGTTTCTGAGTATTTTCTTCTCATCAGCTTAAAGACGATGATGCCCACTAGTATGCCTGCTCCGATGCCTGCTACAAACTGCTGGAGGAAGGGCAATATTTGCTCTATGATCTTGGAGATAACCAGCTCTTTTCTGAAGCTTCCCATTAAGTCTAGTATTATAAAGGGCATTAGGACTATTAAAGGGGTGTTGATTATGGATTCTATCTCCAGCATCTCTATTACCTTATTCTTGGTTCCTTTGAACATGGTGAACACTGTTGATGGGTCAGTGCCTGACATGAGCGCTGCAAACATGACTGCCAGGAAGGTTAATGGCACTTTGAAGATGATTACTGTGAAGAATGATAAGAATATCAGGTTTCCCAGCAGGAATGCGCCTGATAGCTTCAGGGCTTTTACTGAGAATGCATCAAATTCTTTTACTTTAAGCCTGGAGGAGGAGTCAAATACAATCATGACCAGTGCTAAGATGCCTATAGAGGTAAGGAATACATTTGGGAAGCTGAATAAGGGCTGTTCGTTATAGGTTATCCTGCTTAGCAGGATTCCCACTGCAATTAATAAGAGGATGTTAGGCAAGCCAAGCTTTCTGGAGATTAGTGTGGAGATTATGCCTATTAACAGGATAACCGCTAAGTATGTTAAAAAGACTAGAGCTTCCATTTTCACCTCTCTTTTAAATTCCCTGAATTTATAAGATATACCAAAAATTTGTTAAAAACAAATTTTTCAGTATCTTTTGGTTAATTTTATTATTTCTTATTAATATAGTTTTCCTTTATGGTGGATTAAATGGAGTTTATGTGATTTTCAAGTTTTTGAAAATGCCGTACATCAAAAGAGCTTTAACGATGCTTAAAATAAAAGAAGAAATAAGGGGGCAAAAAACGTTCAATTTATAGTAGAATTATATAATAACAAAAAAATGGCAGAAAAATAGAAACATAAAAAATCCATATTATGGATTTTTGGGATTCGAAAATTTTTAATTTTCGAAATGTTTATATATCTGTTGTATATACAAGGTATATATGGTTACTGAAATGATTAGTCTTAAACTTGAAGATAGCTTTTTGGACAATGTAGATGAAATTGTAAAAAAAGAAGGCTACCAAAGTAGAACAGAGTTTATTAGAAATGCATTAAGAGAGAAAGTTGAAGCTGCTAAATTGAGACAAGCTATGTTAGAGATTTCTCATCTTAA
>NZBG01000024.1 GCA_002687795.1 Candidatus Woesearchaeota archaeon
ATAATCAAAAATGGTAGAAAAAACTTACGGAGGAAAGGGAGTAGCTGTGGACTACAACTTGGGCTAAAGCCCAAGGTATCCTTTAGATGTAATGAAAAAAAGTTATTTAACTGGACTAATTCTGGCAATGTGTTTAGTAGCTGTTCTTGTGGTTGCAAAGCCTGATTTAAAGCAAGTTGTTGAAGTAAACCCATCTAAGAGACATGCAACAGTTGCTATACCAGCACATGCTATTGAGGTTGCACCTGGGGTTTTTAGTTTAGGAACTGCAATAGATAATGGCAGAGTTGTTGAAGGATATGCTATAATAGATTATAAGAAAGGGTTTGGAAAGCCTGGAACAACTTGTGGTAATGGAGTCTGCGAGCCTGGGGAAAATGCCAGGAAATGTCCTGCTGACTGTAGCGGTAGTGAAGAGCCTGATACTAGTTCTTGTTATGGTTTCTTAGCAAAAGGTGCTAAATGGAAAACCGTTGAACCTTATATCATTGACCCTACAAACACAAGAGGATTAGATGAAATATTCATAGAAGGAAATTTTGAAGCAAATATTGATAAATGGGAAACTGCAGCAGGAGCAGATATCTTAGGATATGAACTAGTAAATGCTTCTGTTGATGGAGCAGACACAGTCACAACAGACGGAAAGAATGAAGTATATTTTGCTGATATTGAGTCCAGCGGCGCTATTGGATTGACAATAATATGGGGTATTTTCAGCGGACCACCAAGAAGGAGAGAGCTTGTTGAATGGGACCAAGTATATGATGATGTTGACTTTGACTGGTCAGCAACAGAAGAAGCTGGCAAGATGGACTTTGAGAATATAGCAACTCGT
This sequence comes from Candidatus Woesearchaeota archaeon, assembly GCA_002687795.1. Lineage (GTDB taxonomy): Archaea > Nanobdellota > Nanobdellia > Woesearchaeales. Next base: position 839 of record NZBG01000024.1, read on the forward strand.
GAGCTTGGGCATAGCGTTGGTCTAGGTGACTTATACACTGATGAATGCTCTGAGGTAACCATGTATGGTTATGCAGCTTACGGAGAAACAAAGAAGAGAAGCTTAGAAACAGGAGATATTAAAGGAGTGAAGGAGCTTTATAAATAATTTTTTTCTTTCTTTTTCTATTTTTATTCAACCAAACCACTTCCCCAACCCTTCCTGCTTCTCTTTATCTTTTCCGAACACGCTCTCAATTCTTCTCTTTGTCAATTCTAAGGTTTGCACTAAATAACTGGGCACATTATACTTTGTTGCTAAGCTGATAGAAGGCTCTAAATATTTTACAACGCTGCCTTCTGAGATTGTAAATATAATCCTGCCGCCGCAGTTAATGCACTTTCCAATTAAAGGGGGTCTTCTGTATTTTTCATTGCATTTTACGCACCTGAACTGCTGCATTGAGAATTTTCTTAGGTTGCCTTTTATATCTTTTAGGAAATGTTTTTCTATAACAAATCTTGCAACTTCAGGAGCATCAACTGCCCTTATCTTCTCTGCAAGATCCATCTGCCCTTTTAATTTCTCTTCCATAGATGGCAGAACCTTATATGCTGAGCATTTTACTCCAAAGTTTATATCACCGGTATCATGCGTAAAGCCAACCCCTAAATATTGGTTATCTGTTTTCAGTTTATCTCCAAACAACTCTATCTTAACTGACCATGGGACCTTATATTCTAAAGCTGATTCATATATCTCAAGAGGATATTTCCATACAGTGTCTATGTCAAATACCATATCGTCAACCTCGGAAGGAATAAGCCTTGTTGTTAATACTAAAGGCGCGTCCTGGACACTGCCTCTATGAGCCGGCAGGAACTGCCTGGAAAAGTTCAATAAAGCATCCATCAAAAGAATTACAGATGCCTCGTCACCGTCACAATCTCTTCTGGTAGCAGCATGCAGCAATGGGTGCGCATAAAACGCCTGGGTCTTTGAGAAACCAATAATTCTTCCAAGCATTGCTGCAGAGGTATGCGGCGCTAAACATAAAACTAATTGTCCTATAAGATCCTTTTCTGAGTTTAGGTTATAGAACGGCTTTAAGCCATATAATTTAACCAGCAATTCATCAAGAAACTTTGCAACCTTAATCAAAACCTTGTCAGCGCCTTCATCAGGAGATTGGAAACACAAAGGCAGGACAATATCTTGTGGAAACAATTCAAGAACCTGGTCAGGATCCTGCAGCTCTTTCCCCTGAATATCCACTTCATAGCCAAGCTCTTTTAATCTCTCAATCTCCACCCCAATCTCTTTTGGCTTAAAATGGGTAAGGGCAAGCTGGGTCATATCATACCTTGTTGTCCCATCTTTGTTAACATAAACACCATGCTTTGCTCTCAGAAAGCCCTTAACAAGATGCTCCGGAACATGTTCTTTATTAGAGGTGCCTTTAACGCCTTTGATTAAGTCAGGGTAAGTGCTTGTTCTAAGCTTTTTTAAGACATTATTAAAATAATGCTTTATATCAATCTCTCTTCTCCTATAAGAAGATACTTCGCCATGGGTTTTGCAATCAGGAGTATTCTTAAGCTCGCCGCAGGCTCTGCAATAGTATACCTTCTTTGTTCTTTTGCCGCAATCTTCGCAGATCCTATAGATAGTTTCCTTATTGCACTTCTGGCAGACAAAGACAGGAAAATCAGATTTTATCTTCTTAGCTTCCAAAGCTGACTGAAAACTTCTCAGCCTTCCGCCTTCAGCCCCAACAGGAAACAAAACCTGGGGAGAACCGGTCAACAGCCTCATTTTCGCTTTCTCAGGCCTGCCCATCCTTGCGCCAATAAATGTTCCTGCTTTGTCTCTTATCTTTACTTTAGAAATCAAATTAATTATTTCCAGAACATCTTTATCTTTATTTTCAAGAACAGTTCTTTTAATACTCTCTATATCTTCCTTATCCTGGATTGAGAGCGAACTCAATAACGCTGCTGCATCATCTTTTTCAATAACAACAAATTCATTGCTAACAACAAGATGCGGCAATCCCAGGAATTCTATCGCCTGTTTTCCAGCCTCTTCAAGAGGCAGGATTATTTTACTGATTATATTGCCTTCCTTCTCAATATTAACCTTATCCATCCAGTTTAACAGGTTCATTAACTGTTCAAAAGATATAGTGCTCCAGTAAGATGTATAATCAGGATGCAATGGTATAGAAAGCCTTGTTGATATTTTAATTGCATCTTCTCCACTTATCTTTTGTTTTAGAGGATTTTTAAGCGTTGACTCGAGCAAAGGCGCTGGAACATCCACAAGCGCTGAAAGTTTTTCCAGGTCCAGTGTGCCAAATGAATCAACAGTTGCCTTCTCAAACTCCTGCACCCACCATTCATTGCAATAGCCGAGAGGCACTAAAGAATGTGCCCTGTTAAAAAAGTCGCCATAGTTGACAAGGATATCCCCAATGAAGATTATCTCTTTAACATCCTGTTGGTATTTCTTGGCTTCCAGCTCAGAATCAATCCTAATAACAGAATCATCCTTGAGCTTTACAATTGGCCCCAGGACTGAATCGCATGATGAAAGCGAGGTGGCTTTTCCCGGCCTTTCAAGCTTTAACTGGGTTCCTATTGCAATATATTTGTTTAAGATATACATTGTTGCAGGGTGTATGGCAGCGGAAGAATAACCTGAATTCCTGCACCTACCAAGCCTTAACCTAAAACCGCCAATTCTGAGCGGGAAGGTAAGCACAGGCCTGCCTGCCAAAAGATCTTTTATAAAAGTATAATCAGGCGTTATCTTAACATCCTTTTCCTCAACTTTTCCCTTGCCGGACTTTGCCTTTTTTTGTACCTTTAAAAACTCTTCAAGGAAATTCCATTGAGTCATATCAAAATCCTTACCCCATTTAGATAACTGTTTCCAGAGCTTTGGCGCTTTCTGGCAAAGGCATTCCCCAATCACAAGGCAAGTCCCGTTCCTTATCACATTAGTCTCAATCCTCTCAAGATCCTTATAATTAGAAACCTCAATCTTCTCTGAAGGCTCTCCATCAATCTGCACAGGTAGGTTCTCCACTAAAAACTTAACCTCATTCTCAGAAGGAAGGTACTGAAGGTTAGAAATTCTTTCATGATAATCATAAACCTCAGTAACCATCCTCTTAACCTCAGTCTCAGTAGCATCATACGCAGAATAGCCCATCTTCTTTCTCACATAATCAGAGATAAGCACAGAAACAGCTGCCCCGGTGCCGCCTGCGCTTCTCACAGGTCCAGCATAAAATAAGGCAAAATACTCCTTTCCATCCTTCCTCTTCTTAATCTTAATACTGCTCAACCCTTCAAGAGGAGAAGCCACAGTGCCAAGAGTGATATACGCAAATCCAACACGAATGCCGGTTTCTATAGCTTCTATCTGCGAAGAAAACTTACATATTTTGCCTTTAGCAATCTCTTCAGCAACTGTTAAAGAAACTCTCCAATCCAATAACCCAAACTGTTTCTCTAATTCATGGATTCTTTTGGAAACGCCGGAACCCTTAATCTGAGGGGCAATAGTAGAAATCAACCCTTCAACCCTTTCTGCCATATCCTTAGCGATAGGGATATTAACCTCGTCCTCAGGGTCAAACCCTTTCTTCCTTGCCTCATTAGCAATCCTGTATGCTATGTTAATATCCTTATCAATCTTATTGAAGTAATTCTGGATATTGTTTGTGATCATTTTTAATCAAAACCTCAGCACCTTAACCTCTCTTGTCTTTAAGTTAACAATAGGTACTCTGCATGGCTCAGGGTGATGGCCAACCTTCTCCTGGAATGCAGTCTTTGACTGCCAACAGGAGCCGCAGATAAGGGTGATGTTCCTGTAATTTGAAACTGAAGACTTATGGATATGTCCTGTTACAAAGATATCCGGAATGGAATCAATCACTAAAGGGTCCTTAAACTGCTCAGGGATATACAAGGTTGACGCATGGGTTGGTGCAAGATGCCTTTTTTGTAATAAAAATTTCATTATTAAGTCAGGCCTATCATAACCTCCTTTGTTTCTTATGTTCTCAACATTAGCAACAAAGTAATCAAAGGAATAACCATGGTAAAGCAATACATCAAAACCAGGGAAGCCTTCATAAGAGCCAATATTAACCTGTGCAGGGTTAGAAACCATTGTAACATTAGGCAGCTCCCATAAAGGCTTTGCAAAATCCTTGTACAAAACTGGCTGAGGCTCTGCGATTCTCATAGAATCATGATTCCCTGGGCAGATTATCAGTTCTTTTTCCGGGGATATTTTTCTCAACAGTTCAGCACAGTAATGATACTGCTGGTGGATGTCTTTGATGGTTAATTCATCCTCCTGCCCAGGATAAATCCCCGCCCCATCAATAAGGTCTCCCACTATAAAAAGATATTTTATCTTTGCGCTGAGCTCTCTCTGCTTTTCATCGCCCAGGTTGCCGTTGGTCCAGTTTACAAACCTAATGAACTCTTTTTCCATAAAATTGTTAGAGCCAACATGCAGGTCAGATATAAAGACCGCATATTCCTCTTCCCTTGATTTTTTTAGTTCTTTGGTAAAAGGAACATCAGGAAATAAAATAGCATCCGCGAAAATAAGCCCGTTGTTTATCGGTCCTGATAAGCCTATAACTTCATCTAAAACCAAACCTTTTGCTTTATTAACCAGTTCAGGTTTGTTTATGTGCGCACAAACCTTAACACATCCAGTGGGATCCTCTAATTCCATAATGACATTCCCGGTTTTTGTGATATTCTTCTCCTTTATTATCCCTATAATAGATACTTTCTCCCTCTCAGACTTATTCTGAAGCCTGTTTATAGAAACCAGGTTGGATAACTCAGCCCTGTTCTGCAGGATTGAGCTTAATGCACCATACCTCTTATTGAAATACGCGATAAAATCCTGGACCTTTCTTTTTCTGCTTTCCTCTTCATAGGAAAATAATATCTTTACCTTTTTATCCTCTTTTATTGCCTCAGTTTGCCCTCCCTGCTGGGCAAGCCTTAAATCCGAGAAAGTTTTAGAGTCAAGAAATAATAGCTTATTGTTTTCTTTGATGATATTATACAGGGATTCGAGCTCTTCTTTAGAGCTTATCTTATCTAAGACATCATCTGTTACAAGCAGGCCTTTGTCTAATAAGAATCCTATAATCTCTTGTTTAGTTTTCCTTTCCATTTTTTGTGTATATTCCGGCTTAGCTAAGGTTCAAAGACTGTTCAAGCAATGATATTATCTTAGGGAGCATAGAATCAGGGATGGACAAAGATATCTCTCTTGTCCTTCCATACCTTCCTTTAGAAATCACTTTCACATTCAGTATCCCAAACATATCAAGCTCAGCGATTATATCAGAGATTCTCCTTTGGGTTAAAGGCCTTAAGCTTGAATTTGAGCAATAACTCTTATAAACCTCATATACTTCCCCAGTAAAGATCACTCCTTTCTTCTTAAGATGCACCTTTATAGTGGCATACAACACCAACTGACATTGTAAAGGCTGTGTTTTTATTGTATCAAGAACCCTGTCCTTTTCTATCTTATCCTCAGCCTTGTCAAGATGCTTTATATTAACAGAAGGGGATATCTCCCTCTCAGCTATTTCCCCTGCTACTCTCATGAGCTCTATAGCCCTTCTGGCATCTCCATGCTCCCTTGCCGCATAAGCAGCACACTTTGCTATGACTCCCTGTTGAACAATCCCTTCCTTAAACGCTTTCACAAGCCTTTGGCTAAGTATATCCTGAATCTGCAGCGCATTATACGGCGGGAAGATGATTTCTTCTTCAGAAAGCGAACTCTTTACTCTTGGGTCAAGGTTATCTATGAACACCAGGTCGTTTGAAATCCCAATAAAAGACAGCTGGGAATTCTTAAGCTCTTCATTTATCCTGGTAAGGCTATACAATACTTCATCACCGCATTTCTTAACAAGTTGGTCAACCTCATCAAGTATTAGTATAATCAATTGTTTTTTGCTGTCAATAATATTAAAGAATGTTTTATACACCTCATCTGTTGGCAGGCCAGTTGTAGGGATATCCTGACCAAGATCTCTTATAAGCTGCGCTATCAGCCTGTATTCTGTATCAGCTACTCTTTTTAGTTTACAGTTAAGGTATAATATCTTTAGGGAGGTATTTAGCTTTTTTGATGTTTCAAGCAGCTGACTTGTGATATATTTAACAACCAGTGTTTTGCCTGAGCCTACCTTGCCATATATAAACACATTGGAAGGTTTCTGTTTTTTAAGGCTTGGCGCGAGAATCTCAGCTGTCTGGTCCATCTGCTCATCCCTATGAGTAATATCTTCAGGAATATAATTCATCTGAAGCACCTTTTTGTCCTTAAATATGCTATCTCTTGCAAGAAAATTCTCAAAAAATTTTGATATTCTTTTTGCCATATGAAAAAAAATGTTGAAAAATATATATAAGTCTTATTGTATTTCAATATACATACCCCTTCATTTCTTTTGGAGAATATAATCGGACGTTGTGTTTTTCTTTTATTTCTTTTCTATATAGAAAATAAATATATATTATATTATATATAATAATTTAATAATAATAAAATAAATAATAAATAAAAAGAATTCCCTCGTAGAACGTCATGAAAGGGGCAGTGCCTTTGAACAAAAGAAGGAAAAATATCAAATAAAAACATACTTTTTCCAGCAAAAACCCAGCAAATTTCCATAGGAAGTCAAGGGGTGTCTATAACCTAAAAATACGTGCCCAAATCCCTTTCCCATCGGATAGTGGTAACAAAACCAAAAAGTTTATAAACAGTAAAGCGTTTTTCTAAGTAATAGAATGATAATCGATAAGGCGTTTTTAAGCAGGTTAAAGGACTTTGGCCTTAACAGCTATGAGTGCAAATTATGGACAGCACTCTTGTCTAGAGGAATTTCTACTGCAGGCGAGTTGTCTGAGATAGCAAATGTGCCAAGGTCAAGAAGTTATGATGTTCTTGAAAGCCTGGAAAAGAAGGGATTTATAATTATGAAGTTAGGCAAACCAATAAAATATATTGCTGTGAAGCCGGAAGAGGTAATAGAAAGGGTAAAGAAGAATGTTGAGAAACAGGCAAGTGAAAACATAAGCCTGATTGATAACATAAGGTCCACAAACTTGGTTAAAGAATTAACAACTTTATACAGCCAGGGAATAGAGAAAGTTGATCCAATGGATTTCTCAGGCTCCTTTAAGAGCAGGGACAGTATTTATAGCCATATGGAAACAATGATTAAGAATGCAAACAAATCAATTATAATTAATACATCAGAGGCAGGTTTAAAGAGAAAATTAAGGGCATTTTCAAGGCTGCTTGAGAAAGCAAACAAGAAAGGTATTGGGATAAGAGTAGGGGTTAAGTCTAATGATATTAAAATTAATGTTCCAAAACATATAGAATTAAGAAAAAGCAATATCAATGCAAGATTTTGCATAGTTGACGGCAAAGAATTCATTTTTATGTTATCAGATGATAAAGAGATAAACCCTGGAAATGATGTGGGTGTTTGGGTTAATACAAGCTTCTTTGCATCAGCTGTCCAAGATTTCTTTGAGAATGAATGGAAGAAGATGGGAAAGATTTAGTCTTCTTTATTTTTTAAACATTATAATAATCATCTAAAACAATAACCTCCAGTTCTTCTAACTTTTTTGCAATATATAATCTGCCATTTCCAAGCTCAACAATCTTCCCGGCGAGCTCTTTTCCTTTGTCATTAAGGTTTATTCCCACTAAAGAAATAGTTATCTGATTATTTCTTGCTTTCTCAACAGCTTCAAGGGTTTCTTTTTCAGGTTCTTTCCCAATGGTTGGCAGGGCATCGGTTATAAGCATTAAATGTTTTGCAGCTGCTTTATCCCTAAACATAACTACAGAACTTTCAATTGTAGCTTTAATGTCTGTTTCATTCAATGCCCTGATCTTAGCAACCTCAAATAATAGCTTCAGAAAATCGTTTGTGGGGTTTACAACAGATTTGATGGTAGAGCTGAAAACAACCAATCCAACCTTATCCTTATTTTCAATTGCCTTAAACGCTAATGCAATGCCAGCCTTTTTACACATCTCTATCTTTTTGCCTTTCATAGAGCCTGAAGCATCAAGAGCATAAACAATGTCAGTTTTTCCCTTTGTCTTTCTCTTATAGCCTTTGATATCATCCGCTGTTAATATCTTATGGTTTCTTCTTATGGCAAGCTTAAGGCTTTTTCTGATAGCAATATCCCTATACCTAATACCTTTCTTATAGCCTTCTATGTTATCCTTGTCTCCATAAACGAAATCTTTCTCATGTTTCTTATCACCTGAACCGGATGGCTTGAATTTATTAAGCTCTTCAAACAATAATATCACAGAAGCAAGCTCAAGGCCTTTTTGGGTTATATTAGAGTCTTTAATCAGCCCCTCTTCGTTTAATTTATCAATATTATCTTTAACATTGTTCTTTATCTCCCTTTGGAATTCAGGCAGCACAATATTCTTTGATACATAATCAGGGTTGTAGTTTGAAAGAAACCTTATCATGGAATCTCCATAAATCTGTTTTGCTAAAGAGAAATTTTTTATAAGACTTTCCGCAATATCCCCAGGTATAAAGCTAATGCCCTGATTGATTGCCTGGTTCAGTAATGATCCCTTGCCTATTGTTTCTTTATTTCCCTTGAGAATTTCATCAGTTATATTCTTATCCAGCTTGTCAAGAATACCTTTCAGATAGCCCTTTTCTTCTTTTAATTCTTTTTGCTTTATGCTACGGGCAACCACCCGATTTTTTATTATCTTTCAGGAATTGTTTGAACTCTTCCTTAAGGAAATCCTTTGGGGTTTGCAGGAATTTAGTTGAGGGCTTTAATCTTATTCTATGCTCAAGAACAGATCTGATTGCTTCTTTTATATCTTCTAAGCTAACAGAGGCCTTGTTTTTTAATAATGCGTTTGCCTGCGCCCTTTCATATAATTGGATAGACGCCCTGACAGACGGTTTTTTCTCAATATTTTCATTTTCCCTTAATGATCTCACAAACAGAATCATTGATTCTAACAGATTTTCAGGGAAATCGGTTAGGCTTTTACCTTTCAGCTTTAAAATTTCTTTTTCAGTCTCTTTGTTTTCCGGATAATTCATATAAACTATATCAAACCTGTCAAGGAACACATCGCTTAGCTTTTCAGTGCTACTATCCTCAGGGTTCATTGTGGCTATAAGGATAAAGTTAGAAGGGATGTCGACATCATAGCTGCCAATGGTAATCTTTCCTTCTTCTAATACCTGTAGTAAAGCGTTTTGCAGCTTTTCAGGGCATCTATTGATCTCATCAAAGAATAAAATGCCACGATTAGCCTTGAAAACCTTGCCTGGTGTGAACGACTTAGCATCCAATGGCCCGAATTTCAAAGCTTTGATAGGGTCTATATCGCCTATTAAGTCTTCAACAGTTAAATCAGGAGAGCCCTGGATCCTCACAAACCTCTGGACTCCCTTTATCTTGCCTTTGTTTAACGGCTTCCTTGTTTTGCATTCAGGGCAGATAATATCTTCTGGATCACAGTTAAATGAGCAGTCTTTGATTACTTCGATTTCTGGCAAGACCTTTGCTATATTCTTTGCTAATGTTGTCTTGCCAATGCCAGGAGCTCCTGCTAAGATGATATGATGGCTGCTGAGCAAGGCAGACTTAATGCCTTGTTTTACCTTGTCCTGTCCTAATATATCTGTAAAAGACTCCTTCTGGTTTTGGAACAGGCTCTTTAATTGGTTGGATAACATTCTAAGCCTTAAAAATGAAGGGCGGCTTATAAATTTAATTAAAAAAGCTTTAAAAGGACAGAAGAAGGGGTTTATACAGTTTTAAGTCTAAAATTTCAATAGATTTATAAATAGTTTTGTATTTTGGAGGTTTATATACTAATGATTATTATATACCTAATTATGAAAAATCTATCAAAAGAGCTAAAATTTGGATTTTTAGACAAGATAAAGCTATATTCCACAATAGCTGGTTATGGCTTAAAAAGCCTTTTTGGCGGTTATAGGCCAAAAAAGAGTCATTTGGCGCTATTGGGTATTCTAGCAGCTGGAGCCGCATTTAGCCAAGAAGATGACTATCAGACAAGGATTCAGCAGGAATTAGGTTATAGATATATGCTTTTTTTAATGATTCTGGTGATAAAGCAACATTAAACGTAGGAAATCAAGAAGGAGAGCTTGAATTTATAGATGCAGACAAATACCTTGATAATAATTGGGAACCAGTTACAGCAGAAAAGGATGGAGATCCAGATATGGTTAAAATTAATGGTAGAGCTGCTGTTGAAGGTGAAAAATTAGCTCAAACCTCATATCCTCAAAAGTATGATGATGCTCTATCTAGAATCTGTGAAATAGCTTTAAGAGAAGGAAGAAGCTCCATTAAAAGGATTGTAAAAGAAATAATTGAAGAAAGAATAAGAGGAGATAATGGTTATGGTTCGGAAAGCGAAGGTGAAATTACTGTTTATCCATTAAAAGTAACAAGCTTTACTGATTTTAGGAAAAAGTTTGTTGAAGATTTTCTTGAAATTGAAAGATATCCTATTGAAGATCTTGATTTAGTAAGAATGTCTCTTATGACAGATAAATATGGGGAATCAAGGAAATTTTTTAGAGGATCTGAAAGAGTAATATCAATTAAAGATAAAGAAAGGAACTTATCATTTGAAATCATATATGACTTAGGTGGAACTGAAACAAATCCTTTTGCAACAGTATGGAACATTCACTCAGTAAGTTTTGGGTTAGGAGAGCGTTTATTAAGCATTTATTCTGAAGATCCCAAAGGGAAACTTGAAAAGACTGCAAAGGGGTTGCTTGAAAGTGTGCTATACTCTCTTAATCAATATGCACTTGAATCTCAGCAAGGTGGCATAGATGAAATATCTGGATTAATGAAAGATTATATGGAAAAGTTAAACAGTACTGTATTTAGTTTAGCTGATATGATAGAAACTACATCATATAATCTTTATGGTTGGTCAGTAATGCGTATAGATGAAGATTATGTTGTTGGTGATGAAGAATTTGTTGTAAACAATGAAGATGAAGAATATGTTGTTGGTAGTTTCAAAGGAAGTGAAGAATTAAAGATCACACTAGGAGATTATACAATACATATTGTAGAAGATAATTACGAGAGTTCTGATGGTAATACAATAGGTCATGGAGGACCTCTTAATGTAAGATTAACAGAGGTTAATGTAAGATTAACAGAGGTTAATGTAAGAAAAACTAATGGTGGAAGAGAAGAATACCATCTATTTTTCGTTGGTAGCCAAAATATTGATGAATATCTGCCAGTTGCATATGAGTTTTTTACTCAGGCAAGAGATGAATTGTATGAGGCTATAAGACGTTGTAAAGCACTTGGTGAAGGTGATGTATCTAAGAAAAGATCATATGGTGAAACAGAAACTGTTATAGAATCAGATGATTATACTTTAACAGCAGAAAATGAAGTTTATCCTGTAAAGCCTTTGAGGAGAACATCTATAGATGTTAAAAAGACAAGCGAAGATTGGATAACTATAAGAATAAGTGCTCAATATACAGAAGATCATCCAGTAAGGCATTTAGAAAGAGCGTTTAGATAAATAATACTTTCTTTTTCTGGTTATTTACTTACTATTTCTTATCTTCATCTTCAACCCAGGATATTCTTTTAAACAGAATTCCTTTAAGTTTTCAAGGAACTTCTGAGATGCTGGCTGTATATTCTCCATGTTTTTGTCAACCAGTTCTTTTTCATTCTCAAACTGCTGAAGAACCCAGATACAATTCAACCCATCTATTAACCCAGCCATCTCAAGCAAATCTTCTTTCTTATATACTAAAGAAGGTACAATCACAGTTTTGATTTCTATTTCAACATGATATTTCTTCAACACATTAATGGTTTCTTTTATACCATTCATTATTTCTTCTGTTTTAGTGAAGAACGTCTTTGAATTTGTAATCCTGGAGAATAGGTCATTGCTAAAAGGAGACTTAAAGTCAAGAGAAATGAAATCCAATAATTCCAGAGAAAGAAGCTCTCTTATCACATTAGGCTTTGAGCCGTTTGTGTCAAGGCCTGTCTTAATTCCCTTGCTTTTGAAATGTTTCGCCAGAGTTATTAAAGCCATCCTCTGCAGGCATGGCTCTCCCCCAGAGAATATCACAGATTCTATCATGTCTTCATGCTTTTTTATTTCATTGGTTATTATTTTCAGGTCTGTCAAGAATTTCTGTTTGGATTCAAGCATCTCAGGATTATAGCAATATTTACATCTAAAGTCACAACCTCCAAAAAAGATAATTGAGCTTAGTTTGCCATACCATTTCGATGTGGATAAGGGCACTATCCCACTTATGAATGCTTGCATTTATATCATTTAGATTGTTTTATTTCCAAGTTTTCTTGGGTCCTGCCAATTATTATCTACTACTATACTATTATTCAGGAGATCAGGCAGTATATGCTCTATTTCACCGCATTTTACAAATATTCTATCGCTACAAATCGTGAAATCCTTTTTACTATTGCAGACAGCTTTTGTGTATGTTGAGAAAACTTGCTCTGAAGCATTATTATCTATACTATCAGGTGTATAATTTTCTAGCACTTCTTTTACTACAAAACCTGTGGGTAAGTTTATGTCTTTTGTTAAGACAAAACCTAAAGCAATTGTCTCAATTATTATAATAAACAGCAGAAGTTTGTTCATATATAAAATAAATGAAGAGAATTATAAAAATGTTTTTCTTATACCAACCTGTTTTGCATTAAAATATATTATATGATAAAAATATATTAGTATACAAAAAGGTAACATTTATATATTAGCTTATAATTTAATTTTATACTATTATATTTAAAATCAAGAGGTGAAGATAATGGATCTTATTGTTGAGAACGCATTAAAAAATAATTCTAATAATTTCAATTCAGACAACATGGAGATTGGCAAGGCTAATATTAAGGTTATTGGTGTTGGCGGCGCAGGCAATAACATGGTTAATTGGCTCTATAAAAAGGGAATACGGGGAGCTGAGATTATTGCATGCAATACTGATAAACAACATCTTGACGCTACTGAAGCTGTAAATGCTTTTGTCAGGCCTAGACTCTATAAAGTTGCCAGATACATCCAGGGTGATAATGAACAACAGGAACAGGTTATGGTTGGTTAATCCTTTTAATAACCTCTTCACTAACCTTCTCAGCAGGCATACCGGTTGTGCCAACAATAATATCATACTGCTTTTTATCATAACAGTCCAGGCTGTAATATTTTTTGTACCTTAACCTCTCGCTTTTTATCCTCCTCTTTACATTTTCCATTGTTTTATTCAAGGTTAAGTTTTCTTTTTCTTCTTTTCTCCTGCAGTTGAAGATTCTTTCAGCAGCTGTTTTTAAATCAACCTCTAAAAACACTTTGACAGAATTTGGGATGAAATGAAACCCAAGCCTTGAGTCAATAACAAAATTATCTTCACTCTTGCCCAACTCAATCTGCCTTTTATCAAGCTCTTCATCAACCCATCTCTCTTTTTCAGCAATTTTGCCAAGCTCCAGCAAAGAAATCCCTTTTTTCTCAGCAATCTCTCTCATAAAATCTCCAATTGAATAATGTTTCAGCTTAAGCTTTTTTGCTATGAGTTTAGCAACACTGCTCTTACCTGAGCCGGGTTTTCCGGAGATTGTGATGATCATAAGCTTAGCTTTGCTATCCAAATATAAAAACATTTTTATTATAAACTAACATTTTCCTTATTATGACACTATATATCATAGGATTAGGTTTAAACAATGAAAAAGACATAACCCTAAAAGGCTTGGAAGCAGTAAAGGGTTCAGATTATGTTTACTTAGAGAACTATACTTCTGCTTTAAACTGCTCTGTTAAAGATTTAGAAAAGCTTTATGGAAAAAAGATAATCTTAGCAGACAGAGACCTTATAGAGAATAAGGCAGAGCAGACAATCCTTAAGGATGCAAAGAGTAAGAATGTTTCTTTGCTTGTGATTGGAGAGCCTTTAAGCGCAACCACGCATATTGATATTATGTTAAGGGCAAAGGAACTGAAAATTAAGGTAAATATAATCAACAATGCCTCTATTCTTACAGCAGCCGGTATAACTGGGCTGCAATTATACAAATTTGGGCAAATCACTTCCATACCTTTTGATAACAAAGATATTAAAACACCAGTAGAAGTTCTAAAAAAGAATCAAAAAGCTGGACTGCATACATTGTTTCTATTAGACCTCAACCCTGAAAAGAAAGAATTCCTTTCAATAAACAAGGCTTTGGAATATCTTGTTAGGAATAAAGTAAGCAAAGAAACCTTGTGCATAGGCTGCGCAGCCCTTGGCTCTGAATCACCGGAAATAAAGGCTGGGAAAATAAAAGAAGTTCTAAAAGCAAAGTTTAAGAAATATCCTCAATGCCTGATTATCCCAGGAAAGCTGCATTTCATGGAAGAGGATGCCATGGAAATATATTCTATTTCTACTTAAAATAGCTATACTTTGAAACCGGTGCATAAGTCATTGAAATCAGCGAAGCAACAAACATCAATGTGAACACAAAGCAGAATGCAAATCCCCATGCTTTACTAATATCATAAATCCAGAATGCAGACAGAAGAAAACCTATTATGCTTGTTATCATAAATCCCCCGGTTAGAGGAGTAATTATTCGTTTTGAAACATGTTTTTTACCCTTTAATTTCATAATGAACACCTCTTTTTTGCAGATAAGAAACTTTATTGTTTATAAATCTTTGTTCTTATTCTACAACCTCAATCTTCAGCTTCTCCAAATCGCAGAAATCAGAAGCAAAATTATAAGCGCCTGCATTAAGGAAAACCAACTTATCACCAACTTTAGGTTCTTTTAGATAAACCCTATACCTGAACATATCCATTGAGCATGGTGTAATCCCTTTAATAACATAAGGCTTGCCCTCACCTTTAGGAAGCTCACCCTCAACAACCAATTTAACAGGAACGATTAACGCATCTAGGTCAGTATTATAAACAGAAGCATTCACTGTTATATTATTCTCATAGATTCCTTTAATATATGTGATAAGCTTAACTGCCGGCGCGGCAATAAACCTGCCAGGCTCAATAATCATCTGGATATTATTTTCTTTTAACCAATCCCTGAACTCTTTAATCTTGTCAAATATTGTTTTGATTACATCTTCATTAGTATTAGCATAAACTGAAGGCAGCCCACCTCCAATATTAACAAAATCAAGCAAGCCCCATACATCCTCTTCAATAATGTTCGATAACTCCTGTTTAAGGTTCCATTCCCCTATGTTCTGTGTTTTCCTATGGAAATGGATACCAAGCCTTTCAATATTCTTGTTATTTCTTAATTCTTTTACCTTTTTGTTGATAATTTCAGAATCCATGCCAAACACAAAATATCTTTCAGTTCTTATTGTATATTCCTTAAGCTTCATCCTCAGCAAAAGTTTGACCTTAACATTATTATTCCCTAAGAACTTTGTCAATTCATCAAGGTCAGGCAGGTTATCAACAGCAAAGAATCTTATTCCATCATCAGTGAGGCTCTTTATTTCATCCTGGTTCCAGGCCTGCGCAAGGAATATAACCCTTGATTTGTCTGAAACATGTTTCAGCTCGTTAACCAGATGGACGCTAAACATGCAACCGGTTTCTTTCCCCAGGAGCTTTGTAACCTCCTGGTTGGTTTTAGAGCTGTATGAAACTATATCAGCAGCATCTTTAACCTTGTTATACTGTTCCAATAGCTTGCTTTTAGATAAAATGAATTTAGCTTTTTGCATCTTTCTTATATTCTTCTAAAGTTTTCTTCTTAATTTCCTTACTTTCCTTTGGCTTAAGCAAGCCTTCTTCATCAAGCTGTTCCAAAGCATTAATCATAGCCAATGGAAAAGTAATAGTAACATCTCCAATAACTGTTGCAATATCGCTATCATCCTTAACCTTGCCCCATGACTTAGCTTCCTGTGTAGTAGCCCCGCTCATACTTCCTGAAGACTTATGCGCAGTAGTCATATACACAGCATAATTAGCCCCTCCATTAAGCAAAGTGCTAAGGATTGCATGATGCTTAGAAATGCTTCCACCTAGTGCAATAACACCCTTCTTCTCATCATAGCTTGTAACAAACAAAATGTTTCCAAAATCCTTAACAACATCAACAACAAAATCCTCATGCTTTTGCTGGAACAAATAAAGGTGAAACCCGAAAGCGCCATCAGTGATTGCGGGGCAGAAGATAGGAACATTGTTTTTTGCAGCCTGGTAAAGTATAGAGCTTTCATCATTTAACATCAAGCCAATCTCCTTTAACATGTCTGATACAGTCCATCTCTTTTGTTTCTTGTAAAGCTTGCCAAGAATATCTTTTATCATATCCTCAAAATGCATATAGCTTTCGTTCTTGACAAGGATATTGCCTATCCTGTTAATGCCTTTCTCATGTAATTCAACATCATCTGCTTCAAACCCACCAATGCTGAACTTCTCTCCGGAGGCTTTCATTATATCCTCTTCAATGCCCCCTACTGTTGTCACAATAACATTTGCCATCCCAAGCTTTATAATCTGGGCAAAGAAGCCTCTCAAGCCAGAGGTTACCATGTTAGATGTAAAAGTAAGAAATATCTTAGCATTATCCTTCTTCATCTTAACAATAACATCAGAAGCCTTGCCCAGCTCAATGCTTTGGTAGCCAAGGTTCCTGTAATTACTAACCAGCTCCCTGACTTTCATTCCCTTTTTCCATTTAAAATCGTTGATAAGTTCCATGTTAAAAACCTCACAGATGATAATATATTAACTAAAAAGATGAGAAATAGCTCTATAAAAACCTTTGATTAAAGCCTGAATAAATATAATGGTATATTGAATTCATACTTTATAAAAACAGTCTTTGGTTTATAAAATTATTGGTAAATCACTCTAAGATATACCTAAAATCACTTCAAGACCCTCTGCACTCTCTCACACTTTATTCCAACTTTTTCTAAGAGTTCAACAACTTTTTGTTTATAATGACCAAGACCTTTCCAGTCCAAGAGCACAATCTCAACCTTAGGAACAGTTCTCTCAACAGCATGTTTTAACAAATTTTCATCAAGAAATTCTAACATATATTTGGGACAGACATGCCCAACAGCATACTCTGTCCTGAGCATTATTTTGTTTGCAGCCTGATTATAATGGCTTCCTCCTATAACAAAACAGGATTTTCCTTCTTTGATATCTTTGCTTAAAACATCCATAATAGTTTTAGCGATTATGTTGCCTGAATCCTTATTCTCCCATTCCTCTAAAGAAGAGCCAATCTCGATAAAGAAGCATGGCTTGTTTAGGAAAGGGCCATGATGGGTGCATTCCATTGTGATTTCATGCTCAGTGTCTTTAGCATTTTGGTTTAGTCTAACAAAGGCCTCCTTCAGAAAAAGAGCTGGCGCAACACAAAGCTCCTTATCCTTGCCGCCAGCTTCAGCCTTGCTCCAGTTCCCGGGCGCATGGCAGCTTAAAGAGCTAACGCCTTTAGCGCTCTGATGCTTTGTTGCGAACACAAATAAATCTGCTACAATCTCCTTATCAATATTCTCATAGTGAATAGATTCCTTCTTTGCTATGTAAAGCTGGATGTTATTCAATTGGTAAACATTGCTATCATCAAACTTCTCATCCAACTCCTTAAAGCCAAACAAATTAACCAGGGAATCTTTAATGTTCAACCCAGCAGGATCTTTCTCTGAAACAATGATCGCAAACTTCATAAGTATAGTAAAATAAGCTGGTTAATAAAAATTGTGTTATTATGATTTCTTAGACGCCATATTTAAATATGATGATTGGTTTTTCTATGTTATGTTAAAGCAATTAGGGCTTTTTGAAGATTTAGAGATGTCTGTGGAAGAAACGCCTAAGTTGAACATTAAAAGAAATTATGGCATGCTGATGGAAGATTTGAATATGTTCAGTTATTGGGAATTGATGCGCATATATTTTGGTTATCATAATATCTCCTTGCCTCATGAGATGATGTTAAGCTCAGATAGTCCTGAGATATTGGTTATCATGCAGGCAGCGGCTATGGTAAAGAAAAAGCATGGGCTTTTTCAGATTCTTAAGAATATGCCTATTGAGGATATAGTTTCCGGGATGAATGATATTATATACGGAAAATCAGCAGGTGCAGGAATATATAAACGTGCGGGCCACACACCCCATCTTGATAGGAGGATAAGCCAGAGAAAAAGATTATTATCTCTTGATAGAGAGGTTAAAGAGGCATTCCTAAGGTCGTTTAGAAGGGATTATGTTTGTTCTTTTGAAGAAGGTTCTACTGGCAGATTCGAAGATGTTGGAACTAAAAGTAATTATAAAAAAAGTATATTTAAGTTTATTAAGGAAATGTATAGAGAAAATACTCAAAAAAACAACATCCTAATCTAATCCAGGATAATTTTATAAACTCATAATTCTTCCCTAAAACAATGAATAATCTTCTTGACATCTATAACAAACTCTATAAGAAGTTTGACTCTCAGGGCTGGTGGCCCACAACCAAAGAAGGAAGCATCAAACCTTCTTACCATAACAAAGAGCCGTTAACAGAAACCCAAAGGCTTGAGATATGTTTTGGGGCGATCCTTACACAGAACACCAACTGGAAGAATGTGGAGAAAGCCATAATTAATCTTAACAAAGAGAAGCTGATAGATATAAGAAAGATAAACAAAATAAACCAGGAAAAACTGGCTGGCTTAATAAAAAGCGCGGGCTACTTCAACCAGAAAGCAATTAAGCTGAAGATATTCTGTGCACACCTTTTAGAAAACTATAAAGGAAGCTTTAATCTGTTATTCAGCAAAAAAATAAAAGAATTAAGAGAGGAGCTCTTATCAATAAAAGGCATAGGTCCTGAGACAGCTGACTCGATAATCCTTTATGCGGCAGAGAAACCAATATTTGTGATAGATGCCTATACAAAGAGAATCATGTCCCGGCTTGGGTATTACAATGAAAAGACGGGTTATGATGAATTACAGAATTTGTTTATGAAAAACCTGCCAAAGGATGCTAAGTTGTTTAATGAATATCATGCATTACTGATAGAGTTTGGAAAGCAATATTGCAAGAAGAAAACGAATTGTAATAATTGTTTTATAACTGCATTATGCAAATGTAATTAAAAACATAATCTTTATAAATAATCCTCCCCTTTTGATTCCCATGGCAACAAAGAAGGCTTCGGTTGGCTCATTACAGAAGGGTTCTTATATTATTATAGATGGTCATGCATGCAGGGTAGCAGATACCCAGACTTCAAGACCAGGAAAGCATGGGCATGCAAAAGTGAGAATGAGCGCAGTGGGCTTGATAGATGAAAAGAAGAGAATAATAGTTATGCCAGGCCATGATCAAGTTGATGTTCCAATCGTAGAGAAAAAGATTGCCCAGGTGTTATCTGTCCAGGGAGATACAGCAAGCGTTATGGACACACAAAGCTATGAAACCTTTGATTTAAAAGTGCCTGATGATTTAAAGGATAGTTGTGTAGAGGGAATCAAAGTTTTATACTGGGATATTTTAGGCGAGAAGGTAATGAAACAGACAAGAGCAGAATAATACATACTAATAGGAGGTTAGAAGATATGGCAAAGTTTCCAGAGGCTCAGGCAAGAATATTTAAGAACAAGTTTGTATGCAGGAAGTGTAAGACTGTTATAAGAACTTCTAATACGCTTGTTTTACAGGGTAAGGTTAAATGCAAGAAGTGCCATGGCAAGGCATTAAGGCCTCTTAAAAAATAAAAATGGATATACAATCAATCTTTGCTGTGCTTTTTATAATTTTTCTTAGCTTGTTTATTCTTGTAAAAAGGAAGAAGATGCAGTTCCAGAAGATTCTTACGCCTTTTATATACTTTGCAATGTATAAAACAAAGCTGGGGCTGAAGCTCATGGATTCCATTGCAAAGAAATTCTCTAAGCCATTAAAGTATATAGGATATCTTGGTATAATGGTTGGTTTTATTGGGATTGGCTTTCTGGGCTGGTCTCTGGTGAGCAATATACACAACCTTCTTACATTGCCCTCTGCGCCTGCGGGGGTTGGCATTATACAGCCTTTCAAGGCTGGTGTAAAAGGCACGGTTTATGTGCCCTTCTTTTACTTTATAATCTCTATATTTGTGCTGGCGATTGTGCATGAGTTTTCCCATGGCATAATGGCAAGGCTTCATGGTATTGAGATAAAGTCAAGCGGGTTTGCGTTCTTAGGGGTATTAGTTCCTATAATACCCGCTGCCTTTGTGGAGCCTGATGAGGAAAAGCTGAAAGAGAAGGATAGGAAGGCTCAGCTTTCCATATTTGCTGCAGGGCCGTTTGCTAATATATTATTGGCATTTGTTGTTTTATTGTTTTCCTGGGCTATAGCAGCGCCTATTGCAAACTCTGTTACAGAGTTTGATGGGGTTTTGATAACCGGATTAATGGAAGGAGAAGAATATCCTGCTGAGCAGGCAGGCATATCAGAAGGCGAAGTTATAACCAATGTTAATGATATGCCTATAACCACTGTTGCAGATCTAAGCAAGGCATTGGAAGGAAAATCTCCTGGAGAGACAGTTTCTCTTGCAACAAACAAGACAGGATATTCTCTTACCTTAGCTCCAGACCCAAAGAATGAAAGCAAACCTTATCTTGGGGTGTATATCCGGGATAATATAAAGATAAAGGAATCTTTCATACAAAAGTATGGGAGCATAACCCCAAAAGTTTTATTCTGGTTCTTTGGCCTGCTTTCATGGCTTTTCATACTAAACCTTGGCATAGGAATCTTTAATCTTATCCCAATAGGCCCAATAGATGGAGGCAGGATGATGCATGTAACTCTTGAGAAATTCTTTGAGAAGGAAAAAGCAAAGAAGATATGGAAGAGTATTAGCTTCTTATTCCTGATGCTTGTTATAACTAATTTTGTGATAGTTTTTATTAAGTAAATTAAACCTTACTTATAGCTTTATCAATAACAGAAAGATCTTTAATCTTTGATGAAGATATCTTATCCTTGATTTCCGCTATTCTTTCAATATCTTCAATAATAAAATCAGAAAAGGAATCAATAAAAGGATGTTTCCAGTCTTTAACCAGGTTTCCTTCAAAACTAATATTAGACCTTCTATGGTGGCTATCTTTAGGAAGCACAACAATAACAGGCTTCTTAAAATATTTTGCAACAACTATCTCCTGTGAAGTTCCTGTTCCTAACTTTTCTTCAGCATTAATAACAACTAAATCAGATTCTTTTATTCCTTTACAATCTTTTCCGAATACAACTATAGAAGCGCTTCTATCTGAGACAAGTTCAAGAGGGTTAATAAAATCAGCATCAAAATGTTTCTTCAGAACTTCTATATACCTTTCTCTCCAGTGATCATACTTGGGCTAAAAAGTTAGAGATTAATAAGAAATTTATTACAAATATCTCAAAAAAGCCTAAAAGTAAGATATATCATAAAATAGTTATTGAAGCTGCTATTAATCGGAGTATACTAAAACTAATCTTTGATTTACTAATCCCTAAAGTAAAGGATTTATGCTTAAAAAATCAAAACTTAGCTAAAGCTTACCTAAGGGGTATTATGGCAGCTGAAGGTTTCCCGAGATATAATCACCTAACAAGTTCTAGAACAGTTCACTTAAAGATGAAACCTAAAGAAGAGATAGAATATATTAATAAATTATTCAAATTATTAAACATTAAATGTTCCATAGTGTGTTCTAAGTCTGATAATGAGTGGATTTCTTGTGTTAGTGGGCAATCAGAATTAAGAAAATTATCTGATTTTGATATTTTTAAATTAACAAAAGAAAGGAAAAATAGGTTCAATGAAATGATTATAAGTTACAAAAGAGAACAAACTAAGATAGGAGAAGTAACTGAATTTTATCTAACTAAATTAAAGGATTTTCAAGAAGAAGCAACTGCACCGAAATTAGCCAGGTTTATTAGGAGGGGTAGAACAAGAACAATAAATGTATTAAGAGGATTACAAAAAGAAGGACTGATAGAAGGAAAGAGAATAAGAAAAACCGGTAGACCTTTTGTTTTTGAAATTACAGAAAAAGGCAATAAATTACTTGATAATTTTTCCAAGGGCCTCTAATCTTTCTCCATTTAAGAATCTTTTAAGAATCCCTTTTAAATCATTTATTTTAATCCTAATTTGATGAGTACTATCTCTGGATCTCAATGTAACCGAATCGTCTTTAAGTGACTCAAAATCTATCGTTATTGCTGCGTAAATCCCTATTTCATCAGCTCTCGCATACCTACGGCCAACACTTGCGCTCTCATCATATTGACAAACGAACTCTCCTTTTAAGTCATCATAGATATCCTTAGCTTTCTTAACAATATCTGGTTTATTCTTAACCAAAGGAAAAATCCCAACCTTAACAGGCGCTAACTTAGGATGCAGCTTTAAAACAACATTGCCTCTTTTCTTATCATTATTATAAGCATCAAACATAAAAACAAGAAAAGTTCTCTCAACACCAAGTGAAGGCTCAGCAACAACATAAGGCACAACCTTCTCCTTCCTTTCTTCATCATAAACTGAAAGATCCTGCCCTGAAAACTTCATATGCTGCTTGAGGTCAAAATCTGTCCTGTTAGCAATGCCCTGCAGCTCTTTCCAGCCGAACGGGAACTCATACTCAAGATCCCATGTATCTAAAGCATAATGGCTTTTTTCTTCCTGCAGATGCTGCCTTACTCTTAACTTAGCGGAATCAGCTCCTAATTCAACAAACCATCTATGTTCAGCAGCAAGCCAGTAAGCATGCCATTTGGTCTTAATGATTTTCTTATCCAAAGCAGCTTTAACCTTCATCAACTTTGGCTTGCTCTTCTTCTTCTGCATATCAGAACTATAAACCAGCAATTCATAATCCAAAACCTCTTTTAGGTAAGGGCAGCTGTTAACAGCCTTTGGATGGATGAAATATTCTATCTCCATCTGTTCAAACTCCCTGCACCTGAATAAGAAATCTCTGGGGGATATCTCGTTTCTGAACGATTTTCCTATCTGGGCAATGCCGAAAGGAAGCTTTAACCTTGAGTTTTCCATAACCAGCTTAAAATCAGTGAACATTAACTGTGCTGTCTCAGGCCTTAAATAAGTTTTAACAGAGTCACCTTTAATTACCCCAACCTGGGTTGTGAACATTGGGTTAAACTCTCCTTTGTTTTCAAACTCTCCCCCGCATTTCTCGCACTTGACCTTGCCTACTTCATGCTTATCAAGCTTGGTCTTATTCCCGCACTTTCTGCATACAACAGCAATATCAACAAAACTGCCCACATGTCCTGATGCTTCCCAGACTTTGGGGTTAGTTATAATGCTTCCATCAACCCCTACAATATCCTCTCTTGACTGCACATGATAATTCCACCAGTTATTCTTAATATTATTCTTTAGCTCTGTGCCTAATGAGCCAAAATCCCAGAAGCCTGCGATACCTCCATAAATATCGCTGTTAGGATAAACCAAACCCTTCTTCTTGCAGAATGTTGCCATCTCCTGAATAGAGATTTTATCAGCCATAAGGGTAAGATAAAAGAATTAGCTTATAATATTTTCTATTGGTAAATACAAAATAATCAAAGAATAAGAAAAAAATACTGCTTATCTCTTTCTTCTCTTGCTCTTCCTTGCAGAACGCTTTTCCTTTTTAGCAGCCTTCTTTCTCCTGGTCTTCGCTTTCTTTACGATTTTCTTTGCTAAAGGTCTTGCACTTCTGACAGCTTTCCTCACAATAGGTTTTGCTTTCTTTATAACTCTTTTTGCTAATGGTTTTACCCCTTTGATTGCTTTTTTTATTTCTTTCTTAACTTCTTTTTTCTCTTCGCCTATCCCAGCAAGTAACTGGTCAATGATATATTCTCCTCTGTCTTCACTTTTTTTGCCGATAGTGTAAAGTTTCTTAGCTTTCTTTTTACCTAGAGAAAAAGCTCCTAATCCAACAAGAAAAACCTTTTTAATTCTATTAAGCATCTATACCACCTCTTTTATCTTATGATTTGGATTCTTTATGTTTATAAAGTTTTTGTTTTATTCCAATTTTGGATATGTAACCAAAATTGGAATGACAGAAAATCCGTTTAGAAATTATAGGATTTTCGCTTTACTGTTCAACTATCTCTAACTTACCGAACTTTCCAGTGGATAGTTGTTTCTCGCCCTGCCATTCACCAACATAGCCATTGACGATATGGACTTTATCCCCAACTTTTACTTTATCTATATCATCATTCCAAAGGGTTAGCTTAATCTCGCCTGTATCATCCTTCGCAGTAGCATTAGCCACCCTTCCTGCCTTGCCGAACTTTTCAAACTCTCTTATGGGGCTTATTTCAGTTATTTCTACTACAATATCCACTTCGCCTTCTCTGGCTTTTAAATCTTTTATCATATTTCCCACCTCTGTCAACACTAAGGGTTTTGTTTATGTTTATAAAATTATTGGAACCTTATTTTATTTAATATCCAAAAAGTATTTAAAACAACATAGTTTATCGCTTTTTATGAGAATCATTGATAAAGAAGAATTTACCTTGAATAAAGAAAGAATAATGAAAGAGATAGAAAAGGGAGCTGTTTTCATACACCCAACGGATACCATCTACGGTTTAGGGTGCAACGCCTTAATACCTGAAGCTGTAAAACGGATAAGAAAAATCAAAAACAGAAGCGACAGGCCATTCTCAGTCATTGTGCCATCCAAAGAATGGATACTTAGCAATACAGAATGTTCAAAAGCTGACTGGTTGGAAAAACTTCCTGGCCCGTACACCTTAGTCTGCAAACTAAAAAACAAATCAGCTGTCGCTGAAGAAACAATACCTGACATTAACTCCTTAGGCATGAGAATCCCAAAGCATTGGTTCAGCAAAATCTCAGAAAAGCTCAACATACCAATAGTATCGACCTCAGCAAACTTAATTGGCGGGGATTTTATGACCTCGCTTGAAAACCTCTCTCAGGAAATAAAATCTAAAGTAGACTTCATAATTTATGAAGGAGAAAAGTCAGGCAAGCCTTCAAAAGTAGTTGATCTCACTAAGGAAAAAGTAGACATACTCAGGCCATAATGAAAGAAAAGAAACTAGGAAAAATAAAAGCCTCAACAGCAGAAGGGAAAAACAAGAAATTAAAGATACTTGCTGCTGGGGACATACACGGAGATACAGGATTAGCAAAGAAGTTAGCTGAAAAGGCTGAGAAAGAAAAAGTTGATCTTGTAATACTCTGCGGAGACTTAACTCAAGGAGAAAGCTCTACTTCTAATATAATAGGTCCTTTTGTTAAGAAGAAAAAAAAAGTTGTTCTTATACCTGGCAATCATGAGACTATTGCAACAGCGGATTTCCTTGCTGAGTTGTATGATGTTAGGAACCTGCACGGCTATTATATAAAATACAAGAATGTGGGCTTGTTTGGCTGCGGCGGAGCCAACATTGGATTGTTCCAGTTAGGTGAGGATGAGATATTTAAGTCGCTTAAGAAAGGGTTTGAAGGCGTGAAGAATTCGCCTAAGAAGGTAATGATCACGCATGTGCATCCAAAGGGTACAATAATGGAAAAATTCACTAAGCTTTTTCCTGGTTCTGGCGGCGTTAAGAAAGCTGTGGACAAGTTTAAGCCAGACCTGCTGCTTTGCTCGCATGTACATGAGGCTGAAGGCATTGAAGAGAAGGTAGGCAAGACAAAAGTCATCAATGTTGGAAGGCAAGGCAAGGTTATTGAGGTTTAAATTAATTCTTGGCAATTTTAAAAACATTTAAGTATCTGTTCTTCAGAATTAATATAAAAAGGGGTTATAAATGGAATCAATCTTTTTAGAGCTTAGCATTGTTATTGCAATTGCATTGATATTAGCTTTTTTAATGAAGCTAATCAGACAGCCTTTGATTATTGCCTATATCTTCAGCGGCATAGTTGTAGGACCAATGTTCCTGAACCTGGTGAAGTCCCAGGACACGCTTGTTGCATTCTCACAGATGGGGATTGCATTCTTATTGTTCATGCTTGGTTTAAACCTTAACCTTGAGGTATTAAAAGAGGTTGGTTTAGTAGCGTTCATAACAGGAATAGGGCAGGTGCTATTTACCTCTGTTATAGGTTATTTGATTGCGATTAGCTTTGGTTTTTCTTCTCTATCAGCAATTTATATTAGTGTAGCCTTAACCTTTAGCAGCACAATAATTATAGTTAAACTATTATCAGACAAGAATGATTTAGATACCCTTTATGGAAGAATTTCTATTGGATTTTTAATAGTCCAGGATATCGTTGCAATCTTTATATTAATGTTTTTATCAGGATATGTTTCGGGTGTTTCTATTCCTTCCCTCCTTACAACAACGTTTCTGAAAGGAATAGGCTTTATTTTAATCCTATTCATAATCACCCGGTATATTTTATATAGGTTGCTCCATAACATTGCAAAGTCCAAGGAATTATTATTTCTGTTTGCTATTACCTGGTGTTTTGTGATCTCAGTTGCTTCCTCTTATCTCGGTTTCTCGATTGAGATAGGTGCATTACTTGCCGGAATAAGCCTGGCTTCTTCGCCTTTCCATTATGAGATAAGCAGAAAAATAAGACCTCTGAGAGATTTTTTCATCATCCTTTTCTTTGTGGCATTAGGCTCGCAGATGACCTTTTCAATAACCAGTTTGATGGTGCCTGCGATTGTTTTATCTGTATTTGTTTTGATTGGAAACCCTTTAATAGTAATGACCTTAATAGGCCTTTTTGGTTATAAGAAACGAACCGGCTTTTTGGCAGGGCTCACAGTTGCCCAAATAAGCGAATTTTCATTAATACTTGTTGCATTAGGCCTAAAACTGGGCCATTTATCTCCAGAAATAGTTTCTATGGTTACAGTTATAGGTATTATAACCATAACAGGCTCTACATACATGATTCTCAAAGGAAATCATTTGTATAATTCTCTCTCTAAGTACCTGGGCATATTTGAAAGAAAAAATACAGAGATAGAGGAATTATCATACCATAACAAAAAAGAGAAATATGAGGTAATCCTGTTTGGTTATAATAGAACTGGGTACAGCTTAGTGGGAAAACTGCAAAAGATGA
Organism: Candidatus Woesearchaeota archaeon; assembly: GCA_002687795.1. Lineage (GTDB taxonomy): Archaea > Nanobdellota > Nanobdellia > Woesearchaeales. The sequence continues at coordinate 28,087 of NZBG01000024.1, forward strand.
AAAAGAAACTTTTGGTTGTTGACTTCAACCCGGATATAATCAAGAGGCTTGCAAAGGAAAATATTCATTGCAAGTATGGGGATGCAAGCGATACTGAGCTTTTAGATGAACTGCCTCTAAACAAAGCCCATATGGTAATATCAACTATCATAGATACAGAAGTAAACCTGCAGCTAGTAAACAAAATCAAAGAGATAAACAAGAAAGTAATCATCATCATCAAAGCAAACCAGATAGACGAGGCATTGGAATTATATGATGCTGGTGCAAATTATGTTATATTGCCGCATTTCTTAGGAGGGGAGCATGCCTCACTCTTAATTGAAAAATATAGAGGCAATATTGGCAAATTCTTAAAGGTAAAGTTAAATCATATAGAAGAGTTGAAGAAAAGAAAAGAGTTCGGCCATGAGCATCCTAAGCATGAAAGACACCACTAAAAATGGAGCGAAAACATGAGCTAAAAAAGGTATTGAGTTTTAGAGCTATTCTTCTTATTACCATTAATTCCATCATGGGCACAGGAATCTTCTTCCTGCCTGCAGTTGGCGCCAAGTTTGCAGGTCCTGCCTCAATCCTGTCATGGGTGTTGCTTTCTATAGTGGCTATCTATATAGGAATGTGCTTCGCAGAGCTGTCTTCAATGTTCCCGAAGGCTGGCGGCGTTTATGAGTTCTGCAAACAGGCTTATGGCAGATTCTGGAGCTTTATAATTGGCTGGATAACATTAATTGCAGGATATATAACAATTGCAATGTTAATTGTTGGTGCAATACATTACTTAGTGCCGGTAGATATCCCATGGATAAAAATATCTACTTCTTTGCTGTATATATTTGTCTTCAATTATATAGCATTTAGGGGCATGAAAACCTCAGCTTTTATGCTGGTAACATTTGCATTCATTACCCTAGGCACCCTTTTTGCCTTAATCATCCCCGGCTTGTTCAGGCTTAACATTGCCAATTTCAGCCCTTTTTTCGTATTCCCTGCGTCCGCGACCTTTGTGGCAATATTTTTCATAGCCGAGACATTCTTTGGCTGGGAAACCGCTACATTCCTGGCTGGGGAAACAAAAGACAGCAAAAAGGTTATGCCAAAGGCTCTGATTTACAGTACAGTTATAATTGCAGTTATATGCATCCTGTTCGTGGTTACATCATTAGGTGCTATTAACTGGAGCATATTTGGCGAATCATCAACCCCGCTTTCAGATTTGGGGAAATTACATTATGGCAATATAGGGGTTCCTGTCTTTACTATACTTGTTTATTTGGCGATAATAGGCTCTGTGGCTGGTTGGATTGTTTCTGCGCCAAGATTAATACTGGCAATGGCTGAGGATAAGCTTTTCCTGTCCCAGTTCTCTAAGGTTCATCCAAAGTATTTCACGCCTTACAAGGCTATTTTATTCCAAACAATAGTAACTGTAATACTGGTATTTATTGCTTCAGGCTCTTATAATACACTGCTAAGGCTGCTCGTTCCTCTTGTGTTAATCATGTATTCAGCTGTATTATTAAGCCTGGTTATATTAAGGTTTAAGAAACCGGATATTGAGCGCTACTATAAAGCGCCCTTTGGGAAGATAGGTCCTTTCTTTATAATATTAATAAACATATTTCTGCTTGTTATGTGGCTGAAAGAGTCTGAAGGCTCATTGAACACTTTATTATTAGGTCTTTCTTTTGTGTTAATAGGTTTTCCATTGTACTTCCTTCTTGAGATGTACTATAATCCCAAAACCATTGTAAAAGTAAATAATTTTTTGGCTTATATTGCATATCTTACAGAAAAGATAACACTTCCTGTAAAGGTAAGAAAAGAACTTTTAAGGTTACTGGGGAATGTTAAGTGTAAAAGTATCTTAGAGTATGGATGTAATGTTGGCACTTTAACAATGCATTTAGCTGATGCGGTTAGTCCTAAAGGAAAGATTTACGCAACTGACGAATCAAAACACGCTTTACAAATTCTCCAGAAAAGGATTATTAAAAAAGGTCATAAACATGTTAAAATACATTTAGACAGGCCGAACAGAATTCACCCAAATGTTCCAAAAGTCGATGCAGCAATCTCTGTTGGTATGATTGGCTCCTTGCAAAAAGAAGAAAAGGTGTTAAAGGAGTTGAATCAAAGATTAAGGATTGGTAGCAGGATTGTTTTCCTGGATTTTGATAAATTCTTTGATGTAATACCCAATGTGGAATGGCTATCGAAAGATAAGAATATCAGGAAGGTTTTTAGCAAGTGCGGGTTTAAGGTAAGTGTTATAAGGAAGCAAGGCTTTGCATGGCAGTATATATATATTCATGGAAAAAAAGTAAAGAATATAAAACTAAAATAAATAAAATATGATAGAACTAACAACTATTTTCATATTAATAGCAAGTGTACTCATAGTAGTCAAATCAGCGGATTTAATTATTAAATCAACATCAAACATGGCGAAAGAGTTTGGTGTTACAGAGTATTTTATTGGATTTGCTGTTGTAGCAATTGGAACCTCTCTCCCGGAACTGGTTACAGCAATCTTTGGCTCTATTGCAAAGCAGAGTAATCTTATCTTAGGAAATCTTATAGGAGCAAATATAATTAATGCTACCCTTGTTCTCGGTTTAATGGCTATTATTGGAAGAAGAATTAAGATTGAGGGGAATATGTTTAGAACATTTGATGAAACTTTGTTTATGACTCTGGGGATTGTTTTGTTGCCATTAATTCTAGGTTTAAATGGTGTAATATCAAGGCTGGAAGGCATAATACTTCTAATTGCTTTTGGGTTTTATATATCTAGATTAATAAAAAGAGAAGAAACATTTAGGCATAAGAAACATATTATTATAAAGGAGATACGCAAAGAGATTATTATATTTTGTTTAGCGCTTCCTCTTTTATTGTTTTCAGCAAAATTTTTGGTTTCATCAGCTGTTGAGGTTGCAAAAGCATTAAATATTTCTACTTATGTTATTGGTATTACGGTTGTTGCTTTAGGCACAACAATACCTGAACTAACTGTTGAAACAAGGGCCATACTAAGGGGTAAGAGGGGTATTGGCTTTGGGAATGTTATAGGTTCTATTATTGCGAATATATCAATGGTATTAGGAATAGCAGCAATAATAAACCCTATTATCTTTATGCCAACTATTTTTATTACTGCAGCTTTATTTATGGTTACCTCAACATTTGTTGCATTACTTTTCCTCCAGAAAAAGGAAGTAACATGGAAAGAAGGCTTAGCCTTGATATTTCTTTATTTGACTTTTATAATCTCTGAAGTTATTATTCTGTAATTCAACCCTTCATAACACCCATAGGCTCTAACCTAACAACTTTCTTAGAAATATCAGCATTATGCACAGTATCAATCACAGCCTCAACATCCTTATAAGCCTTAGGCGCTTCCTCAGCAAGAGATTTAAAGTTTGTAGCCTTTGTGACAATTCCTTTATTCTGCAGAAGCTCATTACTAATCTTCTCTCCTCTAAACTGGTTTATTGCAGCATGCCTTGACATCGCCCTTCCAGCACCATGCGCAGAGCTTCCAAAACTTTTCTCCATTGCAGTCTCAGTACCTTTCAGTATATAAGAAGCTGTGCCCATACTGCCAGCTAATAAGACCGGTATATCAGGGAATGCTCTTGTGGCTCCTTTCCTATGTACATATAATTTTCTTTTCCTGCCGTTAATAGTATATTCTTCTAATTTAACAACATTATGACAGATTCCATAGACAGTATGCATATCCATATCTTCCCAGCCTTTGTTGAAAACCTTTTCAAAGGTTTCCCTTATCCATTGAGTCATAACAAGCCTGTTAGTAAAGCTATAGTTAACAGCAGCTTTCATTGCAGCAAAGAAATCCTGTCCTTCATTTGATTTTGCAGGCGCGCATACAAGCTGCCTGTCAGGAAGCCATATCTTATACTTCTGAACAGCTTTCTCTTGTATCTTTAAGTAATCAGAAGCAACCTGGTGGCCCAGGCCTCTTGAGCCGCAGTGCAGCATTATCAAGACCTGGTCTTTATCATTGATTCCCCATTCCTTTGCTTTATCATCAAAGATATCTGTTACCTTCTGGATTTCAAGAAAGTGGTTGCCAGCCCCCAAAGTTCCAAGCTGTGGAGCCCCCCTCTTCTTAGCCAAGTCTGAAACCTTTTTTGGATCAGCGCCTTCCATCCTACCATTCTCTTCAATATGCTTTAGATCCTCTTTAACGCCATAATCATTCTCAACAGCCCACTCACAGCCGTTAACCAAAACCTCATTCAGTTCATCAGGATTTAATCTTAACTTTCCCTTGCTTCCAACACCGCATGGTATAGCAGAAAAAAGAGCGGGAACTAACTCATTCAGCTTTTCCTTAACCTCTTCATACGAAAGGTTTGTTCTTATGGAGTTTATGCCACAGTTTATGTCAAATCCGCATAAGCCTGCGCTGATTACCCCCTCCTCAGCATCAAAAGCAGCAACAGCGCCCATTGGCAGGCCGTAGCCGAAGTGGGCATCCGGGAGTGCAACAACCGGTTCTATAGCCCCAGGAAGGCAGCATACATTGCTAAGCTGACCAATGGTATCGTCTTCCATAGCATCAAGCAACTTCTTGTTGGCAATTACTTTGCCTGCCACTTTCATCTCTTTTCTTGCTGTTTTTGGCAGTAACCATTCGTAATCGTTTATTGGCTGAAGTTTTTCTTTCATAATGCTGGTAGGTATTTGCTGAAACTTATAAAGATTTTCGTTTTCATACCAAAAGCTTTTAAAACTCCTTTATTCTTTTAAGCTAAAATGAGTAATAAGGATATAATAAACAGATTACACAACTTTGAAAGAAAAGTATTGCCTTTGCTGGATAGGTTTGATAATACAAAAGAGCTTAGCAAGGAAACAGGTCTTTCAGAGATAGAAGTAATGAGAGCATTCCAATGGCTGGGGAATAAGGATATTCTTAAGATTAAGCAGGAATTAAAGGAAGTGGCTGAGCTGGAAGAAAACGGGAAAAAATACATTGAAGAGGGCCTGCCTGAGAAAAGATTTCTTTCATGCCTTGAAGGCAAAACATCATTAACACAAATAGGGGAAAAGGCTAACCTATCAAAAGAGGAATTAAACTCCTGCTTGGGAATCTTGAGAGGGAAGGCAGCAATATCATTAAAGAAGGAAGGCGAGGATTTAACCATAAAGATCACAGAACAGGGAAAGAAGCTGTTAGAGAAAGGCTTTCTTGAAGAAGAGTTTCTTAAAAGAGATTTTCCTTTGGATATAAAGTCGCTTAAAGAGGAAGAAGTGTTTGCTTTGGATAATCTTAAGAAAAGAAAGGACCTGATAAGAGTCCAGGTAGTTAAGCTGAAAAAGGCAGAGCTTACACCTCTTGGGAAAGAGCTGTTAAAGGAAGATATAAAGAAAGAAGAAATATTTGACAGGCTTACTATACCCATGCTCAAAGATGGCTCATGGAAAGATAAGAGGCTTAGAGCCTATGACATTAAGATAAATGTTCCAAAAAAATATCCCGGTAGAAAGCAGCCATACAGAAGGTTCTTGGAAACTGTAAGAAAGAAGTTCAGTTCATTGGGCTTTACAGAGATGACAGGACCCACAGTTGAGACAGACTTCTGGAACATGGATGCATTGTTCATGCCCCAGTTCCATTCTGCAAGAGATATCCATGATGCATACTATATCAAAGAGCCAAAATATGGAGAGCTTGATGAAGCATTAATGAAAAAGGTAAAACAAGCTCATGAAAACGGTTTCAATACTGGCTCCAAAGGCTGGCAGTACAAGTTTGACACTAAAAGAACGCACAGGCATCTGCTAAGGACACAGGGAACAGCATGCTCAGCAAGGATGTTAACCTCAGAAAATCTTAAGATCCCTGGCAAATACTTTGCATTAGTGCGCTGCTTCAGATCAGATGTAATAGATGCAACGCATCTTGTTGACTTTTACCAGACAGAAGGCATTATCTTAGAAGAAGGCCTTAACTTCAGGCACCTAAAAGGAGTGCTTAGAATGTTCGCTGAAGAGTTCTGTGAAACAGACCAGATCAAGATTGTGCCGGGCTATTTTCCTTTCACAGAGCCATCAGCTGAGCTGCATGCAAAGCATCCTGAGCTTGGCTGGATAGAGCTGGCTGGTTCAGGCATTTTCAGGCCAGAGATGTGCAAGCCTTTAGGCATAGATGTTCCTGTTCTTGCGTGGGGCATTGGGATTGACAGGATTGGCATGTTCAAGCTTGGCATAAAAGATATAAGGCAGTTATTCTCACAGGATTTGGAGTTTTTAAGAAACAGCAAGATTGTTTAAGATGATCAACAAAAAAGAATTCAAGGCCATAAGAGAAGAACTGGAGAACTATGATAAGCAGAGAGAGGTTCTTATTAAAGAAAGCAGGACACTGCTGAAGCTTTCAAAGCAAATCATATATTCTGTTCATAGGGGCAACATGGAAGAGACAGAAGAGTTATTGAAAGATGCAAGGGATGAAAAGGCTAAGCTTGACAAGATCACCAGGAGAGCTGAATCGCTCAGCATGGAACACTCATATTCTGATGCTTTGCAGGAGTATACAGAAGCTTTGTGTTATTCAGGTTTTGTAAGCTCAAAAAAGCTGCCTTCAAGAAAAACAATTGGCGTCAACAGCGAAGATTATTTAATGGGCTTATGCGACCTAACAGGAGAGCTTGGCAGGAGAGCAGTTTCTTTAGCAACTAAAAGGAAGTTTAAGGAAGTGGAAGCAATCAAGAAGTTAGTGGAAGATATTTATGGCGAGTTTCTAAAGTTTAATCTAAGGAATAGTTCTCTCAGGAAAAAGAGCGACTCGATTAAATGGAACCTTAAGAAGATTGAAGAGATTATGTATGATTTGAGGAAACATCACTAACAGAATGCAAGATTTACCAAAGGCATCATCAATTGTAATCAAAGATTGCATGAACACTCAACCTGATGAAAGAGTTCTGATCATTATTGACAAAAACAAATTGAACATAGGCAAAGCTCTCTTGCAGGAAGCAGAAAAGACCACAAAACATGCAAGGCTCACAGAAATCCCAGTAATGAAATACAACGGCCAGGAGCCACCAAAAGATGTTGCCAAGGAGATGCTTAATTCTGATGTGATCCTGATGGCAACCTCAAAATCCTTATCACACACAGAAGCAAGGAGAAAAGCATCTGAAAAAGGCGCAAGGATCGCTTCCATGCCTGGAATAACAGAAGACATTATGAAAAGAACCCTTGCTGTAGATTATAGTAAGATAACAGAAAGAACCAACAAGATAGCAGCTGAATTAAACAAGGCTTATGAAACAAAGGATTGGGTAAAAATCACCACAAAGCAAGGCACTAATATAAAGATGAAAGTAAGCAGGAGGATAAAGCACATTGATGAGAACAGGTATCATAAGAAGGGTAAGTGGGGCAACCTGCCTGATGGCGAAGCATACTTTGCTCCTTTGGAAGGCTCTTCAAAAGGAGTTTTCATTGTTGATGCTTCCATGGCAGGCATAGGAAAGCTGAAAGAGCCTGTAAAGATAGAGGTTAGGGAAGGCTATGCCACAAAGATAGAAGGAAAAGAAGAAGCAGAGAAATTAAAGAGGTTATTGCAAAGCTTTAATGATAAATCAGTTTACAACATTGCAGAGCTTGGCATTGGTACTAATGACAAGGCAATCATAACCGGAATTGTCTTAGAAGATGAAAAGGTTCTTGGGACTGCTCATATAGCCTTTGGCAATAATGTTTCTTATGGGGGTTCTGTTAATGCACCCTGCCATCTTGACGGAGTTTTCTTTAAGCCAACGATTGTTGTTGGAAATAAAAAAATCATGGAAGATGGGAAGCTTTTGGTCTAATCAATAGCTTTAAAAACAAACTCTCATTTAAAATTCTTCATGAGAAAAAACAGAATACTCTTAACTATCATAATGTTCCTTGTATTCCTTGGCTCAGGATTGTATAGTGTATTCATACCTATATTCCTGTTAAAACAGGGAGTTTCTTTTGCCTACATAGTTGTTTATGCTATGAGCTATTGTTTAGGGGGCATTATTGCAGGCATGCTATTTAACTATGTGATACATAAGTTCAGTATTAAGCTGCCCTTTATAGCAACATGCATATTTGAGCCTGTTATAATATTTACCCTGAGTTTTTATTCAAACTTTAGGCTGCCTGTTTGGGTTTATGGCTTGTTGTTAGGGATTTTCCAGTTTATGTTTTGGTGTTCTGTGAATGTAATAACATTAAAAGCAACTGAAAGGCATAAAAGAGGAAAACAACAGGCATTTATACTTTCATCTTTATGGGTTGCAAAGATAATTTCTCCTTTTGCGGGGGGTGCGATCATTCATTACTTAGGCTATAGTTATCTTTATGTGATAGGCATTGCAATTGTTTTATGCTCCTGTGTACCGGTTATGCTTCTAAAACAGGAAGTGGTTGTAAAAAGAAAAACGGTTTTCTTCCCTTCGTTAAAAGGAGATATAGGCGTGTATATGATTGTTTCATTTTTCAGAGGAATCAGCTTTTCAGCGTTGTTTTTCTTCTGGGTGCTTTATATCTATAATCTTTTAGGCACAGAGCTTAAGGTTGGCTCTTTTTCTTCATTAGGCTCTTTGCTTGGGCTGTCAGCAGTTCTTATAACCGGTTATTCAATTGACCATTTCAGAAAGGTTTTGACCTATGCATCAAGCCTTTTACTGTCTTCAGTTTCATGGCTCTTTTCAGTATTCAACAGTTCTTTTATTGGAATCTTTATATTAAACCTGACAAACAGCTTTGTCCATCAGACAACAACAGTAACCAATAATGTGTTGTTCCTGCATGAAATAGAAGACAAAGATGTACCTGCATATACAGCGGAAAGGCAGATAGCCTTTTCTATGGGAGCTGTTATTCTCTGCCTGTTCGCTTTCTTCAATAGCTTTAGGCTCTTATTTGTTATAAGCTCTTTGGGATATGTTATAGCCTTGCCGTTTGTGTTCAGGCTGAAGAACGTAGAGAATTAATATCAACTGATTGTTATTTTCTAATTGTAAACACTAATAAGGTTTATAAATAATCCTGCCTTCTTTTCTGATATGGCACCAATTGAGCCGATAAACGATAATAAGGTATATGCAGCGTCTCATTATCATACATATACTATGTCCTGCTTTTGCAGAGACAGAATCAGAAAACAGGAATTTGTACCTGGGATGGCTTCATTATTATACAAAAGAGCAAGAGAAAATAATCTGCGTTATATAACAGTTATAGATAATGTTGATGAAAATCATTATGGTTTCTTCTTTAAGGCAATTGAAGAGAATCCAGAGATATTCGGTGCAGGAACAGTGGCAGTTCCTTATAGAGAAACCCAGTCATCTGAGAATACAATCTTTACAGTGTTTGAAGAGGGAAAGGTTAGGACTCATATTATAAGGGCTGCAGAGATTGGTACAGATTTAGGAGAAATTGTCCTTGTAGGATGCGGGAAAGAAATAAAACACAGGCTTGACCATTGGGATCATCTGACAAACTGTGCTTTCAGCAGAATAGGGGAAGGTTATGTTAACAACAGGTTAAGACCATTAAAAGATATTCTAAAATATTACCTTGAAGAAAGCCTTTGGGCTTTCATTCCCCACCCAGATTTTTTCATTGGAGGGATATTCTCAGGTTTTGAGGGAGATTCTGAGAAGCAGAAAGTTCTCCCTGAGCTTGATATAACAGGCAAACTCCAAAGAGGAGAGATTGGTTATGAAGCCTGGAGCGCTTCTGCTGCATGGTTTAAGAAATCAGGCGGAGCTTCTCTTGGTGATTTATTAGAGGCAGAGCTCCCTAAAGGAATAGTGGGAGATGATGCCCCCTTCGGCGCTATAGGCCATAACAGGATGGAGTTTAATCCAGGAGACTTAGCTTTAGACAAAGTAGAATACCCGCATATCGAGGACAGGGATGATTATTATAGGCATGAGGAAGAGTATGGAGCATTAGTTGAAACAGAAATCAACAGGCTTTTCCAGGAAATTAAAGCAGGGCATTTCGATATAACAACAAACCGGACACCTCTTCATCTAATGGTAAAGAAGCTTCTTCCCAGCATAGGATCTCGTGTGCTTGCAAAAAAGCTTAAATTGCCTTTCTTCATAGAGCAGGTTTCAGTCAGCCATAATTCTTCAAAAATTCCTTCTTAAACTTATTAGAATTATTCTCTTATAGCTTTCTTGATTTTCTCAAGAATCAGCCCAAACTTTTTAAACCCAAACTCGGCATTGATATGCCCCGCTTTATCAAGCGCGATAAGTTCAGCCCCAAGCTTACCCGCCAACTTCTCTCCTTCTTCGAAAGGCACATAAGGGTCATCCTTTGAGTTAATAACCACAAATTTGCTGCAATTGTTCTTTATTTTATCCCAATCAAAATCTTTTTCTACAAACGTCTTGTTAAACTTATCAAAATCATTATTCAGCAAACTAACAAACCCAGCAACAAAAAAACAAGCCTTAACCTTAACATGAATCTTCTCTAAAACACTCAAAACAAACGCAGGCCCCAAGCTATGCGCAACAAACATTGTATTCTCATCGATTTTATCTAAATAAGAACCAAACATTCCCATCCAGGAATCTAAATTCATTTTTTCTGGTTCAGGAAACCTTGGAACAAAAACCTCATAACCTAGCTTCTCCAGCTCTGATTTCAGCCAGGGAAACCAATTCCCTTCAGGGCTTCCTCCTGTTCCATGTATGATGAAAGCTTTCATTGCTTATAACCCTTCAAAAACTCCTTCTTAAACTCACTAAACTTCTTTGCCTTAATACTCTTCCTAACCCTCTCCATCAGCCTCTGCATAAAATAAAGGTTATGATAAGTAGTATACCTCATATAAACATGCTCACTAATCCTCATCAAATAATTGATATACGCCCTTGAAAAACTCTTACAAACATAACAATCGCAATCCTCATCCAAAGGCTTCTTATCAAACTTATACTTGCTATTCCTTATCTTCAGCTTTCCTTTCCATGTAAAAATAGTTCCATGCCTTGCATTCTGCGTGGGGAAAACGCTGTCAAAAATATCAACACCCTTGCTAATGCACTTCACCAAATCCTCAGGTGAGCCAGTGCCCATCAGATACTTTGGCTTCTCTTCATCAATATGCTTAAGCGAGCAGTCAAGCATCTTATACATAACATCCTTAGGCTCTCCTAAACATAATCCCCCAATAGCCATTCCATCAAGCTTCAGCCCATTAACAAACTTTGCAGACTTCTTCCTTAAATCTTCATAAAACCCTCCCTGGCAAATCCCAAACAAAAGCTGCTTCTTATTCTTATGAGCCTTGACACACTCTTCAGCCCATTTATGCGTTCTTTTCATACAACCCTTAGCTTTTTCATAGCTTCCTCCATACTCAACAACATCATCAAGCACCATAGCAACATCAGAACCAACTCTCGACTCAATATCCATAATCATCTTAGGCGTTAACAAAATCTTCTTCCCATCAAAAGGCGACTTGAAAAGAATGCCCTCATCATCAGTATTAAGAATAAAAGATTCTCTCAAAACCTGAAACCCTCCGCAATCAGTAAAAACAACGCCCTTAAACTTCATAAACTTATGAATCCCCTTAAACTTCTCAATCGCGTCAAGCCCCCTGCTGAGATAAAGCACAAACGCATTAGAAATAATTACCTTAGCCTTCATCCTCTCCAAATCCTCAAACGAAGCATGCTTAACAGTAGCCTTAGTAGCAACAGGCATAAAAAAAGGAGTCTCAACACTCCCATGAGCAGTCTTCAGCACGCCAACCCTTGCATTCTTATCTTTATGCGATATCTTGAACATAGAAATAAGAAATACTGCGCTGTTTTATAACCTTTTCCAAACAAATCAATACTCATGCCCAGGACATAAAACCTTATAACCAATCTTCTTAATCTTATCCAAAGATTCTTTCATCAACTCAGGAGCAGAAGTAGGCAGATCAGTTCTCCCTATTCCATTATAAAACAATGTATCCCCAGAAAATAATATCTTCTCCTTAATATAAAGCAAACAGATAGAGCCCCTTGTATGGCCCGGGGTATTTATTATCTTAAATCCTTCCAGCTTCCCTAATGGACTAAGCTCAACACTTAACTTATTGCCATAATCAACACTAGCCCCTTTGGGATCCTTCCTGAAATCCTCAATCTCTCCAGAAGAAGCAAAAAACTTAGCATTCCTGAACAAATCAGGATTACCTGTATGATCATAATGCAAATGAGTAAAAATAACCTTCTTTATCTTATCCAGATCAACAAGCCTTGACAACCCTTTCCTAACAATCCCTTTATAGGAATCGCTTCCTGTATCAACAACAATCTTCTCCTTAAAATCAAGAAAATAAACATTAGAATCTGCCTTAATCTTAAAAATATTATTCGCAACCTTTTCCGTATACATGTTCAATACAAAAAGCTCTCAGGGAGAATCCTTTTATTGATTTCACCATGATAATTGGTCAGCATCATCTCTTTAACCTTAGCCAGCTCCTTTGTACTGGCCAGAACCCAGCCAAGCTTGATGTAAGCAACCTCAGGCAGCATATCCTCAGCAAATATGCACTTAAGCTCTATTGACAGCTTTCTCAAATTTGTATAAACATAAGGATGAACCCTTCCATACAATGTTTGCGATGCAATCACAACAGGAACCCCTTTATCAATAGCTTTTTTCAATTTAGGTATCAGGGAATACTTCGGATCAGAAGTAGGCACATGGCCAAGCGCAGTGGCGGCCACAACAATCCCTTTATAGCCTTTGTTGATATAGAAATCTATAATCTCTGGCTCCATGCCAGGATAAACCTGCACCAAAGCAACCTTTTCCTCAAATTCCTTATCAGCCTTCACCTTTAAATCTGACTTCTTCTTATAATCATTATTGGTGATTTCTATCTTTCCATTGCTAAATACCTTAGCCAAAGGAGGCTCATTAACAGGCCTGAACGCATCCCTTCTTGAGGTGTGCATCTTCCTTATCTTTGTGCCCCTTATCAATAAGCAGTAATCATCATTTGTTGTGCCATGCATGCAGCTAACCACTTCAGCAGCATTAAACTTAGCGGCTGCAGTAACCGCACACCCTAAGTTCATAAAAGCATCCGAGCTTCCCCTGTCAATAGACCTTTGCGCAGCGGTTATAATAACCGGCTTGTTAAGGCCCTTCAATAAAAAGGATAAAGCAGCTGATGCAAAATGAAGCATATCTGTGCCCATTGTTATAACAACACCATTGGCATCACCATTCAGTTCCTTCTCAGCCTCTTTGGCAATAGCTATCCATTCTTTTGAGGTCATATCTTCAGTCATAACACTCATTATCTTCCTTGCCTTGATATTCGCAGTGTCCTTAAGCTCAGGGTACATATCAACAAAGTCTTCTGCTGTATAGTTTGCATGGGTTCCTCCTGTTCTGTAATCAACCTTGGAAGAAATAGTTCCGCCTGTGCTTAGTATGGCAACAGTTGGAAGGCTTTTATTGAACTTTATCCTGGCTCTTTTATCTTTTTTCTTGGTATAGCCTTCTAACAGTTCAACCTTCTTGATCCTTTTATTATCAATGCCAATATTATACCCATTATCAAGCTTAACTACTGTGATATCTTTATCAAGGATATCAGGTCTTGGCATTAGGATGCCTTCAACCTTCTCTTCATCTGTTATTATTCTTACTTTATCTCCTGGGTTTGGCATGCTAAAAAATCACCCCTATGATTTTTGGCACCTGAAAATCTTAGATTTTCATGGTTTTTAATCTAAGTCTTCTTTTGTTAATATATAAACTTTTTCACTCTACACATACTATTACCCAGATACAACAAAACTTTATAAATAATACACAACCAAAGAAGTACTGGAATGGGAGCTAGAAAAAGGGGGTTGGATATTGTTTTAGAGCAGCCGCCAGAACCTCCGCCAGAGCTTAAGGGGGCAGGTCTTGGGGGTGTGAAGAAAATATTTGGTTTTGGTAGAAGGAAGGCTATAGAGCCATTGCCGGTTTTTGATAAGGGATTAAGCAGGAAAGTAGAGAAGCTTAATGAAAAGAAAGTAAAACTAGAGCAACAAGTAAAGGATTTAAAGGCAGCAAAAAAAGTTCTGTTAAAGGAAGTTAAGGATTATGGGAAATTAAGGAATAAAAAAGGAAGCCCAGTTAAAGAAGAATTGAAGATAACCGAAAGGGATGGTTCTTTTTCTAATACACAAAAGGAATTGGCTGAAAGAAGAAAATTATTAGCAATGGACAGGAAGAATATAGAAAAAAAGATAGAGCTCCTAACCAAGAAACAGGAGCAGCTGGTTCAGCAGTCTAAGGATTTTGAGGCTAAGGATAAGCTGTTTAAGGAGGATGAGCAGGCGCTTAACCAGAAAGAGGATGAGCTTCTTGGGAGCATTAAAGAGCTTGAGAAGGACAGGGCTTTGTTAGCGGAAAAAGAGACTGGAATAATTCTAAAAACAAAAGAAATCAAGGAGAATAAAAATCTGCTGGATAGAGAAGAAAAAAAGGTAGATAATAAGCTTAAGAGCCTCCATAACAAGAAACAGGAAATCAGGGAAGATATGGCTATGTTAATAGAGAGCAAGAAAGAGATTGAGCAGGGTTTTATTAATAAGCAAACCCAACTGGAGAAACTGGAGAAAAAATGGGCGGAAAAGGAAAGCTCGTTTAAGAACAGCCAGCTTATGCTGGGAGAGTTAAGAAATATGTTTCTAAGCAGGGTTAAAATGGTTGAAGAAGGTGTAAGAACCCTTGAAAAAGAAGAAAAGAACATTATTAATAATATTAACCTGCTGGAGAAAAATAAAAGTATTCTAAGCAGCAAGGAACAGGAAATTATAGATCGGATAGAGCTATTAGGACAGACAAAGCTCTTCCTTAAAAACAAGGAAAAAGAGCTGAAGAAGAGGGAAGATATTGTTAACAAGGCAAAAGAATATGAGAGGAAGATGCCCGAGATAATACAGAGCATTACCATGCTTAAAAAAGAGCATATAATTGAAAAAAGAAAGCTTGGCAAGATTACCACAGAGATCATGGCAAAGCTTGGGTTATTGAAGGACAGAGAGATTAGGTTAAGGGAGAAAGAGACATTATTGGGCAGAAAGGAACAGGAATTAAAACAAAGAGGAACTGCGCTGACCAAGGAAAAAGAGCTCACAGATGAAGAAAAGTTCCATCTTTATATTAAAAAAGAAAGCAATCTTCCTGAGATAGGAGGCACTGCAGAAGATGAGATGTCTCAGGCACATATGGAAATAGGTCCTTTGGTTACCAAAGCAAGGGAGTTGATCAGGACAAGAAACACAGCAGAAGCCATGAAGATAATCTCACAGATAGAATATATCCATGATAGGTTAGGCAAAGGCGATGAAGACAGAAGGAAGATTAATTATGATCTTATAGAACTGAAGACTGATGTTAAGCTGGCTGGGTTAGGCGGTTAATCAAACTTAACTATATCCCCTTTTTCTATTTTATATCTCTCAGCACCACCTTCCTCAATCTCAATGATATAATTGCAGTTTATGGCTCTAAGCAGAGTAAAAGGCTTTGCGTTCTCTTTGATGTAAATAACCTCTTTATTTTTGTTAAGATAAATCACATCAATAGGAAAGAACACAAAGAACATGTGTATGGAAACCCTTTTTTCTTTGCTGAACAAAAATATTAATGGCTTATCTATCTTCCTGGAAAACATCAGGCCTTTAGCTTTTGAAAATATATTTCTGCAATATCTTACATCCTTTGATATTACAATGTTCTTGGTTTTGTTGATAAGCATTTGGAAAAGATTAAATATCTTGTAGTTTAAATTATTTTATGCTGTTTAAAACACATTTAGCTTTTGGGTTCTTAGTCTGGTTACTTATAAGACCTTATTTTAGTATTAATAAGTATCTATTGTTGGCGGTGGTTTTATTAGCAAGTGTTCTTCCTGATATTGATAAAAGCAATTCTAAGGTTGGAAGCAAGATAAAACCAATTTCTTTTTTAATCGAAAAAATATTTGGCCATAGGAAACTTTTTCACAGCTTATTTTTATGGGGAATTATCAGTGTATTTGTCTGGTATTTTTTGGATAAGGGTTATGCTGGTGCAATCCTGATTGGAACTACATCGCATCTAATTGCTGATGGCCTTACAAAGCAGGGAGTTAATTTCCTTTATCCGGTTTCCCAGTTTAGAATAGCGGGGTTTATTGAGACAGGCTCTTTGTTTGAGATAATCTTTTTAATGCTTGTCTTGGGATTAATTGTTATAGCGTTCTTATTCTAGTGCATCATATTGTTTTCTTTCTGTTTTTAAGCTATATCCCTTTGTTCGTTGGCGCAGTTTTTCTAAGATTGATGAGTAGTTACTCTTTCTGTAAATAGACTTCCACTTTCCTATTATCTTTCCAGCAACCGCATTGCAGAAGGTTGTTCTCCAGTCTCTTTTTATTGCCTTCCAAGCTTTTTTCAGAGGCGTGTAGAATATATTCCCTAAAGGTGATACTCTCTCTTCGAAGAAGGATTTCTCTTTTTTTGTTAGGTTGCTAAAGAAATTTTTTACATAAGATGTGCTGAATCTTAATGGGAATCCAAGGGTATTGGCAGTCCAGTTGATCCATCTGCCATAATTCAACACTTTGCCTAATGCATTTCCCATATATTTTCTTTCCATGAGCTCAATAGGAGTATCCTGAAGCCTGCGGGGATCTATTCCTTCAGGTGTGGAGTCATAACAAAGGAAACCTCCATCATATTTATCCCAGCCTGCCTGGCTTAATGGTATAAGCCTTCCTTCTCTGTCAAGCTTTTCTCTAAGCTCAGTGCCAGCCAAAGGTACAGCATTGAATACCTGTATTGTATCTATTCTGCCCTTTCTGAAGAATTGTCTATATCTTTTTGTCTTTTCTTCTAAGGTTAAATCTGATTTGTATTTTGAATCTTTAAAGGTTGGATAACCGAAAATGAACATTCCATGTATATAGAAATTCTTTGCCAGTTTTCTTGATCTTTCAACAAGTTTCTTTACAGTAACACCTTTGTTCATAGCCTTCAGTTCTTCATCTATTGGGCTTTCATAACCCACACATACAGTGGTTACCCCCGCATATCTCATTGCTCCTAAAAGCTCATCATTGTCTGCTTTGTCAATCCTTATCTGCGTGGTTATAGTTACTCTCTTCTTAGGTTTCCTTTCTCTTAGAAAATCGCCTAAGGCAGCAAACATTTCTATTGAGCTGTCAGACTCTTGCGCAGCATGATCATCTACAAGAAAGAATCTGTAATATCCTAAATCAATAGCTGATTCTACCTGGTTAAGAAGCTTTTCAATACCCCTTTTTCTGTATTTATCTTTAACTGCACAAAATTCGCAGCCATGGTTACAGCCAACACCCCAGCTTATCGGAATGGTGCTCCATCTTTTTTCTATGGATTCTATCAGTTCAATATTAGGATCTTTTAGCCCGCTTAATTCTTCAGCTGTCATGGGGCTTCTCTCTCCGGTGAACACATATTCTCCATTATTCCCAAAAAAGCTGAGACCCAGGATTTGCTCAAGATTCCTTTTATAGCCTTCTATGATATTTCCATCTTTGCCTATTATTGCATCAACTATGGGCTGCATTACCTTTTCCCCATCGCCATGCACAATAATATCTATTCCCGAGGTTAGAGCTTCCATTGGCATATTTTCTACATGCTTGCCTCCTGCAATAGTTACTACCCCAAGTTGTTGGTATTGCTGGGCAACAGAATAGAGCCTTGGGACTGAAATGCTCATCCCGCCATAGAACAGAGCCATCTTTACTGGCCGTGCTTTTTGTAACTCAAGATGGTCAGGCAGGCCTTCAGGATCAACAGGACCATTGTAATTATTTTCATCAATTATATAAATATTATGCCCTTCTATCTGGCTCATAACATAAACCAATCCTAATGAGGTTATTGTCTCTTTGCTGAATACCTGTTGCTTAGAATGTATTGGGTATTGTGGTATAACTCCTATGATTGTTGCTTGTGGCATGTTATTAGTTTAGAACTTCTTCTTTTTTATAAATCTTGCTTTCTGAACTACTGCTGAGAACCTTTTTAGTTAATACATCACCATAATACTTAAATTTTCATCAGGATTACTGAATAAAATGATTGTTATAAAGGCCAACACTGATTTTGGCTTTAGATTAGAGGCTTTTTTAGAAGGAGAACCATCCCCAGTAGGTGTATATAATGTACCTTTTGATAAGTCCGGGGACATAACCCATGGAACCATTGAATCTAAGTTGCCGCATCATGGCATACCAAGGGGCTTGATATGCAGAGTTGCAAAGGAGATTCAACAAACATCTGAACAAGAGCATAGGGAGATTACAGATAAAGTGTCTTTAGTAACGAAGCGCTCATATCACTTATCCCACATTTTTGAGGAATTAGGGTATAGGAAAACCACATATTCTGATTTTCTAGTTTTATCTAGAACATACAGACCTTCTCATCCTAATTAAAATGCTGTGATAACTATCAAACATCCTTTTTCATAGTTTTGACCAGTGGGTTTCCCGCTTACACGCCTTCTAACCAGTAAATTCTTAACTTCAGCATACCCACTGGTCACTGGACAACCCCGCGTAAGATATATAAATAACCTTTACCTTACCATATCTGTTGCTTAACCGCAACCACTCCAATCCCTGGAGCTGGAAATAACATTTCTGGGCTCATAACCAAGGGGATTTGAAACAAAAAGCGAAAAGCAAGGAGGTGTCTCAAATGGAGACCAAAAATACAGAAGATACAGGCAAGAATATGCCTGAAAAGAAGTTTAGGGCTGGTGCAGTATGCGCCACAATATGGGAAAATATGGGCAAAACAAAGGAAGGTGAGCCCACTGCATACAAAACGATTTCTGTGGAAAGAAATTATAAAGACAAGAATGATGAATGGAAATCAACAAACTCTTTCAGAGTTAATGATCTTCCAAGGTTGTCTTTGGTTCTGAGCAAGGCATATGAGCATGTTGCTCTCAAAGATATGACATCAAGCAATCTTGCCTAAACCCTAACATTTTATTTTTTTATTTTTAATTTATAAAAATCAATATATAATAAAAACCAAAAGGTGATTATCATGGAAAAAAAAGAAGAACCTGAGCAAAAAAGCCAGGAAAAAAAAGAACCAAGTATAGAAAAGCTTCCGGGCATTGGAGCTGCAACCGCGGAAAAGTTAAAGGAAAGCGGTTATTCTGAGGTGCTTAGCATTGCAGTAGCATCTCCCGGTGAGTTGTGCGATGCAACCGGTGTAAATGAAGCAGCTGCAAGAAAAGTTATTCAAGCTGCAAGAAGCATGATGGAAATGGGCTTTGAATCCGGCACAGAACTATTAGAAAGAAGGAAAAAGGTTATCAAGATAACCACTGGCTCTAATGCTGTTGACGAAATCTTGGGAGGCGGCTTTGAAACTGGCTCAATAATAGAAGCCTATGGAGCTTATGGAAGCAGCAAGACCCAAATAGCTCATCAGTTAGCTGTAAACGCCCAGCTTCCTCTAAGCAAGAAAGGAGCAGAAGGCAACGTTGTCTACATTGACACGGAAAACACATTCAGGCCTGAAAGAATAATCCAGTTTGCTGAAGGCATAGGCATTGACCCTAAAAAAGCCCTTGACAACATAAAAGTTGCAAAAGCATTCAACTCTGACCATCAAATGCTCTTAGCGGAAAAGATTGAAGAGTTAATCAGTAAAAGCCTTAATGTAAAGCTAGTCATTATTGATTCATTGACAGCTCACTTCAGGGCAGAGTTCATAGGCAGGGGAACATTAGCAGAAAGGCAGCAGAAAATCAACAGGCACATGAAAGTATTGTCAAAGCTTGCAGACACGCACAATCTGTGTGTTTATGTAACAAACCAGGTCATGGCAAAGCCTGACACATTCTTTGGAGACCCAACCGAAGCAATCGGCGGCCATATTGTTGGCCACAACAGCGCTTTCAGGATTTATTTGAGAAGAGGCAAGAAAGGAACAAGAGTTGCAAAGCTTGTAGATTCTCCTAACTTGCCTGAGAACGAAGCAGTATTTAATATAACAGAAGCTGGAATTAGGGATGTTTAATTTTCTTTTTTCTTTTTCTTTGATTAACCCTTCTTAAATATTTTCCCAAGATAAGAAAACCATCCAAAACATTTCCCTTTATAAGCTTTCTTTAAGAACCCACATTTCAAGGGTTTGCACTCATTCCCTTCAGTAAACTCGTTATCTTCACATTCAAGCTCAACACATTCATGGTCTAAAATCTGTTCATTTTCATAACATTCTAACTTAACACATTCATGTTCAAAGGCAAACTCATCTTCTTTGCATTCTAATTTAATGCATTCATGTTCCCCAAGGTATTCATCATCCTCGCATTCCAGTGAAATACATTCATGCTCAACCAACTGTTCATCTTCCTTGCATTCCAATGAAATACATTTATTCTCAGAGCATTCTTCATCTTCTTTGCAAACACTGCTCTCGCAGCATTCATAATCATAACATGTATTGTTCATTGGATATTGGCATTCATCGCATTCCGACTTTGAGCAGGTACCTTCTTCACATATTTCATCAGTGAAACAATCTTCATTCCTGTCGCAGGATGGCATCTCTATACAATTCGCCCTTTCCCTTAAATTATACTTTGCTCTTTCACAGCCATCGTATGATACTATAAACCTTGATACATTAAGAGGGGTTTCCCAGCTCATTATGAAGCGGTTCTTTGTTTTGAACTGCCTTACTACCATATCAGTCTCATTAAACTCTTTACTGAGAATATCAGGAGCATGCGTATATGTTTTCTTTTCCTTTGTTTCAGCATCATACCTTAATGTATAGGGCTGGTTAAACCTTAAAGAATTATCTTTATCTATCTTGAAATTATTGGCAGTAAACTTGGCATAGAAGGTATCATTTCTTTTATAGCAGTAGTCCACAGACATATTGAATATCCTGCAGCTGAACTTAAACGCAGGGCATTTTGCAGTAGATTTCCTTCTCCCGATAACAACAGTATACCTTGTTGGTTTACTGCTTACAAACAAAGCCTCCTCTGAACGGAAGCGAAATTTATTGTCTTCATACTCAGTCCAAGTTCCATCAACCTTAAAATAAGGATCTTTTGAGCTCTTTTTCCTTGCAGATACCAGCCCCTTTGATTTTCCAGAGACACCAGTTATAAGGATAGAGCCATCATCATTACATTTGATAGAGGCTGCGTAGGAGAAAGTAGACAAAACAAAAAAAACAAGAAAAAACTAAAAACTAAAAATAGTTTTTTCATTATTCCGTGTTTCCTTCTTCAGAAGGTTTTGGTTCTTCAAATGACTCCTCTTCGAACTCTTCTTCAAAGTCTTCAGACTCTTTTTCTTCGAAAAACTCTTCTTCTTCAAAAGGTTCCTCATCAAAACCCTCCATCTCTTCAAAGGGTTCTTCTTCAAATTCTTCCTCCTCGAAAAACTCTTCTTCATCTTCTCCAATTTCTTCCCAGTCATCAAATTCCTCTCCTTCTAGACCTCCTTCCAGTTCATTTATTTCACTATATAAGTCTTCAATCTGCTCCTCCTGGAACTGGTCATTCAAAGAGCTGCATGCATCATCTCCAACATAATTATCGCTCTCATCAAAGCAGTAATCAGGAGCTGTCCCATGATCAACTTCACCCTGGAAGAACTCTTCGTGCAATGCGCTGCATGCGTCATTTCCTATATACTCACCATCCTCATAACAATAATCAGGAGGCCCTCCTTCTCCTGGCCCTCCTTCACCGCCAGGACCTCCCCTCTCATCATTCCTTCTACTACACTCTTCATCACCAACATATTCCCCACTTTCATCAAAGCAGTATTCAGGAGCAGTTCCAAATTTTCCTTCGCCTCCATACAACTCTTCTATTATAACTGCGCATTTCAATTCTCCTATAAATCCCATCCCTTCTCCTTCAAAGCATTCATCAGGTGATGCGCCATACCTCTCTTTCATCATATTATGGCACTCTTCCCAGTTGCTTGCGCCAAGGCTAACACACCCTGGATCAATCCTTTTCATACATTCCTCATCACCAACATACCATCCAATTTCATCCAGGCACTCTGGAGGTGAAGGCCCAAATTCACCTTCTTCTCCTTCTTCACCCCAGCCCATTATACCTGCGCATTCTTCATGGCCAATAAACATATCTCCTTCCACGCACTCATCAGGATGGGCTCCAGCATATTCTACTCCTGTCAGTTGCTTGCAATAATCTCCCCCTATGTATTGCCCTTCTCTAAAGCATTCTTCTGGGGGCCTTCCCATCATATCCCACATTGCCTCCTCACATGCATGCATTCCAATATACTGTCCATTATCCATGCATTCCCTTGGCATTGTGTTGGAATCTCCTCCCTCATCACCCCACATGCCTTCACAGTCATCAAATGTTGTTCCCCCAGCTTCAGCGCATTCAGGGTTTATTGCAGCAATGCATTCTTCATCTCCGATGTAATTATCATTTTCATCAAGGCATTCTGGTGGTGTTGGGCCATATATATCACCCATGATTTCCTCGCATTCTTCTTTTGAATAGGCACCAGCTTCTTTGCATTCAGGGGGTAGTATTATTTCCATGCATTCTTCTTCTGTGGTTGCTCCAGCTTCTAGACATTCAGGAGGCAGCATAATTTCCATCATAATTTCCTTGCATTCTTCTCTTGAATAGGCACCAGCATCTTTGCATTCTTGCGGCAGCATTATGTCCATGCACTCTTGCTCTCCTATAAAAATGCCGTCTTCATCAAGGCACTGCAGTGGAGTAGGGCCATATATCTCAACCATAATTTCCTCGCACTCCATTGGACCTATAAACTCGCCATTCTCCATACATTCATCAGGCGGAGACCCATAAATTTCAAACATCAGTTCCTCGCATTCTTCTTGTGTAGTTAGGCCTTCTCTCACGCATTCAGGAGGCATAAAATCATCAAACATCTCTCTTTCTTTTTCTCTTACATGCTCTGTAAATTCTTTATCTTCAAACCCTTCAGGCATTTCTATTGTATCTAGCTCATCACAAGCCCTTTGATTAAATTCAAACTCGCATTCAATTGCTAAAGGGACAGCCTTTTCGCACACTTTTCTATGGCTTTTAACAGGTATCTTGCTGCAATCGCACTCTCTTGGATCAATAAAGCATTGTGCCATTCCATCCATAATTCCTTCTTTTGCTTTTTCTTCCCTGTCTTTTAGATCATCCCCTATATATTCATCCAGCCAGTCAAGGGCATTATCAATATCACATCTTGGCTCTGCTTCCATTAGCTTCCAGTCCTGCAAAGCAAGTTTTTCGCATAAATTCTGGATTTTTGCAGCAAGCTCAACTGCCATCTTATTTTTATCTGCCTGTGTGCTTTGCGCATCAATCATACTTTTAACTTCATCCCAGTCAGCTGGCATTGATTCTTCCATCTCCTTTAATATCGCATTAATAGCAGCCATCCTTTCATTTGTTTCGTTTTGTAAATCAGGGCTTGCTTCCTGTTCTATAATTGTAGAAATATTATGTGCTCTTGCCAAAGCTTTCTTAGTTTCATCTGGTTTATTCTTATCAACCATTAGCTTTGCTTCTGCAACCTTTTCTTCAGTAACCTTTAAGGCAAACTCTGCCTTATCCTTCCCCTTCTTTAAGGTAAGCCTGACATCATCTATAAACGTGTCAACAACATAAAGTGGGCTGTCAGGAGTTATGCCTGCCTTATTTTCTATGATTTCTTCCTCAATAAACATTTCCTCGTCTTCAAAATCCTCAAAAGCACTTTCATCAAGAGTAGCCTCTCTGGCAAACATATCATCCTGCGCATAAACAATACCAATACATAGAATTAATATTAATAAGAACCATTTCTCCATTTTTCTCATTTTTTAACACCTCTTTTTGTAACAATAAATTAGACTTTGCAGTATACTAATATGTATACTGGCATATAAATGTTTTTATTAGAAGTCTATAAGCCTAATTCAACATCCTGTTCATACTTTTTCCTAAACTTCAAGGCATGCTCAGCCTTCTGCAGTTCCCTGCCAAGATAGATTGCATGGTCAGTCTTATAAATCTGCCCAACATGAGAAATCTTCAAACCGATATCCAAGGCAGTCTTCCCTTCAAACCTCTCAAGCTCCTGATTACTCTCTTTATCAACATGGGTAAGCACAATATTATTATCTTTTACCTCAATAACATAATTCCCTCTTGCATCATTGTAATCAATCTTCTGTTTTCTAAACTTAGCAAGCGTATCCTCAACCTGCTGATAATAATGATTATAGATATGCGCGCTTCCTGAAGTGATAGTAAGAATTCCAGGCTTAACTCCTATTTCATCAGCAATCCTTTTCTGTATTGCAGCGCATCCATAAGCATTCTCAGGCCAGCCCTGAGTCATGTCATGGCTTCTGAAGAACACAAACAGGTTAAGCTTTTCATCATGAATCAATGCCTGTAGGAATACAAGGCATGGGCTGCTCTTATGCTTTCTCATCAGCTCATCCTGGGCATGCCATGTAATTGCCACAACATTCTTTGACTTAGGGTCTCTCTTAAGAACCTCAATCATATCCTGCAGTTGGTCAATCTCACAGCATTCCTTTCCAAGCTTGTTTTTCTTATAAATTAGATTTGCATCTAAATGTGAACCTTGGCCAAACTCAAAATCCTTATACTCCTTAGAACTAACCAACTCCTTGATTTCCTCAGCAGAAGGATAATAATAAGCCCTCAGCTTATTCCCATAAGTATAAGCCTTGCCTTCAGGCAGTATAGGAGACAAAATCTCTTTCTTATAAGCCTCAATCTTTTCATTTGTTAATGGAACAAGGAAAGGGTTATATGATAAATCAATGTTCTGCGGGTCATGTATAACAGCAACCATATTATTGATTTCTTTGATCCACCTGTCAGTCTCTGCATTCATAAGGTTATCCTTTCCATACCTATAGATATTATGTATGATCTCAACCCAGGTTTCAGGAATTGTACTGCAATGCACAACCAAAGGTCCCCCTTCATATTGCATAGCAACCTTTGACTTTTCATATTCAAAGGTGTATGGCTGCTCAATAAAAGGCTCTTTCCTCTCAAGCATCCTAATCAAGTCGTTTGCTTTCTCAATCTTCTCCTCAAAGCTTGCATCAGGCATATCCTTATTCAAATCAATAAGCTTTACATTATCTTTAACCTTCATAACCATCTCAGTAGGAATATTCTTATCAATATACACAGAATTCTCAAACCCTGGAACCTTTCTGTTTTCATCAATGCCTTTTTCAAAGAAAGCCCTTAATGCATTAGCGCTTGTAAGCTCAACCCCTTCATCACTCTTAGCAGTGCCATCTCCGGACTTGGAAGAATACTCCTCACCCAGCATTATGATATATCTTATGTAAGGATTGCCTAAAATATTCCTTAACATCCCTGTAAGTCCTGATGGTGTGTAAAAGTTAGTGGCAATCGCAAGATTCTCCTTATCAAGCCTGGGAATAACAGCGTCCCTCATAGTCCATAAGAAAGTCACAGCAACATTAGGCAAATCAGAAGCATTGTTTTTTCCTGATTCCTTAAACAGATGATAAGCAACCCTGTCCTTGACAGCAACAGGCCAGCCAAGACTGCCATCACTGCCTTTTAAGACCTTAATATCATCAATATTCAGGCTCATTTTATAATCAGGAAAAATCAGAATTATTTAAATAAAGTTGTGATGGAAAATATATAAAATAGAATTGTTTTATTCATCCTTATACTTAACCAAAGGAACCAGCTCTTCGCTCAGAACTTCACCGGAAGAGCTGTCAATCTTAACATTCAGTGTGGATAAGGCGCTGGTGATATATGTAATGTTCCATACCTGTCCTATACCAAGCTTCTGCAGTATAACAATGATCTTTGTAGAATCAACCTTATACTTCTCTGCCCTTAATTTGTTTGTAATCCCCAATGCTTCCTCAAGGCTTACCTTAACCTTATCAAGCTCAAGCCCAAAAACATCTGTTTCCTCTTTCTTAAAAACCTCCTGTTCAGGTATTATCTCCATATTATTCTCAGTCAGCTTAAAGGTTGTAATATTATCCTTTTTCTTACTATAATAACCAGCCTGCCATTCTTCTTCTCCCGGGAGAATCTTAAACAGGTATGAAAGAAAGCTCTCTTTATTCTTCTTTCTCCATTCATTGAACTCAGGGAATTTCTCCAGTTTCTTAGGGATTTCTTCAGGTTTCATTTAACTTATCAAGCTCCTTTTTCAAATCATGCTCAAGCCTTGCGCCAACCTGCTCCACTACTTTTGCGCCAAAATAAGAGCCTATCTTACCGCATTTTTCTATATCATAATCTTTGCATAACCCATATAAAAAACCTGCAGCAAAAATATCGCCTGCCCCAGTGGTATCAACAGCATTAGCTTTGAATGCATTTACTTTATGGGTGTTTCCTTTATGTTTGATAATAGAACCTTTATCTCCCAGCTTTACAACAGCAGTCTCAACCTCTTCAGCTATCTTATGCAGAGCCTCTTCAGGCTCTAAGCCAGTGAATGTCTTTGCTTCTTCTTCATTAGCAAAAACAATGTCTGTGTAATCTCTTATTATTTTCTTAAAATCTTCAAGGTTCCTTCTTATTAATGCAGGGTCGCTTAAATCAAGTGAGACCTTAACATTATTCTTTTTAGCAATATCCATTGCATGAATACAGGCTTCTTTAAGAGCAGGGTCTTCTAACATATACGCTTCTATATGCAGTATTTTGCTTTCAGCTATCTCCTCTTCCCTGATATGTTCCTTTCTAAGCTCTAAAGCTGCGCCAAGATGTGTTGCAAATGTTCTCTCGCTGTCATCTGTTATAAAGGTTATAACATGCCCTGTCTTTCTGTTGTTTCTGGTAACATGTGGTATGATTCCATCCTTTACAAGATCATTTTCAAATGAGTTTCCATGTTCATCATGACCAATAACACCGCAGAATGCAGATTTCCCGCCAAGCTTTGCCAGGCCAACAGCAACATTAACAGCTGAACCACCTGGAGAGGTTTTGATTACCTTATCCTTGATCCCTTCTGTTAACCTTATCGAATGCTCTTCATTAACAAGGTGCATTTCTCCCTTTTTGAGACTTAAAGCTGCTAAATTCTCATGCCCAGTTTCAGTAAAAATGTCCATCAAAGGGCTTCCGATTGCATAAATATCATATTTTTTCATCTTGAGTACACAACAAACATATTTCCATTAACCTCGATTATCTTCCTTTTGTCCATGCTTTTGATTAAGGAGTAAGGCCCGGTCAGGATTAGCTTGCCTTTTAGCTCTTTAGCCAGCTTTCTCTCAAATTTATAGTCCAAACTGCCGGGAAAGCAATATATTATATCAAACTTGCTGATGTCAAGCTCATAAAAGTCTTTGTTAATGAAGTTACAGTTTAGCTTTAATTCATCTTTAATCTTTAGGCTTGTTTCATAAAGCCCTTTATCAGCCTCTACCCCGGTCGCGTTTGTGAACAGGCTTGCGATTGCAGTAACCCTTCCATCGCCTGAGCCTAAGTCAAGGAAATTATTGCAATGCCTTAACCTTAGCTTCTTAAACAGCTCAAACACCTCTTCACATATAGATATTCCCCAGTAACCAGCTGATGTATCTTTTACAGGAAAACCTCCTTTTTTTAAGAAAGAATCCGTATATTCCCTGTACTTTTGGAAAACAAGAGAAACTTCGTTCATTTACTTTTTTTCTTCCTTTTGTTCAGGTTTATTTTCTTCTTTTGGTTCTTCTTGTTTAGGCTCTTCCTTCTTTGGGGTTTCTTCAGGCTTTTGTTCCTTTGGCGCTTCCTTTGCTTCTGGTTTCTTTTCTTCTTTTTTCTCTTCTTTAGTTTCTTTTTCAGGAGCTTTTTCCTCTTTCTTCTCTCCTTCTTTGCTTCCAAACACATCAGCCAGCTTCTTACTTCCTGCCTTTACAACATTCAGGTTTATTTGAGAGATATTAGCATGAACCGTGTTCCCGCAAACGGTTTTTCTCTGTTTTATGCCTTTTTCTTTCTTTTTCAGGCCAACACCGCTAACAGCTAATATCTTTTTCCTTGCTGAGCCTCTTACATCCCTTCTCATAGGAAAGCCTGATGAATCAGAACCACCGGTTATTAGCAGTTCATAGCCTGTAAGATTGATTATTTCTCCCTTTATTTTATCGCCTATTGATTTCCCGATAAATGTCTTGCTATCAGGCTCGTTTATGACTGTTTGATAGCTTTTACCGGTTTTCTCTGATATTGTAAGCTTGAAATCTACCATTGTATATCACCATACATAGAAATTGAATGTTCATTTAAATAGTTTTGGGATTTACCACCATTTGAGCAGGGTATCAGGCTTGCATGTTTTAACCTGTTTATTGAAGAATGGGTAAATCCTGCAGTTATCAGGCCTTAGCTTATAGATCCCGCACAAGTACTTGTCACCCTTATTATAAGAAAAGATGCATCTATTGTTCACCCTTTTCATGCTGTCTTTTATAACAGAATCAGGCTCCATGGGATCTTCTACAAGAAAGGATTCTTTCTTATGCCCTGCTTTCTCTATCCTTTTGATATCGTCCTTGGAAACCTTGACAATCAGCTTGCAGCATTCACCGCAGTGCTTGCATTTGAAGCTTCTTTTGGTTGGCATGAGAAATAACTTAGCATAATTAATATTTAAGTTAATCGGATTTTAGAATTATAAGCCTATTTCTTTGTCATGCTTTTAATATATTCCAATAGTTCCATAGGCACAGGCATTATAATGGTGCTGTTCTTCTCTGATGAGATATCGCTCATTGTCTGGAACAATCTTAACTGTAAAGCTGCTGGTTCTGATCCAATAGTTTTACCTGCATCTGCAAGCTTTTGAGCAGCCTGCTGCTCTCCTGTTGCGAGAATAATCCTTGCTCTTCTATCTCTTTCAGATTCCGCCTGATGAGCCATAGCCCTTTTCATAGTCTCTGGCAGCTCGATATCCTTAATCTCTATCTTCTTAACCTTGATACCCCAGGGATCAGTATCCTTATCAACAATAGTCTGTATCTTACTGGAGATATCTTCTCTCTTCTGCAGGATTTCATCAAGCTCAAACTCGCCAACAATATTTCTCATAGTTGTCTGAGCTAACTGGCTAACTGCATAGCCAAAATGCTCAACCTCAATAACAGCCTTCTCAGCAAACTCCACCTTATAATAAAGCACTGCATTAACCTTTAGGCTCACATTATCCTTAGAAACGCATTCCTGACTTGGCACATCAACAGCCTTAATCCTCATATCAATCCTGTCCCAGGTCTGGATTACCGGAATAACAATCTTCAGCCCTGGCTTAAGGACGCCAGAAAACTTGCCTAATGTAAAAAGAACGCCCCTTTCATACTGCTTAACAATCTTTAGGCTTGCTAATATGATTAGAACAATAGCAACAAGAATTGTATACCATAGGTTGGCAAAAAGAATCATTTTAGAAAAGGTAAGGCAAGGTTGTTAATATAATTTATGTTTTTATTCTATGCAATCTAAAATATTGTTCAGGTTATCTTTTATTCTCTCTTTTTTATATTTAGCTGCATATTTTCTTATTAGGCTTCTGCTCACCTTAACCCTTTTTTTCTTTAATAAGTCCTGGACATTACTAGATGAAACAAACTGAACAAATTGGGTAACATTCTTAGGCTTTAAACTCTTATGACATCTCTCAAAATCAAGCAAAGTAACTTTCAAACTCTTCCCAATAATAACATGCTTAACAGGATGATGCATCTCTTCCTTATTAACACCCAACTTATCTAAAACAAACATCTGCCCAAAAACATTCTTAATAATATCAATAACTTCTTTCTTCTTTGCTTTCCTGATAAAATCAAGGATAAAATCCCCTTCAATATAATTATAAGCAAAATATTCTTTATCTTTAAATAATAATTTAGGGCCAATTCTGGCTTTGTTAAGCTTCTTCAACCAATCTGTTTCATTGCTTATCCTTCCAACAGCTTCACTCTCAGGATTCTTTATTTTAATGGTAACCTTCTTTTTCTTATACAATGCTGTGAACAACAACCCTCTATGGCCTTTTGCTAAATATCTTATATTGCTGAACCTTTTCTCAAGCTTTTTCAGGATATTAGATTTAGACAAAAGATAAACATACAGTTTCTCAAAGAAGAAGCTTTTCTCTTCCAACAACTTTGATTCCAACAGATTCCTATTAATAAACTGCTCAACCTTTTCCTTGTTGGTAAGGGAGGAGAATAACAATAGAACCTTTCCATTAGGCTTTAAATGCTCATTAACTTCCACCAAAAACCTTTCAATAACTTCATACCCTTTCTTTCCCCCATCAAGGGCTTTATCCTTATCCATTTTATCTTCAGGAAGATACGGCGGGTTAAACACAATAAAATCAAACTTACCCTTAACATTCTTAAACAAATCACTCTTAACAAACCTAATCTTCTTATTCTTAGCATTCTTCTTACAATATTTAACAGCTTTCTCATCAATATCAACACCAACAACCTTCTTAGCCTTTTTAGCAGCCTCAACAGCCAATATCCCTGAGCCTGTGCCAATGTCTAACACAAGGCCTTTAGAATATTTACTAACATATTTCTTTAATAAAAGAGAGTCTTCCCTTGGTTTGTAAATCATTTTATAATATACACTCTCTGCAGTCAGCATTTCTGCAAATAGTATTCTTGGTTTTCCATCTCAATGCCCATTTCTTAATATCCTTTATTATCTTAATAAAATCCTCTCCACTTTTTGTTAAAGAGTACTCACACTTTATTGGAAAGATATTTGTATCAATCTTCTTTATTATTAATTCTTCTTTCTCCAGTTCTTTTAATCTTACTGATAAGATTTTAGGAGTTATACCTGGCAAATTATTCTTAAGCTGAGAATATCTCTTCTGTTTTTGTTTACCTCTATATAGCTCTAATAATATAAGCAATGTCCATCTTTTTCCTATAAAATTCGTAGTTTTGTATATTGTGCAATCCTTATCCATAGTATACTTTTGGAAACTAATACCTATTTATATAAGTATCGTTTTACTACCTAATATATAAAAGATATCAAGTGAAACATCACATGGCAACAATAAATGAGCTTGGCGAGATGGCTATAAAAGATGTGATAGAGAAATATCCTAAGATAGGAGAAGTATTGGATAAACATGAAATTGGTTGCACAACTTGTAAGATAGGCATTTGTAAATTTAAAGATGTTGTGAAGATTCATTACTTGCCTAAGGAACAAGAAGAAATAATATTCAATGAAATAGCTAAAATACTAAAACAAACTGGAGGTTGATAAAATGGCAGATATACCATGTGGCTGTCCTGGATCAGCAATGCAGGACTTTAGAGATAAAAAAACAAAAGAAAGTAAAACATCAGCAAGACAGGAATCAGAACTAAAGCAATGGCCTATACAGCTTCATTTGGTTGGACCTGGTGCACCATACTTTGAGAATGCGGATTTGGTAATAACAGCGGATTGCGTGCCATTTGCATATGCAAATTTCCATTCTGATTTCTTAAAAGGAAGGCCAGTTGTTATTGGATGCCCTAAATTAGATGAAACAGAAGATTACGCAGAGAAGATTGGAGAGATAATTAAGGCTGGGAATGTAAAAAGTGTTACTATAATACATATGGAGGTTCCATGCTGTTTTGGATTGCAAAGCATAGTTGAAGAAGCTGTTGAAAAGTCAGGCAAAAAGATTTCTATAAAGCAGGAAATAATTACGGTTTCTGGAGAAAAACAAAATGCCCAATGATGAAGAACATACCAAGTTAAGCAGGCTTAGAACAGGCAAATCTTTTATAGAACTTCATAAATGGATGAATGAGGATTACAAAAATCCTGATATTCATCCTAAAAGGCATGATATTATCAAAATTCCTCAAAATCTGGAGATTGTAAGAGAAAAGTTTGGGAATAAAGCAGTTGAAGAATTTTTGTATCATATAAAAGAAGATTATGAGAAAAATATTGTATATAAGGTATTTAAAACTTTATCAGCAATCAAATGTATGTTTTTTTCATTTAGTTGATTAAGAGGATAAAATGAACCTGACTAATGATTTGGCAGAAGAACATAAGTTAATAAAAAGAATGATTAATGTATTAGAGAATGCTGTAAACAGGCTTGAGAAAGGAGTAACTATGGAACCAGCTTTGTAAGAAATTTTGCAGATAAATTCCATCACGCAAAAGAGGAAGATATTTTATTCAAAGAGATGATTAAGAAAGGCATGCCTGAAAAAGACAGTCCTGTTGAGGCTATGCTCATAGAACATGAACAGGGAAGGGATTTTGTTAAAGGCATTATAAAAGCAAATGAAGAATTTAAAAAAGGCAATAAAAACATTGTGAATGAAATAATCAAAAATGCAAGAGGTTATATAGAATTATTAAGAGAGCACATTGAAAAAGAAGATGATATTTTATATCCTCTTGCAGAGAGAATGTTTACCAAAGATGAAAAGGATAAACAGCTTAATGAATTTAAAAAAGCTGAGTTAAAAAAAGGTGGAAAAGAAACTGTTAGGAAATATAAAGACCTTGTAATAAATCTTGAAAATGTCAAAAAGAAACATAATAAAAATAGATGAAGATAAATGCAACGGCTGCGGCAAATGTATCCCAAACTGTCCTGAAGGAGCTCTCCAAATTATAGACCATAAAGCCAGATTAATCAGCGACTTATTCTGTGACGGCTTAGGAGCTTGCATAGGCCACTGCCCTGAAGGAGCGATAACAATAGAAGAAAGGGAAGCAGAGCCTTACGATGAAAAGAAGACAATGGAAAACATAGTGAAGCATGGAACAAACACAATCAAAGCTCATCTAAAACATCTCAAAGATCATGGGGAAACAAAGCTGCTCAATGAAGCAATAAACTTTCTAAAAGAAAAAAATATAGAAGTACCAATGGAGGAAACTAAGATGGAAGAAGATTTACCCTGCGGCTGTCCAGGAACGCAGATAAGAGAATTAAAACCAAAAACCAATCAACCAGCTTCTGAACAGGAATCAGAGCTAAGACAATGGCCAATACAGTTAAACCTATTGCCTCCATCTGCGCCCTTCTTTCAGGACTCAGACTTGTTAATAGCAGCAGACTGCGTTGGCTTTGCAAACCCAAACCTCCAAAGCCAATTGATCAAAGGAAGATCAATAGCAATAGGATGCCCCAAGCTTGATAATGTAGAAGGGTACAAAGAAAAAATAAAAGGAATTATAGAAATGAATAATCTTAACACAATAACAGTTGCAATAATGGAAGTACCGTGCTGTTATGGTTTGTATAATGTTGTTGAAGAAGCCTTGAATGAATCTGGTAAAAGGATTACATTAAAGAAAATTATTGTTGGGGTTGATGGGAGCGTTAAAGGATAGACTATTACATTTAAACGCAAATATTATATACATATATTGTTCTTAAATCAAACAATGAACCAAAAACAGATAGGCACAATCCTTATCATAGCCGGAATCCTGCTAGCTAGCCTCATATTCTGGATAAAGATCAAGGATGACATTGCTATTAGGCAAATCATCATGCAGCAGGGAGGCTCATGTTACCTTGATGACGGTACATGTCTTCATGAAGACAGGGATTATATAGTTTACATTATAGGTTGGGTTCTTTCAGCTGCCTTAACCATATTAGGAGTCTATTTGATATTCTTTGACAAAACTCAGGAAATCCTAGCAGAGCACCAAGAAAAAGTCTCCTCAGCATTAGAAGAAGCCAAAAAGCAGGAAAAAGATAAAGATGAATTCCATGCATTCCTCAGCAGCTTCAACGAAGATGAGCAAAACATACTAAAATCAACCAAAGAACAGGATGGCATAAAACAATCTACATTAAGATACAGAACAGGCATCTCAAAAAGCACATTATCATTAACTCTTAAATCATTGGAAGAAAGGGATATAATCTCAAGAAAGCCTTCAGGAAAAACCAATGAAGTGTTTTTGAGGAAGAAGTTCTAAAAACATCTCTAAACGTTCCAGGACAATAATTCTCTGCTTCTAAACGTTCCAGCCATTTATTTTTCATTCGAATGATATTAATAAATGTCTTATTATCTCATTAAATGGAGGTTGATAATAATGAAAAACATAACATTAAACGTAAAAGGCATGCACTGCTCAAGCTGTGAAATTCTAATCAAAGATAGTTTGGAAGAAACTGAAGGCATAAGTAATGCAGAGGTTTCACATAAAGACGGAACCGCAGAAGTCAGTTTTGATGAGTCAAAAACAGATGAAGAGTTAATCAAAACAATTATCGCTAAAGAAGGATACAATGTTGAATAAACATGACAAATAACAATATAATCAAGCAGGAATTCATCGCAGAAGGCACAACCTGCGAGAGCTGCGCTGAAATAATAAAAAGACAGGCATTAAAGGTTGATGGTGTTGAAGAAGCAGAGTTTGATTACGCAACAGAAACAGGGTCTGTTATCTTTGATGGAACAAAAACTAATACTGATGATATACTTTACAAAATAGAAGAAAAGGGTTATACATGTTATCTTCTTGATGAAGAGAAATCTAAGAAAAGCAAGAAACCTATTGGCTGGATATTTGCTATTATAGGATTTCTTGTGGCAGGATATTTTATCTTAAGACTGGTTGATGGTATAAATCTGCCCCAAATAAGCCAGAATATGGGATATGGCTTATTGTTTATAGTGGGATTATTAACAGGCTTCCATTGCATAAGCATGTGCGGCGGTTTCGTTGTTTCATATACAGCTAAAAATGCGCAAGAAGGAAAAAGTTCGCATAAATCCCATTTGATGTATGGTATTGGAAAAACTTTATCTTATACACTTATAGGAGCTATTTTCGGCTTAATAGGTTCAATCATAGCCTTTACGCCAATGATGAGAGGAATTGCTGGATTACTTGCAGGTTCATTTCTAATATTATTCGGACTAAAAATGCTGAATATTATTCCAGCCCTAAGAAAGATACAGTTCAAAACACCAAAATTCTTATCAAAGTTTGTTGGCAAAGAGTCTCAGAGACAATCAAGCCCTTTGGTAATAGGGTTATTAAACGGTTTCATGATTGCCTGCGGCCCACTACAAGCCATATATATCATGGCAGCCGGTACAGGCAGCATACTTGAAGGCGCCAAACTCTTATTCGTATTTGGTCTAGGAACTCTTCCAGCCCTGTTAGGATTTGGCTATTTTGCAAGTTACCTTTCAAGCAAGATGACTCATAAAATCCTTAAAGCATCAGGAGCTATTGTGATTATCTTAGGCCTTGTTATGGTTAACAACGGCTTAGTTTTAACAGGCACTGGTTATGACTTTAAGTCTATGGTTGATTATGTTACTGGCGCAAACAGCATAACAGGCAGCACAGTGGGAACAAAATCAGAAAATACACCATTATTAAACAAAGGTTTCCAGGAAATCAGGATGGAGGTTAACAGGTATGGCTGGAAGCCTGATAAATTTGTTTTGAAGAAAGGAGTTCCTGTTAGATGGATAATTGAAGGAAAAGAAATCAATGGATGTAATAACGCTATCCAAGTACCAAAATACGGATTAAACTTTGATATTAAAAGAGGAGAGCAAGTGATAGAATTTACCCCTAAAGAAGAAGGCACAATTAGATGGAGCTGTTGGATGGGCATGATCCCCGGAACTTTTATTGTTAAAGATGATATTGATTTAGGCAATGAAGAAGCTGTTCAAAAAGAGTTGGCTGCTGTGCCTGAACAGCAAAAAGGCTCCTGCGGCGGAAGCTGCGGCAGTCCTACATGCGGAGCTGCAACAGGAGGGGGCTGCGGCTGCGGTGGAAGATAAAAACTAAAAGAGGCATGATAAAAAATGGAACATGAAACCCATAAAGAACATGAGAGAGAGCATGGAACACATAAACCTAAGCATGAGGTTCATCATAGGCATAGGAAAGATAATAAAGTTGGTTTGGATAAGTTATTGATAATAGGTTTTGCAATAAATATTCTCTTGATGCTGTTTGTCTTAACTCAGCTTTCAGGTTTATCAAATAAGATTGAAAGTTTATCGATTTCTGGTTCAGAGATAAAAACCGGTGAAGATACAGCCCCACAGGGGGCGCAGGCACCAACGCCTTCTCCTGAGTCAGAGCCTCAAGCAGACCTATCAGCTATAGCAGATGATGACCCTTCCATAGGACCCGATAATGCCAAAGTAACTGTGGTTGAATTTTCAGATTTTGAATGCTCTTACTGCGGCGCAGCAGCTGGAACTCATGAAGGATTAGTGAGCCAGTTTAAGTCCCGTGACCCAACTTGGGAAGCGCCAGTCCCAAAGCTGAAAGAGCTTGCTGAACAGGGAAAAATAAGGCTTGTGTATAGGGATTTCCCATTAAGATTTCATCAAAACGCACAAAAAGCTTCAGAAGCTGCCGAATGCGCAGACGAGCAAGGCAAATTCTGGGAATATCATGATAAGATTTTTGAGAATCAAGGGAGTATAGATGTTGCTTCCTTAAAAAAATACGCTTCTGACCTCGGCCTTAATACAGCTAAGTTCAATGAGTGCCTTGACTCAGGGAAAATGGCTGATGAGGTTACAAAAGACCTTAATGATGGCGCTAAACTAGGAGTGAGCGGAACACCAGCATTCTTTATTAATGGAAAATTGATTTCAGGAGCGCAGTCGTTTTCAGCATTTAAGTCTATAATTGACCAGGAATTAGCAAAATGATTTTAGGAAAATTAATTTTTTATTTTTTAGGGATTTTTATGGTTTTGTTAGTAATTAATGGGTGTTCAGGTCAAGGTAAATATGATGATTTTGCCCAATGCCTGACAGAGAAAGGAGTGAAGATGTATGGAACAGAATGGTGCAGCCATTGCCAAAATCAAAAGAAAGCTTTTGGCAAGTCTTTTGGATATGTTGACTTTGTTGACTGCGATGTTGATAAAAACGAGTGCTTAGCAGCCGGGGTAACAAGCTACCCTACCTGGAGAATAGATGGGACTAATTATCGCGGTGAGCAACATTTTCCCAGATTAGCCCAATTATCAGGGTGCAGTACTTAAAATAAAGATTAATTGGATGAAAATTAAGAATGAAAAAAATAATTACAGAAGTCTTATTGGTTATGATTTTAGGGGTCTTTTTGGCGGGTTGCACTTCAAGCACAAAAACACCCACAGGAAGCGCTGTTGTTAGTGATGATTATATAAGGATCTCTCTCTGAGGTATCATCAAAAATGGAGAAATATTCTTTTGATGCTGGAGGTGTAAGAGTAAAGTATTTTGTTGTAAAAGGCACAGACGGCAATGTAAGGACAGCCTTTGATGCCTGTGATGTCTGCGGTGGTTCGCAAGGATACTCTCAAAGGGGTAGTGATGTAGTATGCAACAAATGCAGCAGAAACTTTAAGATTAATGCTTTGGGCAGTGAAAACCTTGGTGGTGGCTGCTGGCCATCCTTTTTAGAGCATAAGATTGAGGGAAATAATGTGTTAATAAAGAAATCTGACATAGTGGCAGGAGCTTTTAGGTTTAGATGAAAGCATTAATATAATTAATAGTAAATAAAATAGTCTAATCTATCCAAAAAATGAAAACAACAAACCTCCAAATAACCGGGATGCACTGCGCAAGCTGCGCGACTATAATCAATAAATCTTTAACAAAAGCAAAAGGCGTAAAAGAATCTAATGTAAACTTCTCCACAAACAAGGCAACTGTGCTTTTTGATGAAACGCAGCTTTCAGAAGAAGTTATAATGAAAATAATTGAGGATAAAGGCTATAAAGCCATGCTTAGCACAGGAAAAGATGATTTTAAAAAACAGGAACTTATGCAAAAAGAGGAAATCAAAGGTCTAAGAAACAAATTCATTCTAAGCCTTATTTTTGCTATTCCAGCTTTTATTATTGGCATGGTATTCATGTGGCTTGACATAATGGTTCCATACCAGGATTATATTCTTTGGTTCTTAGCAACACCTATCCAGTTCTATGTTGGCTGGCAGTTTTATAAGGGAACATGGGCTGCTTTAAAGAACAAGACTGCTAACATGGATTCGCTTGTTGCTCTTGGCACAAGCGCAGCTTACTTATTCAGCGTCTATGCAGTGTTATTTAAGCCGGAACTTGGCCAGTATTTTGAGACATCTGCAATTCTCATAACCTTAGTCATAATGGGTAAGCTCCTTGAAGCCATAGCAAAAGGGAAAACCTCTGAAGCAATCAAAAAGCTTATGGGCTTATCCCCCAAAACAGCAACAGTAATAAGAAAGGGAAAAGAGATTAAGATAAAGATTGACGATGTTGTTGAAGGAGATATAATCATAGTCAAACCAGGAGAAAAAATTCCAGTGGATGGAAATATAGTAGAAGGCATTTCATCTGTTGATGAAAGCATGATTACCGGGGAAAGCATGCCGGTTGAAAAGAAGAAAGGTGACATAGTAACAGGAGCTACAATCAACAAGCACGGCAGCTTCAGGTTCAAGGCAACAAAAGTTGGAGAAAATACAACATTGTCAAGAATTGTTAAATTAATTGAAGAAGCCCAAGGAAAAAAGGCTCCAATACAAAGATTTGCTGACGTTGTATCCTCATATTTTGTTCCTGTTGTGATAGGCATATCAATTATAACT
The DNA here is from genome assembly GCA_002687795.1 of Candidatus Woesearchaeota archaeon. Classification (GTDB taxonomy): domain Archaea; phylum Nanobdellota; class Nanobdellia; order Woesearchaeales. Next base: position 66,838 of record NZBG01000024.1, read on the forward strand.
TTTTTAACCTGGTACTTTGGATTTGGCAAAGAGATTCAGTTTGCTTTGATAACCTCAGTAGCAGTCCTTGTTATTGCATGCCCATGCTCTTTAGGTCTTGCAACCCCAACAGCAATCATGGTAGGAACAGGCAAAGGCGCTAAAAAAGGAATCCTTATCAAAGGCGGAGATGCCCTTGAGACAGCTCACAAGCTAAGTTCCATCATCTTTGACAAGACAGGAACAATAACAAAAGGCGTTCCAGAAGTAACAGACATAATGCCAATAAACATAGGCTCTGAAAATAAATTACTTCAACTGGCAGCAAGCATAGAAAAAAACTCTGAGCATCCTTTGGCAGAAGCTATTGTAAACAAAGCAAAACAGGAAAAGCTGGCTCTTAAAGAGCCTAAAGCTTTCAAGGCAATACCTGGCCATGGCATAAAAGCAAAACTGAACAGGATCCAATACTACTTTGGCAATGCGAAACTTATGGCTGATAATAAGATTAATATTAAGAAGTTAAAAGCCAAGATAGAAAGCCTTGAAGAACAGGGAAAGACTGTTATGGTTATCTCAGACAAGAAAAAAGTTCAGGGTATTATAGCTGTTGCAGATACCATCAAGGAAACATCAAAAACTGCTGTTAACAAGCTGCAGGATATGAAAATCTTTGTTTATATGATAACAGGCGATAATAAAAGAACCGCTAATGCAATCGCTAAACAAGCTGGAATAAACCATGTGTTTGCAGAAGTTTTACCAGAGGATAAAGCTAATTATGTAAAGAAGCTTCAGAAAAAAGGAAAGGTTGCGATGGTGGGGGATGGAATTAACGATGCTCCTGCATTGGCTCAGGCTGATATTGGAATTGCCATGGGTTCAGGCACAGATGTTGCCATGGAAACAGGCAACATAGTGTTAATGAGAAACGATCTTTTAGATGTGCCAAGGTCTATCAAACTAAGCAAATTAACAATGTCAAAGATAAGGCAGAACATGTTCTGGGCATTGTTTTATAACACTTTAGGCATACCACTCGCTGCAGGAGTGCTTTACCCTTTCACAGGCTGGCTCCTTTCCCCTATTATAGCGGGAGCAGCAATGGCAATGAGCAGCGTGAGTGTTGTAAGCAACTCTTTGCTGCTCAAGTATAAGAAGTTATAATCCCTATCCTTCTCTCACTTAATCCACTGAAAAATAGAATATGCGCACAAAAAGATAGATTAGGTACAACACTATCAAATAAACTCCTCCTCCTTTTCCTAACTTTCCTTTTGTTCTAATCAGGTATAATAACAACAAAGCAGCCGTTATAGTTTCCATTGGTAAGTCCCAATATATCAATGGCCTTGGCACCCAATATGTGGAGATAAGCGCTCCTCCTCCGATAGCCACCAAAGGATTGGTTATATTGCTTCCAATCAATGTCCCTAATGACAATCCTGTTGCCTTTTGCCGTAGTCCAGATATTGCCGTAAATAGCTCAGGCGATGCTGATGCAACACCAAGGCTTATTACACCTATCAAAGAACCCCCTAATCCAGTAATCAACACAATATGCTGTGTTGCTGATAACAAGAAATGGGCGCTTACCAATATTAAAACAATGCAAGCTATTGAGATCATGATATTCTTTGCTAGATTAATCTCTTTAACTTTCTTGAGTTTTTTGTGACTAGCGTCTTCCTTCCGGTAGAGAAAGACTATATATCCAATAAACGTTGCAAAAAGGATAAACCCATCAGCTCTGGACAATATCCCATCCCATGTAAGACTAAAGTCATCAGCGTAGTGCCTATCATAGGCAGATAAGCTGTTAATAGAAAATCTTTCTTGAAAACCAAACCTCCTGTCAATAATACAACTATACCCAACACAAGAGTTTGTTGGATAACATCTGAGCCAATATTTGCGCCAAGCACAGTTGCTGAAGCAATCTCGTATTGTAAGGAACCTGAAAGAATATTAAATGAAGCAATCAAATGCGCAAAAATCTCCGGGAAACTTGTAGCTATTGAGAAAATAACCAATCCACCAAAAGTCATTGAATATCCATAATGACGGAGTAACCTTAATATCTTCTTTACTGCTATGTTAGCACTACCCATTAATATGAGTGTAGCGGCTATTCCTATAACGATTGGTGTAATTATCCCGTCAATTGCCATAGTTTATTAATTAAGATAAAAAGTATAAAAATTTATCTTATTTTTTCCCTTTCTTTGGCTTAGGCTTTTCTGCGCCAGGATTGCATACTTTGCAAGTACAGCCTTCTGCAAGCTTCTTGTTCAGCACAGGGCAGGTTACAAAAGCTACTGACATCAGTATAGTCAGCCATAATGCATTTACCAAGGCATTGCTTACATTCAATAAGCTAAGCAATAAAGCAAAGAAACCCCATGTTGCTACTCCAGATATAGCACAAAAACCACCGCATTTACACATTTTTTCACCTCTTTTTTTCAATTTAGTTCTATACAAATGACCAGTTTAAAAATATTATCATCAAAGTATACAGCACAACGCCAATTATGAAAGATAATGGCTCTCCTTTTTCGCTGGGAGGAATGGAATGCCTTATGACTGTAAACAATAGTATTCCTATAACAGTGCCCAATAATATATTATCTATCATTATGGTTATGTTCACAAAGCTTGCGAACAACACACCTAATAATGTAGATATTGATAATATAAACCTGATACTCTTAAATTTGGTTTTGTCCACAGGTAGTGTGCTTACTGCAGTATAAAGCAATATAGGAATAAAGAATAATGTTCCTTTCATCACACCCTGCTCAACAAAGTTCACTATGATTATTCCAACAATGAAATGATAAATAAAAGATATCACAGAGTCTTCAATGGCTAAATCTCTTATTAACTTATTTTTGGGGGCATGCTGATATATGTATCTTTCAACAAGATGAAACAGTATAAACCCAAAAAGCACGAATATGAACAGGAATTTGCTTATCTGCACAGCCCCTTCGCTAAACTGCGGAAATAAATCAAGAAATATATAGGTTATAGAGATTCCAGCCGAGAATGAAATGATATGGTTATAATAATGCGCTTTCTCTGAAAGAAGATGCCCGCTAAGGTAATGGACAATTCCCATTATTAATCCAAAGATTATTGCTATCATTTTTTCCTTTGCCTTTTTAGGATAAGGAACTTTCTGAAGTTATTTGTTTATTAAATTTTTGTTTTGACGTATTTTCCCTAACGATAAGCTTATTAAGCATTTATGTTCCATCAATTTAATGAATACAAACAGAGCAAAAATAACAGCAGCCTTTGGAACCATCTTGGCTTTTCTTGGGGGAATAGGCGCATATGCAAGTTCTATCGGCTTATGCGCTTGTACTTTAGCGCCGATATTCTCATTTGTAGGCATAATCTCAATAATAGTAAGCTTTTTATCAGAAAATAAACTATTCTTTTTAGTAACAGGCATTATTCTTTTAATAATTAGCTTTATATTTTATAAGAAAAAGAAAGTATGCAGGATACATAAAAAAGCCAAAAGAAAGTAAAATTTAGAACTCTTCACCACAATTCCTGCAATCCTGGTTGCAGCTGGTTTGTTTCTTGTTCTCGTAATCAATATTCAAAGGCAGCACAAGGTCCTTTGCAGTTGATATCACTATGTTCATTTCAACATCTTTAACCTTGGGGTTGCCTCTGAGATGGTGGTTGACAATACCTTCTAATCTTTTTAGGTCAGTTCCCATGAATAACAGGCAGAGGTTATGCCTTCCTGATGTTACCAATGCATTAACAAAGAAAGGACAATCCTTAAATTCTTCCACTATTGCGTTTGTATCAGTTGAGTTTACATCAATCTTTGCAAGATGAAGGTCAACAACCTTGAAATTCACGCCATTAATATTATAAAGAATTCCTTTATGCTGAAGCTTCCTTATCCTTGCCCCCACAGAAGGCTGGCTCAGCTTGATTCTTTTGGCAACCTCTTCCTGCGAAACATGCGGGTTCTTGGAAATCATTGATAAGATAACATTGTCCCTGTCATCTAAGCCTAATTTCTCATTAAATCTTGTCTTTTTCCTGAACTCTTCAAT
>NZBG01000025.1 GCA_002687795.1 Candidatus Woesearchaeota archaeon
CCCAGGGATATTGGAATTTTGGCGGACAACAAAGGAAAGTTACTTCCTTTGCTTAATATGATACCCCGCACTTTAGTGCGGGGAGGTTCATTTTTATATCTCAGTCTTAACAAACACAATATTCCCTAAGTTCTGGGAGAAAGAGGTTATAACATGGTCTGTTTGATCTCCGGATGTCTTATCATACTCGCAGCTGGCTTTTAATACAGGTGATTTTTCTTCCTCTACATCTTTCATTGAGAAATCAAACTCAACCTCTAAGCTGTTTTGGCTTCCTATACTGCCGAAGCTCTTAGTGATAACGCTCTCCCCCAGCAGCACATCCCCAACCAATAACTGGTACTTTGTGCATTTGATGCCGGAGATAGTGTCTTCCTTATTAGTCAGCTCAATATCAACCAGCATATTTGAGGTTCTTATATCAAAAGGCTCATCAAATGTTGTCTTAACCTCAAACTGGAAATCCCTTAAGTTAGGCTGCTCAATCAATGTCTTTGGCTGCATTACTTCAATATCCTTCAACTTGCTCTTGCAGTCATTCTCGGAGCAGATAAATGTCATGTAATCCCCAAAATCCCTTTCACATTTTCCACAGTCCTCCCGGCAGGTGCACTCATTCTCACTGCTGTCGCAGACAGCATTTCCGCAGCAGGAGGATCCAAGCGTTATTATATTTGAACAGAAATAATCTGTGTCCTCACTGCAAACATCCTCTGTGCATATATTATTATCATCGCAGTTGGAAGGGCAGCTCTTTGAAACTGTGGGATTGACAAAAAGCAGTTTATCGCTTAAATCCTTCTTATAAGAGCCCTTCTCAACAGTCTCTGTTCCCCTGTCAGTCCTGGTAAACTCATAATAAATCTCCACGCTAATGCTCTTCTCAGTCTCAGTGCCTTCAACAGGAACACTAAGAATAACACCTTTATTTATTACAGAACTGGAATCCCAGAGAACTTGGTTTATATTCTTCTCCCCGAAAATGCTGCTTGTTCCGGACCTTCCGGCAGTCTCCAGGATCTTGATTTGGGTAATCCTGATGCTTGACACAGAATCATCCTTGCTGTCCAGCTTCATCTTAACATTAAACAATGAATTGTCAATATCAAACGGCTTACTATAGGAATAAGTTGCTGTCAGCTTCAGAAATCTCAAGTCTATATTGTCAACAACATTCTCTTCTGTAACTTTAGTATCATCCACACCGGTTGCGCACTCCTTTGTCTTCTCATCAAAAACAAGCTCAAGGTACTCCCCCGTCTCTCCAGTGCATATGCCGCAGTCATCCCCGCAACTCCCTTTGTTCTCCCCGAAATCCTTTGTTCCCCTTGTGCCATCCTCGCACATGCCATTCCCGCAGCAGTCCTCTTTAACATTATATGCGCATTTCTTATCGGTGCACTTAACAGTAAAGCATGTCCTTGTCTCGCAGTCTATAGTCTTCTTGCATTCAGCGCATCCGCTAACAAAAAGAAGGCCCACCACCATCAAAGCAAAAAGGTATTTCTTTGCAGACATCTTTTATTTTATGATTTCATACTCCCTTACAATAAGCATCATGAACAATACCAACACTACAACTCCCACTACGATCCAGGTAAAGCCTATCTGGGATGAAGCTATAAATACTTGGTACAAGCCAAAAGCCATTACACCAAAGCCAAGCCATAAAAATTTATCAAGAACAAGCTTCATGATTTCAAATTCCTCAGATTGAGTCAGCCTCTTTTTCACCTTAAACTCACCCCTTTTTTTAGCCATTTTACAGCCTCCGAAATGTCATACTAACTATTAATATCCAATTATAATATTAAGACTTTATAAAATTTATGCTTTTTAGGGCTTCATCCAAAAAAAAGGTTGCCATCAATTATGCGAGCTTTATCTATATAAGCAATCAAAGCTGGAAGGGGGTCGTCCCTCACGGGGAACCCGGCTTTTTCAATTAAACAATCAAAAAGCGAGCCAGATGACAACCCGAGCTATGCGAGTTTTTGGATGAAGCCGATTTTTAAGCATTCCCACAATCAAACACAAAAAATTCTCCCCAATACTTATCATTCAGATACAGCTCCTGCTCACAGTTAGCATTAAGAAAATCTGCCACTTTCTGGTTATTCCCGAACCCCTGCCCCGGCCTCACAATCACAAACTTAACCCTTTCACTCTTAATCCGGGCAAGAACCTCATCAAAATCCAGAGAACCAGACAAAAACCTCATAGCATTGGTATCAACAAGGTTAAACGCAATATCCCTGTCAGCCTGTAAAGCAATAAGAGGAACAGTTAAAACATCGCCAAATAACTTAGCATTTACATCAGAATTCTCCTTAATATAATTAACAATCTCAGAATTGCCCTGGAAATCCACAAAATCAAAGGTATAAAGATGCTTCACATTGCTATACACACCAGAAGAAAACACAGCCAGCAACAAAACAACTAAGCCAATAAGCATTGCCTTATTCCTCTTCAGCCTTTTAAGCAAAGAAGCCAGGCCGTACCCTGAAATAATTGCAAGGAAAGGAAAAAGCAAAACAAAATAGAAAGCAAAAAGCCTGATTTTCATCATAAAAAGCAGATAAGCAGCAGAAACCGCCAGAATCATCAGCATCTTTTGCCATTTCTTACTAAGCAGCAGAAGGAAAGGCAAAATAAACAATAACAGATTCTCCATAACTGCATCCTTCAGAATCTCAAAATTCTCCCCTTCAACCTTAGGCTTCACAAGATGGTAGATATAGACTGAATGCACATAATTAATGCTAATAGCAGTCATAATAAGGTTCACCAGAAGAAACACAGCAAGAAACCCAAGCAAAAACCTCCAGAACCTTCTCTTAACAACCAAAAACCCCAATATAACAACAAAAGGCACAACCGAATAAAGCCCTGACACAACTGCAATCCCATAAAAGATTCCACTTACAATATATTTCTTTGTAAAGAAAAAATACAAGCCAATAACAACAAACATAGCCGTAAGGTTAACACCCAGAAAATATGTTGCTTCCAGCATAACCCTCTTTGCAAACAAAAACAAAACAACACTAAGCACCCCAGATAAGTCGTTGAACTTAAACCTCATAATCTTGAACAGAAATATTGCAGTCACAATAGTAGAAATAAGCGGAACCAGCTTCAATGCAATCAGATTAAACCCAAATACAGCCATGATCGGTGTAATAACCAGCAGCTTAAGCGGCGGATGCGCAAAAAAGAAATCCCTGTACGGTAAATATCCTTCACTCATCAATTTTCCCATATAAAAATAAGCATTCTCATCCCCAATATCATAATGCACAAGGCCTCTCAACTCAACCACAAAGAAAACTAAAAGAATCAATGCAAGAACCCAGACAGCTTTACCCTTTTTCATTTCACATCAAATCTTTATCATGAAAGCTTATATAATCCTCACTTCCAATGATAATATGATCTACAACGCTTATACCCAACAAATCACCAGCCCTTTTTATCTGTTTTGTTATTCTAAGATCAGCCTCGCTCGGCATAGCATCCCCCGAAGGATGGTTATGCACCAAAATAACAGACTTAGCCCCGTCAGTCAACGCTGGCCCGAACACCTCCCTTGGATTAACAAGGCTCATATCAAGCGTCCCAACTGAAATCTCCTCTTTCCTTATAATATAATTCCTTGCATTAAGATAAACCCCTAAAAAAACCTCTTTCTTAAGATAAGAAAGCTCTGACTTAAAAGCCTTGACAATATCACCTGAAGAAAGAACAGCCCCCTTGCACTCCTGGTAAGAAGCAAGCCTTCTTGCAAGCTCAAAACATGCAATTATCTGGCATGCCTTTGCTGTCTTAATCCCCTTAAACCCCTTGATCTGGTTAAAACTCACCCTTGACAGCTCCTTCAGGTCAAACTTATTCAGAATCTTCCTTGAAACCTCTACAACATTATTTTTCCTGTCCCCAACTCTCAGGACCATTGCAAGCAGCTCAACATTGCTCAGGTTCTTTGCACCGAACTTTACCAATTTCTCCCTTGGCTGCTCTTCAGAAGAAAGGTTTTTTACAGGCATTTAGGAACAGAAACAGCTATGATTATTTATTATTTGCTTATTTTTGCCGGGTTTAATCATAACCTTTATATACATAAAATCTCTATCATTTCCAAAGAGGTGCCTAAATGGAATTCATATCATGGTTCAAAGATATTTCTAAAGATGATGTAGAAAAAGTAGGAGGCAAATCAGCAAACCTCGGCGAGATGTTCAACATAGGCCTTCCTGTCCCTCCCGGATTCGTGGTAAACGCCGGGACATACAAATACTTCATTGAAAAGACAAACATAAAAGACAAGATTATCTCAATGCTCTCCGGCCTTAATGTTGAAGACACAAAAAAGCTGCAGGAAACTGCTGAAAACATCCAGAAGCTTATCATCGGCACAGAAATGCCTGAAGACATCAAAGAAGCAATAATAGAAGCTTATGAAGTCATGGCAGCCTCTTCAGGTGAAAAGCTAGAAAGCGCCTTTGACCTTGTAAAAAAAACAGACGAGCCGTTTATTGCTGCAAGAAGCTCAGCAACGGCAGAAGACCTTCCTGAAGCATCATTCGCAGGCCAGCAGGCAACCTTCCTCAACGTAAAAGGAGATGACCAGCTCATAAAAGCTGTAAGCGGCTGCTGGGCATCATTATACACCGCAAGAGCCATCTATTACAGGGTAAAAAACAACTTTGACCATTCAAAGGTCTTCATTGCCGTTGTTATCCAGAAGATGGTAAACTCTGAAAAAGCAGGCGTTATGTTCTCAATCAACCCTTCCACCAACGAACCCTCTGAGGTTACAATTGAAGGAGTATGGGGCTTGGGAGAAACCATTGTAAGCGGCGAAGTAAACCCTGACCTCTACATAGTTGACAAAAACAGCCTAAAGGTAAAGCACATTGAAATAAAAAAGCAGGAAGAAGGCAAGTTTAGAGACAAAGAAACAGGCAAAACAATAAACAAAGAAATCCCTGAAGAAAAAAAGAAAAAGCAGATACTGAATGAAAAAGAAATCATTGAGCTTGCAAAGCTCGCCAAAAAGATTGAAGCCCATTACGGAAAGCCCCAGGACATGGAATGGGCTGTGGAAGACAACAAGATTTACATTGTTCAGTCAAGGGCTGTAACAACATTCAAGCCAAAACAATCTGAAACAGAACAGGCAGGACAGCCAGAACAGGAAAAAGCAGATATAGAAATAACAACTGAAGAAGAGGAAAAAGAGCTTGGCGAAGCAGTTGTCCATGGCCTAACCGCCTCACCCGGCATAGCATCCGGCACTGTCAAGATTGTCCATGACATGTCAGAACTGAATAAGATAGAGGAAGGCGATGTTCTTGTAGCAAAGATGACAAACCCTGACATGGTTCCTGCCATGAAAAAGGCAGAAGCGATTGTTACTGAGGAAGGAGGCATGACATGCCATGCAGCCATTGTCTCAAGAGAAATGGGCGTCCCCTGCATAGTAGGCACAGGCAATGCAATATCTGTATTAAAAGAAAACCAGACTGTCACAGTTGACGCAACCCACGCCAATGTTTATGACGGCGCTGCTCACTTTGAAGCCCATAAACAATCACAGCAACAGGCAGCAGCAGGGCAGCCAGCTGTTTGCGCAAGGCCTGACATAGTCACAGCAACAGAAATAAAAGTCATCTCTGACCTGCCTGACTATGCAGAAAAAGCAGCCTCCACCGGTGCAGACGGTGTTGGCCTTGTAAGAATCGAATTCATGATAGCTGATAACGGCATCCATCCTGCAAAATACATAAGAGACAACAAAGACCAAGAATACACTGACATGCTGGCAAAGGGTATTGGCGGCATAGCAAGAGCCTTCAACGGCAAATCTGTCTGGGTAAGAACATCCGACATAAGAAGCGATGAATACAAAAACCTTGAAGGCGCTGACCAGGAGCCCAAAGAATCTGACCCCATGATAGGCTGGCACGCAATCCGGCGCGGCTTAGATGAGCCAAGAATCCTAAAAGCAGAATTCAATGCAATAAAAAAGCTGCACGACTCAGGAATCAAGAATGTTGGCATCATGATACCATTCGTAATAAGAGTTGACGAGCTAAGGAAAGCAAAAGAGATAATGAGACAAGTCGGCTTAGAGCCCTGCAGGGACATTGACTTTGGCGTGATGGTTGAAACACCTGCAGCCTGCTGGGTAATAGAAGACCTATGCAAAGAAGGCATAAGCTTTGTAAGCTTTGGCACAAACGACCTAACCCAATTAACCTTAGGGATAGACAGGAACAATGAAAGGATCGCAAAACTCTTTGACGAGATGCATCCCGCCGTTCTGGGAGAAATCGCAAAAGTAATCAAGGTCTGCAAAAAGCATCATGTAAAAACATCCATCTGCGGCCAGGCAGGCTCAAGGCCTGAAATGGCAGAATTCCTTGTAATGGCAGGCATAGACAGCATCTCAGCAAACCCTGACGCTGTGCAAAACATAAGAAAAATAGTTGCCCACACAGAAAGGAAGCTGTTACTGGACATAGAAAGGAGAAGAATGAAGAAGTAAAGATATTTTTCTGCTGACAATACTTAAAACAAAGCCTTTACCTAACATAGAATGAACCTCTCATCCTTCAACTACAAACTCCCAAAAGAGCTGATAGCTCAAACTCCCTCGAGACCAAAAGACTCCTGCAACTTAATGGTGCTAAAAGGCAGCAAAACCCTTCACAAAAAGTTCTACAACATACTAGACCTCCTTGAACCAGGAGATGTTCTTGTGCTCAACAAAAGCAAAGTAATCCCTGCAAGGCTAAAAGGAAAAAAAACTACAGGCACAAAAGCAGAATTCATCATAACCAATAAAACCAAACAAGGATTTTACGAATGCAGCATCAAATCAAAAAGGCTAAAAATTGGCAACGAATTCATATTCAGTAACAACCTCAAAGCAAAGCTCATCAGCGAAAATACCCCCACTACCTTCCTTGTCAAATTCAACAACCCCAACCTAAACACTCTTCTAAAAAAGATTGGCGAGCTCCCCACACCGCCCTACATAAAACAAAAAGTCAAACCTCAAGACTACCAAACAATCTACGCCTCCGCGCCAGGCTCATTCGCAGCCCCCACCGCAGGCCTCCACTTCACAAAAAAGCTCCTAAAAAAGATAAAAGACAAAGGCGTAAAGCTCGCCTTCATAACACTCCACATAGACATCTCAACCTTCCTTCCAATAAGTGAACAAGACATCACAAAACACAAAACCGGAAAAGAATGCTTCCATATAACCAAAACCGCAGCAGACACCATCAACAGCTGCAAACCAGCAAACAAAATAATCGCAGTGGGCACAACAACACTAAAAGCCCTGGAATCCTCATCATACAAAAAAGGAAAACTTCTCCCAAAAAAAGACTGCTCAGAGCTCTTCATATATCCCTCATACAAATTCAAATCAAAAGTCAGCGCCCTAATCACAAACTTCCATCTCCCAAAATCCTCTCTCTTACTATTAACATCTGCATTTGCAGGAACAAAGAGGCTATTAAAAGCATACAAAACAGCAGTAAAAAAGAAATACAGGTTTTACTCATTAGGTGATGGGATGATAATCTTCAAATAATGCTATGATACTTTTCATTCACTTTGCAATTATCCTACCAATTTATATATCATTAATCATACAAAGGCAATAAAATGCTAGAACTAGTAAAAAAAATAGCAGTAATAATCGTAATAGCCACCCTATACGGCTTCTTCAGCTTCAGCATAGTTGACATGGTAATTGAAGAGCCTGATTACGAGGACTTCTGTCCTATGAAGCCCGCACCTGTAAGAAGAACTATTTCCGAAGAGCAGGAATGTCCTTCATTCATAGAACCAACAGAAGCAGACTTTGAAGACTGCAATGAAAGAGAAGGAGACATCCAATATTTACGTGATGAATTTGGCTGCCGTGAAAGCTTTGAATGCAACACCTGCAGGGGAGTATATGAAGAAGCAGGCAAAGAGCACAGGCTCTACGGTTTCATCATCACAAGCATCCTTGGCGTACTGGCAATAATAATTAGCCTTTACATCAAATCCAAAACAGACGTTGTGGAATGGGTATTCTCAGGCTTCTTAATCGGCGGCATAGTATCCATCTTTATAGGCACAATATCATATTTCCATGACATGGGAAGGTTCATAAAGCCATTCATCCTACTGGCAGAAATAGCATTGATCATATTTATTGCAGTAAAGACAGCAATGAAACAGAAAAAGCCTTAATCTTCTTATAATCCCCAACTTTTAAATAGTTCAACTATTAGCATATCTCATCATGAATAAACACTACCTCCCAGCCATCCTAATACTCATAGCATTAATTCCTCTCAGCTCTGCGCAGGAAGACTTCCTCAACACCCGGAAAGCAGACTTAGACATAAACATATCCTCTTCTATAACCCTAGCGCCGTCATCATCAGATTACAGTGTTGATTATATCTTAGCAGACCTATCCTTTTTCCCTAGAGAGGATGACAGGCAGAAGATAACAGAATTAATAACAAGCCCTGAAGCGCAAACAATAGGCAACAGCCTTAGATACAGATGGGAAAACGACTTTAGCAGCCTGGGCTTCTCAGCCAGCTCAGAGTTAGAAACAAAAAACATATTTAACAAAATAACCAGGAAAATAGAGTTTCCAATAGAAAGCCTGCCGGAAGAGATTATCCCATACACATTGCCAAGCGATAACATAGACAGCAATGAAACTGACATTATAACGCTGAGCTCATTCTTAGCTGAAGGAGAAGATGACCTCTACATTGTTGTAAACAAGCTTGCTAACTGGGTGGAAGATAATGTAGAATATTCCTTAGACACACTAACAGCAGAAGTATCCCAGAAAGCCTCCTGGGTACTGAACAAAAGAGAAGGCGTCTGCGATGAGCTGACAAGCCTGTTCATAGCAATGGCAAGAAGCCTTGGCATCCCAGGGAAATATATCAGCGGCATGGCCTACACCAACTGGAAAGGCCTTAACGACTTTGGCCCCCATGCCTGGGCTGAGATATATTTCCCCGGCTATGGCTGGGTTCCCTTTGACATAACCTATAACCAATTAGGGTTTATAGACCTAAGTCATATAAAGCTCAAAGAATCAATAGACTCTGATGAACCTTCCATAGAATATGAATGGAAAGGCACAGATATAGATATAGAAACACAGAACCTTGACATCAAAACTAAGATACTGAACAAAGAAGGGAAAATAGAGCCGCAGGTATCCATAAAAGCAAAGGCCATAAAAAGCTCTATTGGATTCGGCTCCTATAACCTTATAGAAGCTGAAATAACCAACCTGAAAAACTTTTACTTCACCACAGGGCTTTCTATCTCTAAGACCAAGGAATTAGAAGTGGCAGGAAAAAGAGAAAAAAATGTTGCACTAAAGCCAAACGAAAAAAAGAAGGTATACTGGATCATAGAGCTTAAACCAGGCCTGGACTCAAAATATACATACACATTCCCCATTCAGATATATTCCATAAGGAACACAACATCAGAAACAAGCTTTACCTCCTCAGTAGACGAGCCAATCTTTACGTATAAAGAGATAAACAGCCTAAAAGAAGACATGGAAGAAGAAGCTGTAAAGAAATATTCCAAAGAGGTTGATTTAAACTGCACAACCGAAAAGGCTGAATACTATGCCTATGAAAACCCTGAATACTATGCCTATGAAAACCCTGAAATAGACTGCAGGATAAGAAACCTTGGGAATGTATTCTTAAAAGATCTAAAACTCTGCCTAGAAAAAGACTGCCATACGATTAATCTAGGCATATCCCAGATAAGGATAATAAGCTTTGACACTAATTTCTCATCTCCTGGAAAAAAAGAGCTTAAGGTTATAGCCAAAAATGATCAAATATCAAAAGCGGCTTATCTAAAATTTACTGCCTTAGACAAGCCAAACATAATAATAAATGATATAGAATTCCCAACTAATGTGTTATTTAACCAAGGGTTCTCAATTAACTTTAAGCTGGAGAAGCATTCCCTCTCTAACCCGGAGGATATAGAAGTTAGGCTAAACCAAGGTGGATTAATAAAATCATGGAATATTGATGAGCTGCACAATGACCAGAAATTCATAATTGACCTGGAAGGAAAAATCCTGAACGAAGGCGAGAACAGCTTTGAAATCTTAGTGGAATATAAAGATAAGAACAACCTTAATTACAACACTACAGAGGAATTCAGCATCACCCTGGAAGATGTGACACTCATCCAGAAGTTGCAGATAATGCTAAACAGGCTTGCTCAAAGAATAGAAGGCTGGCTTGGATAAACCAGATAACATCAGCAAATTCAGCATAATCTTTATAAACCTCTGAACATATCTTCTTCTTATCTTAATGCCGAGGTCGCTTAGTCTGGCCATAGCGTAGGATTGCTAATCCTATGTCCTTCGGGGCACGGGAGTTCAAATCTCCCCCTCGGCGTATTTCTTTTCAGCCTCAACATCGCCAAAGAAGTTTTACAAAGTCCCAAAGGGACACCAAAAAACACGAAGTGTTTTTTTAGTGTAAAACTTTTTATCACCTTCAAGAAAACAGTAAACAATATTTTTCAATTATAACTAATCCGCCTCAAACAACAGCTTTTCCTTCTCATAAATGTTTATGATGGTCACCAGCAAAGTAAGAGTCAAAGGCCCTAATAAAAAGCCCACAAAGCCGAACAAAAACATCCCGCCAATCAGGCCAATTATAATAACCGCAGGATGAATCTCTGTTTTGTTTCCGATTATCTTTGGCTTTAGGATGTTATCAATAGGTGAAAAGACAAACAGCCCACACAATAATAATATAATGCCTTTAAGGGCAGTGCTCGTATTACCATCTACATAGCCTGACAGAAACAAAAATAAAGAGCCAGGCACCCAGATAAGCGTAGGGCCTATAAACGGCAGAATCGAAAGAAGCATTATCATAATACCCCATAATATCGGGCTTGAAACTCCCAATGCAAAAAAGATAAAAGAGCCCAGGATTCCCTGTATAACGCCAACTATAATATACCCGTTAATAACAGCAAAAGTAACCTCGTTCATCTGCTCAAAAATTTCCTTCTTATACTTTTCCTTAATAGGAAGCAGGCCTCTAATCTTTTTAATAAAAGCCCCCCCATCCCTGAACAGGTAAAACATAACAAAGAACAGTATTGCTATATCAAGAATCCTCCTGGGAAATGCAATTATAAGATTAGTAATAGACTTTGTTATGGAATCTGATATGTCTTTAATTGTGGAATCTATAAAATACCTTGTCTCAGGATCAGATGTAACCTTTTTAACATATTTTGACATCCCGCACATAAAATTATCCTTGTCTGTGCACTTTACTCCCAATATATTGCCTGAAACAATCCTTTGCTTAATAACAACGCTGCTCACAGCCGCTTCTCTTATAATGCTGTTAAGAATAAAAACAGAAGGCAGGGTTATAACTATAATAACAAAGATGGTTAAGATAAAAGAGCTTAGGTTCTTCCTTTTGGTTTTCTTATACAAAATCTTATAGACCGGCTTAAAGATATAAGCCAATAAGGCAGCTATGATTATTGGAGTCAGGACTGGTCTGACAATTCTATAAGAGAGATATATTAATACAATGAACAGAGCCAAAAAAAAGTACTTTGAACGGTTTATGTTTATCACCCCCTTTAGAGCTTTGTGATATTCTTTATTTATAAAGTTTTGTATTTATCTGATTAATTTTTCTTGCTCAATATCTTCTTAACCTTCTCAGCAACCTTCTCTCTTCCCACTTTGCAGCCCTTATAATCCTCTTTGCCTTCTACAACTGCTTTTGCAAAAGCCTCGCAGCTTGCATGGCCGCAGGCTCCGCAATTAGCATTAGGCAGCACCTTTAAAAGCTCTTTCAGCCTTGGATCTTCCTTAATAGCAAACTTCTTAGAGGCATACGCTAAGATTAAGGCAAAGAACAGCCCCAAAAGCCCCATTACGATTGCTGAGAGCAGTATTATGTTCATTTCAGACCTTTTAATAAAAGAAATACTTAAATCTTTTGAAACTGTATAATATTCCCCTTTCTGTAATATATTTTAAAGCATAGAAAATTATATAAGCAAGACAGATTCCAGATCTTGAAATATTCTGCACACCAAAAAGCCTGATAACCTCAAGATGAGATACTATGCATGAACCCACAGAAACACTGCAAATAACAGAGCCTAAATATCAGGAAAGCGCAATCGAAGATATATTAAGGCTTGAAGGAAAGAGGCAACACAGCAAAAAAGGAGATTATATCTCCAGTACTATGAGCCTATTAATAATTCATACAACTGATTATATCAGAAAAAAGTTCAGAATCACAGATGAAATGATCAGCCAATATAAAAATGATTTATCCCAAACTCAGACTAGCAAATCCTGAAAACGCCAAAGCCAACAATCCTGCGATTATAAGCGCAATAGGAATATTCTGGAACGGCTTAGGAACAGGCGCTATCTCAAGCCTTTCCCTGATGCCTGCCATGATTATCAAAGCCAAAGTAAACCCAAACCCTGCCCCAACTGAATAAACAAAGCTTTCTGTAAAGTTGTACTTCAATATAGAGTTTAAGAGAGCAAGCCCAAGTATTGCGCAGTTCGTGGTTATCAAAGGCAGATAAATCCCAAATGTCTTGTAAATGTCTGAATGATACCTTTTAAGGAACATCTCTATCAACTGGACAAGCGAAGCAATCACAAGAATAAAGGCTGGGTACTTAAGGAAAGGCAAACCAAACCTGTCAAGAACAAAATTCTGTATCAGCCATGTTGAAACGCCTGAAATAACCATAACAAAAGTAACAGCAGCCCCCATGCTAACAGCTGACTTAATATGCCTTGAAATACCCAGGAAAGGGCAGATGCCCAGAAACCTGTAAAATACAAAATTGTTCACAAACGCTGCAGCGATAAAGATTGTTATTAGATTGCTCATTGTGCACCACTTGGTTTAATTCTTTCATTTATAATGTTCATCAAAGCTATCATCAACCCTAATGTGATAAAAGCCCCGGTGGGAAGCTTCATAACCAGCATGCCGGGATACCAGCTGCCCAATAATGTTAAGCCAAACACTGTGCCAAACCCAAAAAACTCCCTCACAGAGCCCAATAAAACAAGGGCCCATGTAAACCCAATGCCCATGCCAAATGCGTCAGCGATTGAGTTTAGCAGAGGATTCTTTGAAGCGAAAGCCTCCATCCTGCCAAGGATGATACAGTTCACAACAACCAAAGGAAGATATATGCCCAGCACCTTATGCATATCAGAAAAGAAAGCTGCCAGAAAATAATCAGCAACAGTCACAAAACTTGCAATCACAACAATATAGCATGGGATCCTTACCTTGGACGGAATAAGATTTCTCACGAGCGAGATTATTATCCCTGATGCAACCAACACAAAAAGTGTTGCAAGCCCCATTGCAAGGCCATTAACCGCCATGTTTGTAACTGCCAGAGTAGGGCACATGCCCAGGATTAGCCTTAAAGCAGGGTTCTGTTTCCATAATCCTTTCATAAAATCTTTTATTGGTTGGGGCATTTTACTTGATTTCTATATCTATGCTGCCTATTAATTCTCTAACAGTGCTTATAACAGCAGTTGATGAAACTGTTGCACCAGTGATAGCGTCTATATTAGGTTTTGTTGCTTCTGTAACAGCATCAACCCCCATTGTAAACTGGTCAAGGAACTCTCTTTCTTCAATTCTTGCTCCAAGCCCTGGAGTCTCAAGATGCTCCATGATCTTGATGCCTGTGATTTCCACTTCTATATTGATGCCTGTCAGAATCTTTATATCCCCTCCATAGCCGGATGCTTCTGAAAGAATTGCATACCCTATTATCCTGTTATCCTTAAGGCCTTTGAAAATAAATTCAATCCCTTCAAACTTCTCTATGTCCCTTGCTTCCTCAAAATTATCAGCTAAAGGAACAACCTCTTTGAGAGCTGCCATAAGCCTGTTATTCTTATTCTCTTCAATGATAGGGTTCATGCTTTCATACACAAATGACAAAGCAACAGCTGACAGAATGCAAATAATAGTTAAAGTTGAGGTTAATCTTAAGGTTTCGTTCATATTAATTATATTGAATTTAAATCCTTTTAAATGTTATGCTCAAAAATCACTCAAACTCTTCTGGCTGGGAGATAAAGTTTTATTTTTCTTCTGAGCAGGATTCACCTATGAGCTTCAGATTGTCCTTGCCCATGAAAGATATAAGCAATGGATTAGAAGATAATCCATTGAATTTATCATTTGTGTATCCCCCATCAAACTCCATGGAATACCTCTTAATACTTTCACTGATCCCATCTTTAATCTAAACTGACCAACGCCTTCTGTATGAAACTTGAACTGAAGATGAGGAAAAGAATGTTTTGCTGGCGGAAGATGGTGCTCTACTGCCCATTCTCTGTGAACCGTTTCAGGATTTTCATACCTTGTTGAAACTCTTAGTGAATATTCCTCTTCAGAAATCTCAAAACAGGGCTTTTCTTTTATCAATACTCTTACTTTTGATTCAGGATCATCAAATATCTCTCTCTTAAAATATTTCTTTGAAAAATGCAATTCCTTCATTATTTCTTCCCTCTCTGTACTGTTTCATTCAAAGGCATGT
The DNA here is from genome assembly GCA_002687795.1 of Candidatus Woesearchaeota archaeon. Lineage (GTDB taxonomy): Archaea > Nanobdellota > Nanobdellia > Woesearchaeales. The sequence continues at coordinate 14,686 of NZBG01000025.1, forward strand.
ACTTATTAGAGAGAGATTTTCTAATTTTTCCTATCCAATCTTTTGATACTTTTTCTGTTTCACTTAGCTCTAATGGTTCTTCTATATCTGATTTAAATGATTCCTGGCTTAAGTTGTATTCATAATATAATTGCCTCCAAGGAGCTATGTGTTCATATTTAAAATAAAAATCATTCTCGGGGAATCTTATTCTAAACTCCTTTGAAAGAGCAAGGGCTATTGATTTAAGGTATATCCATAAGAATAGCTTAGAAAAATGTTTATGGGCGTTATCAACTCCGAAGAATTTAGAAGGATTTAATATTCTCTTTCCAATAAATACTTTCTTAATTTTTAAATCCAGCACAAAATCGGATTTGGTGTTCTTTATGTCATTATATTCAAATTCAAAGCCTACCTCCTCTTTGAAATCATAAGAAATAAAAAAAATAGTTTCTCTTTTGTATCTTACAGCTTTAATACCTGAACTGCCAAGAGTCTTAGTCCTTTCATCAAGGAGATCTTTTATGACATCATTAAAAGTTTCGTTCTCCTTTTTAATGGATTTTAGGCTGTCCCATGTTCTAACTTCTACTTTAATAGTTTTTGTTCTCGCCTGTAAAGTGTTTTCAGCCATTTTTATACACCAATTACCTTTAATATACTAAGTGTAAGAGTATACTAATATATAAATCTTTCTCTTCTTGTATAAATAAGTTATGCTCAAAAATCACTCAAACTCTTCTGGCTCGTATTATACGTCTTCAGCTTTTCCATTGTCTTATTTGGAGGCACTAACTGCCCGTAAACGCCAGCACCTCCTGGGATATAATTAATCTTATCCTCCCTGAAATACTGGATATATTCTGCTATAGAAGGATTGACCTTCTCAAGCTCTTCATGTTTTGCGTTAAGCAATACCCTTATCTCAGAGCCAAACCTGCTGACAAACCTTTTCCATATATCCTGTACCTTGTTTGACATAGCATTATTTGTATTTAGGGCAAGAGCAATGATTTCACTTAGGGGAATAATATGCTTATAAGCAGGCCTATGGTTAGGATGTGCGTCCTTATTTAGGTTAGCCAGCTCTTCTATCCTGAAATCAACGCCTTTCTTTATTGATTTCCTGCACTGAGGGCATCTCCAGTTAAGCTTCATAGCTTCCTTTGGCTCAAAAAAGGTTAAGCAACCAGTGCATCTTGTCTTATGATACTTTCCCTCCAAAGGGTTAAACCCAACATTAAGCGCACTGCCTCTGCCATCCTCTCTCTTCAAAGCCTTTGCGATTTCATCAAATGTTGTCTCTTTGACCCTAAAAGTATTAAATTCACGACCCATTTTGTTGGGCCAGGGAGAGTGACAATCCGAGTTACTAGTAAAGGTAAGGTTATGCAGCTCAGAAATCCTGTCAGCCATATTAGTATCAGCTGACAGCCCCAGCTCCAAAAAATAAATCTTCTTCCATAAATCTCCATAACAGTCTTTATAAGAATCAAACTTGGAATAAATCCCAAAATATGGCGTGAAAGCATGCGCAAACCCAATCAAACAACCAGAATCAACACAAATCTCAGCAATCTGCTCCCCATTCAGCCAAATCTTAGGCCTTCCATCAGTATCAAAATCCTTGCACTTGCTCTTAAGCTTCTCCTTCACCTCCTCAACCTTAGAAAAATCAGGGAAAAGTATAACATGATGAACCCTGTTATTATCCTCAACCTCTGTCTGCAGGATGAACTTTGTACCATTATCATGCTCTAATATGCCCTCCCCAGCATCCTTCAGCTGCTCCTTAACAAGCTTAACCCATCTCGCATTCAGTATATCAGCTGTTCCCAAAAGATGAAGCCCCTTCAAAGGCGCCTGCTCAGCGATAGTCTTAGGAACCATGCTGCTGCTCACAGCTCCTGAATAAAGCCCATGCAGATGAAGGTCAGCGTTGCATCTTATAAAGTCAGCCATTATAAAAATGTCTTGGAATAGTTTATATTTAAAGATTGTTGTATCAAAACATTTATTAACTTCTTTTAACAGAACAATAAAAATGAACCTCCCCGCACTAAAGTGCGGGGTATCATATTAAGCAAAGGAAGTAACTTTCCTTTGTTGTCCGCCAAAATTCCAATATC
>NZBG01000026.1 GCA_002687795.1 Candidatus Woesearchaeota archaeon
AAAGGAAGGAGCAGCACATATTGTTGCTAACGAGCTTGGCATCAAGGTGATTGAGCAGGTTTCCGGGAAACTGCAGATAAAAAACATTCTTCCCGGCATGAGAAGCGTAGAAACTGTTGGAAAAGTCACACAGAAATTTGACATTCATGAATTCCAGAAAGAAGACAGAAAAGGCAAGCTTGGCTCTATGATAATAGGCGACGAAACCGGTACTATAAGAATAGTGCTCTGGCAGGAACAGGCTGACAAGCTTGCTTCCATCAAGGAAGGTGATATAGTAAAGCTTGTGGATGGCTATTCAAAGGATAACCAGGGAAGAAAAGAGGTTCATATAGGCGACAGGGGAAATATTATAATCAACCCACCTGATGAGACTGTTGGGGATGTTAAAGAATCCAATGCTGTTAGAAAAAAAATCAAAGACCTAAGGGAAAACGATGCAGATGCTGAGATATTCGGCACAATTGTCCAGCTTTTTGATATAAGATTCTTTGAAGTCTGCCCCGAGTGCGGGAAAAGGGCAAAGATGGCAGATGATAGCTTTGTATGCGAAACACATAACAAGGTTTCTCCCAATTACTCTTATGTACTGAATGTGCACCTGGATGATGGCTCAGAGAATATAAGGGTTGTATGCTTTAGGAACCAGGTAGAAACATTGCTTAACAAAACACAGGAAGATATATTAACTTACAGAGAAGCGCCTGAGAAATTTGAAGAAGTCAAGACAGAGTTATTAGGCAACCAGGTTAAGTTTGTTGGCAGAGTTGTCAATAATACCATGTTTAACAGGCTGGAGTTCATATCAAACCAGGTATTCCCCAACCCCAGCCCTGAGGAGGAAATAGAACGGTTAAGCGAGGAAAAAAGCGCGGAAGAAGCCAAAGCAGAAGAGCCTAAAGAAGAAATGGAAATAAAGCAGGAAGAGATTGTTGAAGATGTCACAAAGAGCTAATTCTGTTTACTACTTTACAATAAAACAACACATTTATAAAAATAAATTCTTAACTAAGAGGAATGATTGATGAAAAGAAGGTTAAACAGTGCAGGGATGATATATCCAAGCTAAAAAAGGAGATTTCTCGGGTTGTGGTTGGCCAGACTAAGATAGTAGATGGCTTAATAAGAGCCACCATCTCTGATGGACATGTACTGGTGGAAGGCATCCCGGGCATTGCCAAAACACTGGTAATCAAGGCCTTAGCCACCGCATCCGGCTGCAAGTTTAACAGAATACAGTTCACGGTTGACCTCCTTCCTTCTGATATAGTTGGAGTTACAGGCTATGAAAAAGAAAGGGGTTTTTTTATTATAAGAGGCCCTATATTCACAAATTTTATGCTAGCGGACGAAATCAACAGGGCTCCTCCTAAAGCCCAGTCTGCCCTATTAGAATCAATGCAGGAAAGGCAGGCAACAGTTGGGAAAGAGACCATACCCACCCCATTGCCGTTCTTGGTAATGGCAACTATCAACCCCATTGAAACATCCGGCACATATGCCCTGCCGGAAGCGCAGGTTGACAGATTCTTATTCAAGCTTCATATGGGCTATCCTAAAATAGAAGAAGAGAAGCTTATAATAGAAAGGAATATATCATTGAAAAAATTTGAAAAATACAAAATCAAGCCTATTCTAAATCCAGAGAGGCTTATTGAGATGCAGGAGCTTGCTAAAGAGATAGGGCACACAGACAAGATTAAAAACTATATAACTGAGATGGTGAATGCAACAAGAAAGCCTAAAAAATATAATATTAAGCTTGGCGACTATATAGAATGGGGCTCTTCCCCAAGAGCATGCATTGGCTTGTTTATAGCTGCCAAAGCTGAAGCCTTGATGGAGGGTGAGGCCTTTATCACTCCTCAGCATATAAAAGATGTTGCGCATGATGTTATGAGGCACAGGATCATCCTGAACTATAAAGGGCAGGCTGAGGGCGTCAAGACAGATGACATTATAAAAGAGATTCTCACAAAAGTGCCTGTGCCATAACATAGAGAATCCCATATCCAAAAACCTGACTGCAGTAACCAGCTATTTAGAGATTGGGGTTTCTAACAGGAGATTAACATGGCAGATAAAGACAGTGGAAAGAGAAAGCTGAAGCTTGAATTTATTCCTTCTATAAAGAGGCTTGAAGTTGTAACAAAGACATTAATCAAAAGCAAGTTTATTGGGGAATATAAGAGCGTCTTTAAAGGCAAAGGCCTTGAGTTTGTTGGCTACAGGCCGTTTACCCAGGATGATGATGCAACGCAGATTGACTGGAAGGCTTCGCTGAGGTCTAATGATTTAATGATAAAGCAGTTTGCTGAGGAGAGGGAACTTGAGATATTCTTTCTTGTTGATGTCAGCGAAAGTATGCTGCTGAGCTCTATTGAAAAGCTTAAGGCTGAATATGTGGCAGAAATGGTAGCCTCATTAACATACGCAATACTGGCTGCAGGCGACAGCGTTGGGATGTCTATGTTCAGTAATAAAATTGTTAAACAGCTGGACTTCCAGAAAGGGACAGGGCAGTTTTATATTATCTCAAACACCCTGGTTGACCTGGACCTATATGGAGGCACTTTTAACCTGGGTCAGGCATTACAGCATCTGTTTATGTTTCTTAAGGAAAAATCCCTGGTATTCATAATCTCAGATTTCATTCCCCTGCTTGAAGACTGGGTCAAGTCCCTTGAGATAGTAACCAAGAAGTTTGAGGTTATAGGCGTTATGATAAGGGATCCTATAGACAGCTCTTTGCCAAGGCTTAGCGGCAGGATAGCCCTTGCTGACCCTTTCTCTAAAAGAAAGATGCTGATTGAGCCTAATTTAATAAGGGAATTATACAGCAAGCAGGCAGAAAAGGATGAAGCATGGGTAGAAAGGGTGTTTTACAGGAACAACTCTGACCTTTTAAAGCTAAAAACAAACCAGGAGTTTATTAAGCCCTTTGTTGAACTGTTCAGGAAAAGGGCAATGAGGTTTAGGTAAAGCGTTTTCTATAAATCATAATTCTCCGTTTGAATTAGTTTCGAAACCTTTAAATATAAAGTATGTATTAATACGTACTATGGTGAGAATTGTAAAGAAAATAAGCAAAGGCTCCAGATTTAACCAGGTTTACCTGCAAAAGAATGAGGGGATTGACTTTAAGCCTGGGAAAACTGTAATAATAACCCCTTTAACAGATATTTTGGCCAAAGAGTTGCCTGTTTTTGAATACAATGTCAAGCTTGATAGCCTTAAAAAGGAGATTATTAAGAAAATCTTTGAAATTATAGATAATAGCGGTAATTATGATAATATAATAATTACCGGCTCTTTCCTTAACAAAGGCTTTAACTTTGAAGATATTGATATAATTATAATCAACCCGAAGAGCATAAATAAAGAGAATCTGGAAAACTCAATTAAAAAGGATATAGAAATAATGCCTCATCTGATATTAATTGATTCTGAGAGCTTCAATAGGGGCATTAAAAGGGATCCTTTATTTAGATTGATGATAAACAGGTATGTTTCAATAAAAAGAAACATATTCAGAAAAGATAAAGAGATTAACTATAAGTTATTAGATGCTTACTTATTAAAAAATAAGAATTTTATTGAAGGCTATGATTTTTATAACATAAAGCAAAGGAAGAAATTATTAAGGGATTTCATAAGCATAAGACTATTCACTGGAAATAAAGAGGTTACAATAAAGAATGTTAAAAAAGAAATAGAATTAATATTTGGCAAAGATATAATTGAAAAGCTGTTTTATTATGGAGATGCTGAAGCAAAAAGAAAGTTTATAATTAAATTAAAGAAAGAGTTTAATAAGCTTGAAAGGAGGATACTGGTAAATGCCTCAAAATAGGCCTGATTTAATAAAGAGGTTTATCGGTATTGCAAGCAATACCATTGCCCATAAGATTCTTATTAAAGCAGAGCTTGAGGAAGATATAAGGAAGATATAAGGAAGCATTATATTAAAGAGATTGAAAGAGATATAGATATAGCGCTTAAATATAGAAGCATGATAAATCCTGTAAACAAAACTCTCCCTAAAAAAGATTCTGAGGAAATAAGGAGCAAGATATTATTAAAGGTAAGGGCAGAATTAATAAAAAGAATAAATAAAGGATATAGCATTAATCTTTCGTTTATTGATGAAGAAGTTAACAAATTCATAGAAGAACATAACGTAGGTTAAATAAAATGGAACTGGTTATCCTAAACCCAAAACTATTATGGCTTTTGTTAAGCGTGCCTCTCCTGATTATTATCCATTTCTTATCTTTCAAGTTTGTGAGAAGAGGTGCAATACAGTTTGCTAACTACAAAGCTTTGGAAAGGATAGCAAGGAAAGCGCCGGTTTCAACCAACTTTATCCTATTAGGCGTTAGGCTGTTAGCAGTTTCTTTATTGGTATTGGCAGTTGCTGGCACAGTTGTATGGTATGAAGGCAAAGGCTCTGACTATGATTTTGTTCTTGCTCTTGATGCTTCCTCCAGCATGCTTATTGAAGACTTTAATCCTACCAGGCTGGACTCTGCTAAAGAAGTGCTTAATAATTTCATGGATATGATACCAAAAGGCCTGGAGATAGGAGTTGTTTCATTTGCAGGGACTGCTTTTGTGGAACAAAGGCTGACAAAAGATTATGCTCAGGTTAAAGATGTGGTGGATTCCATCAGGGTAAGGCCTATTGGCGGAACCAATCTTGGCGAGGCTATCATAACAGCCTCGAACCTTTTTATGAATGAAGAAAAAGGCAAAGTGATTGTCTTATTAACTGACGGAAGAAGCACAACCGGCATTCCTGTTGAAGAAGCTGTTGATTATGCTAACATCAACGGAGTGGTTATCCACACAATAGGCATAGGGACAGAAGAAGGCGGGTTATTGTCTCTTGCAAATGTTACGCTTTCCATATCTGAAAAAGAGCTTTTAAACATAGCCAATGCCACAAGCGGGGATTATTACAATGCTCTTGACAGAGACATGCTCTCAGACAGCTTCTCAAGGATATCAACAACAAGCACAAGAAAGATTAAATTGGAAATGTCTACCATATTTCTTGTTATCGCATTAAGCTTGCTGATATTAGAATGGACATTGATAAATACAAGGTTTATAACGTTGCCTTAGTTAATCTTAAACTCTCAGAACCTCTCCATCAACATATATCTTTGGGCTCCTAAAAACCTGGTCAAGGTGTATGATTGTCTTTACTTTCCCGCCAAACCAATAATTTGAGCCAATGCCTATATGAGCAGTATTAAGCACTTTCTCATCTATTATTGTTGAGCCTACAATCTCAGCCTTTGGGTTAAGTCCTATTCCCAATTCGCATGCAGTGTTTACCCTTTCAGGGTATTTGGCTCTTCCCTTGGCCCACTCTAAACTCTTTCTCAGAAGCCTGGCGGGGTTGCCGTCAATAATATCTGTAACCTTGCTGTTTTCTATGATGATTTTTATATCCCTTCTGAGCAGCTGGGTAGAGTACATGTTTCTGGAGCTTGCATCAATAACAGCCGTGCCCTCTATTTTATTAGGCGCTAAATATACCTCTCCTGCAGGCAGGTTTCCTCCGGTTCCTTCTTTATTATAACAACCGTCAGCCGCTTCCGGTTTAATGTTCTTGATATCAAGGTATAGTTTTGTCCCCTTTTTTGTAGCAACTGTTATCTCTTTTCCTTTTCCTATGATTTCCTTAAGCCTATCATGCCTTTTCTTTAAAGATTTATAATCAATATCAATTGCCCTTGTTATCTTATTGATCTTATCTGTGGTTAAACAGCCAAGGCTTGGAGTTGAGATGAACCTGTGCCTGTTTTTCTTGCACATGCTCCTGAAGCTCTTGCCAAGCCCGTTCATTTTTCCTAATTTATTGGACAGATTGAGAACTATAATGCTTCCTTTCTCTGCAGCTTCAAGATTTGATGCAACAATATCATCAACCAGCTCCCCTCTTCTTTTAGGATTTTGGAGTATAAGTTTGCAGTTAAGCCCTTGCTTCTCAGCAGCAAGGTAATAAGCAGCAGACAGAACAGGTGAAACATGCCTTTCCTTATACCCAATGTCACCAATGACCAGAATATTCTCCTTTTTGGCAGCTAAGCATTCAGAAAAGATATTCTTAAGCGAAGATGAATTCTTTCTTGCTGTCTCTAAAAGGTTTTTTTTCTTTAACCAGTTGATTGCTTCCTTTGTCTCCAATTTTTATCCACCGAATCTATTTATGATAATAAAAAAGGCTCCCTAGTTTGAGGGGGTATAAGAAATAGGGAAATGGGAGCCTTTGGTAAATAGGTGATGAATTGGCTTAACAAATAAGCCAATTCGTAAATTAATTGAGGTCATCTTATATTTGATATGAAAGTTAGACCAGTATATAAATGTTACGTTTTTGTATACTGGTTTAGGATAGTTTGATAAATCTAAACTGGGGAATTTTAGCTAATGAGGGCTCCAGAAGGCAAAATCTTAAATAATTTGCTTTAATTTCCTTTATGCATGGAACCAGAACAAAAGGAATCAGCTGTGATATTAGCAGGCGGTGACAAGAGATTCTCGCTAAAGGAGTTTTTCTACCAGATAGGGGATTTATTTCGTTATAAAGAACTTCATTTTAGATTAGGCTATAAAGTGCTAAAGGGGATTAAGGGAAACATAGACGGCAAAGTTGAAGAAAGGCCTATGTTTGAGCATATTCTAAGTGAATTGCAAAAAGTAGAAAGGATCGGAAAGATTATTTTAGTTGCTCCTAAAGAAGCTATGGGAGAAGATCTTGAAAGGAGAATCAGCTCTCAGTATGATAAATGCGAAATTGTAGACCAAGCAGACAGCTTTGGAGGCAATGTTAAGAAACCATACGAAGAAGACCCTAACAGAGGGCATGTTCTATATCTAACTGCAGACTCCCCCACAACAAAGAAAGCAGATATTGAAGAGTTCTTATCTATCTGTGATAAATTAAGAGATAAATATGGTCTTATCTATCCAATTGTAAGTAAAGGAAGGCTAGTGAAATCTGGAAAATTGCTCAGAAGAATCTGTTTTGAGGTCAATCCAAGCGGTATATTCCCCGAAGACTACTTTGATAATGAAGATTCTGATAAAAACGGCAGAGTTGGTATGCGTATAACAAGCATGGCATATGTTGATCTAAAAGGCATCCAAGTTGAACAAATTGATGAAGCTCATAATATAAGAAGGCTACTAAGAAGATCTTCTAGAGTTACTCTAAAAAAAATATTTGGTAAAAATAAGATAAAAAGATACAAACAAGGAATAAGCATATCAGAGATTGAAGATTGTGTAGGTGATTATGAAAAAATTCCTACAAAAGTAGTTGGTCTAAACGGAGCAGGATGTTCTCTTGACGTTGACAGCCCAAGAGATAAAAGAGAAATAGAACGTCTTCTCTAGTTTTGCTCAAAAAACTCTTTAACCACCTCATTATACTGCTTGCTAATCTTTATCTCCCAGTCAGGCGGAAAACACTTAAAATAACTCCCCCATGTATACCTAACATCAAGGAACGCAATAACTCCCCTGTCCTTCTCGCTTCTTATGCACCTTCCCGCGCTCTGTAAGCATTTAATAAAAGCAGGCAGCTTATATCCATAATCCCAGCCCTTGCCGAACTTTTTGTCATAATACTTGATCAGCTCCTGAGTCTGCAAATCAGGCGGCCCTAACGGCAAACCAACAACAACCACGCACTTCAAAAAATCTCCTATCAAATCAATCCCTTCAGAAAAAGAGCCTGAATGAACGCCCAGCAGAACAGCCCCTGTTTCCTTATAATTCTTGAACTCTTCCAACAGCTCTGCCTTCTCCTCCTTTGTAAGAAATGGCTTCTCCAACAGTATATTCTTCCTGCAAAGCATGGAAAAATAATCATTTATCCTGTCTCTCAGGTTATAACTTGGGAAAAAGATGATTGAATTCCCTGGCACTTGCTTAGTTAATCCAGCGCAGACATTAGCTATCTTCCTATACTCATCCTTGCACCTGAAATCATACTTTGTGGTAGTCTCCGGTATGATCAGGTTAAGCCTGTTCTCTTCAGGGAAAGGAGAGTTGTATTGTTTTTCGATGGTATCCTCAGGAAAGCCTAACATCTCCCTATACATAGAAGTTGGGGTCATTGTTCCGCTCATTGCAATCGTCAAATAAGAGCTGGCAAGGATTTCCTGGCTCATCAATGAAGGGTCAAGGCATTTATAAGAAAGCTCAACAATCCTCTTGCCATTAAATTCCCTGACAGTTATTATCCTTGAGAAGCCCTCATCAGAGCCCTGCCATGCATTCAGGAAATGCGCTATCGAGCCAATATAGCTCTGCTTCTGCTCCTCTCTTATCTCATCCCCTATAAACTCCATATCCTCAATCAGCTCATCATACTTTGCTATCTTGTTGATTTTATCAATAAACGATTGCTTGTCTGCTAACTTTTCCTTATATGTTTCAATATCTTTAGAAAGCTCTGACAGAATCTTCTGCATGGCATTTAAGCTCTTTAATATATCGGTATGCCCATGCTTCTTTGCCTCGCTTGCAGCCCTCCTGATGATTCTTGATGACAGTTTATCTGATAACAGGTTTCTTATCCTCTCTGGTAGGTTATGGCCCTCGTCCACTATTATGATTGAATTCTCCAGCTTCTTACCGCTCTTTTTCAGAAAGGTTTCGCTTACACTAGGATTAAACACATAATAATAATCAGCAATAATTACCTTTGACTTAGAGGCGAGCTTCATGCTTATCTCATAAGGGCACAGCTTTCTTTCCTCGCAAACCTCCACAACCTTCTCAACATGCGCAGGCGATAACCCTTTCAGCTCCTCTATTGCCAGCTTTGCCTCAGGGGAAAGCTTATGCTTATCGTACATGTTAGAATAATACTCGCACTTCTTCTCTTCCCTCTGGAGCTTGCAATACTCAGAAAATTCGTTAGAATAAAGCTCCTTTGTTCCCGGAACAGGGCACATCCATTTCTTGCCAATGATATCTGTGGCTATTATATCGGTGCTATGCTTTTCCTTGATCTGCTTTAAAGTTTCTATTGCAATATGATGCTGAGTATGCCTTGAAGTGAGAAAGAATATGTTAACATCCCTCTTCAAAGCAAAACTCAAAGCAGGGCATAATGCAGCGACTGTCTTCCCCAAACCAGTAGGGGCATGGATTATCATGCTTTTCTTATTCTCAACTGCATCCTTAATATCAATGATAAGCTTATCCTGCTCTGCCCGAATTTCATCATAAGGGAAAAGAAGCTGTTTCTTAAGTTTTAAATCCATCCAAAAAAAGAAATTGAGGTGAGTTATAAAGATTTTGATTGTTAAAAAAGTTGCAAATAACCAATTCCATTTTTAAGTATATTTCTGATGGAGCGATTTATTTATTTTTCTTCCCAGTTTTAAAGCATCTTTCTCACTAAGTTTAGATTTAGAAGATATACTCTTCTTAAGCTTTTTAAACAATTCTTCCTCTGTACCATAAAGATTTTTCTCTTCACTTGCTTTAGCCAGTAATTTCACAAGAGTTAATTCCTTTTTTAGCATTTTTAATCAACCCTTCAAAACAAACTTATCCAGCATTCCCCTTGCCTTCTCCCTTTTCTTCTGATGCTCTTTCAAGAAAGAGTTTAGCTTATCAATAAGAATCTGCTTAAGCTCGCCTGTCAGCAGTTTCCCTGATTTGTAATCATTATAAATCTTCTTCAGCTTTTTATCATCCTCTTCAAAAAAAGTAAGCCATTGGTAGCTAACATCAATCTCAGGATTGCCCCCTTTCTTCCTATGCTCTTCCACTGTTGCCTGGCCTCCTGAAAATGCATACTTGTTAACCTTCTTCTTCACCTCTTCCGGGGGGTCAGTCAGCGCAATAAAAGAATAAGGGTCAGACGCGCTCATCTTGCCTCCTTTAAGCCCTGGTATGAACTTATGGTAAGTAGAGCTGAGCTGGACAAACCTAAATTTCTGTGTTCTTATCCTCTGTGAAATATCCCTTGCCAGCCTTATATGCGGATCCTGGTCAATCCCCACAGGAATAAACGTTGGAACTGGCTCGCCCTCAAACTCTGATAATTGGGGGTGAAGCATATCAGCAGCCTGCAATAACGCAGCCAGCATCTTGCCTGGGCTGATATCTCCATACACAGCCTTAAACTCATTAAAAGTTGCATGCCCTGACAACAGGTTCTGCAGCCTGTAATATGCATTAGCTTTCTTTGGCTCTTTAGAACGATTGCTCTGGAAATAAATCTCACAGTTCTCCGGCTTTAATCCAAGCGCTATATAATTCAGGATATATTCATTGATTGCAATCTTTTTGCTTTCCTCTAAAGATTGCCCTCTTGTAAGATAAGACTCAACATCAGCAACCGCTATATACAATTTAGCGCCTAACTTCTGATAAAAAATCATCTGCTGCGCAAGAATCATATGCCCAATATGAAACTTTCCTGTAGGCATAAGCCCGGTCATCATCACAAACTTTTTTTTATTTTTTGCAGCCTCAAGAATCCTCTGTATATCCCTATGCGCAAACACCTTATTTCTCCTAAACAAAAGGTTCTTATTAAACACAGAAGGCAGCTCTTTCATTGGGGATATGCCGAACTCCCTAACAAGCTTATCATAATCAATATCCCCTTTAACCTCCCAGGGCGTAACTATAGATTTCTTTGCCATAGGTCTTAATCAGAATTAATGATTATAAAAATGTTTTGGAATTACTTCAACAACTGCCTCAACTAAGACATCGATAGTATTTATTTTGGGAAAAGTCTCGTTCCCAAGCATAACTGCAAATTCAGTACAGCCAAGTATTACAGTCTTTGCACCTTTATTTAGATATTTTTGGCAGATGCTTTTTACTAATTTTACCTGGGCCTGCTTATTCAGCCCTTTATTAAAATTAAAGATTGCGTCTGTTAACTTATTCATCTCTTTATCATTTGGTTCAAATATTTTAAGACCATTAAACCTATATAATCCTTGTTTTATACAGTTTGGCGTGGCAATTATAAAAACAGAATCTATTCCTCTCTTAGTTAATGAGTCTTTTAACTCTTGTTTTAAATTAATAATTGGCGTATTAACCTCTTTTTGTAACCTATCATAAAACAAATGAATTGTATTGCATACCATCACAATAAAATCAGGATTTAATTTATCCAGCTCCTTCAGGCCTTGTACATACGGCAATAAATCTTCACCAGATATATTATCAAAAATCAATTCGGGTGCTGGAATACTGTTGATGAAGATCTGTGGGAAGTCTTGGTTACTCTTTATTAAGCCTTCTTCCTGAAGCCTTGTTATTAACTTAAGATAAAAATTTCCTGTAGCCTCAGGGCCTATCCCTCCCAATACACCTATCTTCTTAGCCTTCACTTTTATTCACCTCCCTATATGGAGCCAGAATATTCTCTTCCACTAGATGCCTTGCAGTCTTTTTCAACTTCCTGCCATAAAGACTGCTTATTTCTTCATTAGTCAGATAGTTTTTGCCTAAACTATATCCCGCTACAGAAGCCAGTCTAAGGAGGTACCTTAGTGCCAGTTCAGGTCCTAAATTAATCTTGCATTCTGCTTTATACCCATCATCTAAAAAGATTCTCTGGCCGTTATCTTTTCCTCTGTGGTTGGGAATATAAGGAATCACAGTTTCTGGTTCTTTTGTGCCCAAAGCATATGCATCTATTAAATAAGCAAAATCAATATCCATACCCAAACTTCTCATGATGCTATCATACTTTCCTTCTTTTGATGGCCCTGTTTTTGCTTCTATACCTCTTGTTCTTTTTAAGAATTCAACACATGCAATCTCATTTAAAGGATAAACTATTCCATGGGATTCTCTGAATTCTTCAGGCACCGTATTCATGAGTTTGTCTGAAAGACCTTTTTCTCTGGCCTGTTCTTCTGTTTCTTCAACAACCGTTCTATATTCACCACTTCGCATAAAATCTGAAGAAATGATTATATCAGGCTGAAAACCATATACAGATTTTAGAGACTCTAAAGCATTAAGTGTTTGTTGAAGCCCTGCTTCAATATATTCTTCTTTGATTCCATTGAATCTCAGAAAATCATCTACAAGGAGCAAAGAATATTCTTTTGCTTCTAAGCCCGCAAGAAGAAGTTCCAACACATCTATAGGAACTCCTTGATAGCCGAAGCCCATTCCTAAGAAAGCAATTTTATCAGTTAAGCTGATTCCTTCAGGCTCTGTTGTCTGGATGAGGCTGCCACGGGCAACCACTTTTGCATGTTTGTGATTCTCTAGAGGGCATTTTATTGATCCTCTTTATTATTAGGTCTTATTTGATAATTCCTTAATATATGTCTAATCAGATGATCTGGCAATTCTCTTCTCATTCTGATTTTGATACTCTGCCCTTTCAATAGTGAAAGCATTTCTAATCCTTCTTTTTGGAAGAATGTAGCATTAGTTGTTGGAAGAAAAAGCTCACCCACCTCATCCATATAATCACTAGTAGGAACAGATGTCATATCACAAGCAATATAGTCACCAGTATATTCTATTCCTGTTTGCGTGTCTGTGCAATTAATTGTTGCAGTTCTTCCTTTAGTAGAACCGCTACTAAAAATTGGGGATCCTGCTGCTACTCCTGTAGGTACATAATAGGATACATCTTTTTCTTCTCCTGCACAAATATCATCTATTCTCAAATTTCTCTGTGGTCCTAACATAATGTCTTTGAGTAAATTACCGATTTTCATTTGTAGTAACCTCCATGTCCATGTTATCTTTCGGAAACTATGTTTCCTTTAAAGTAAAAAAATGAAATTCTATTTAATTTTTATGTCATAATTAGTAAGATTTATATATATCTGACATATTTATTATAAAAATGACCAACATCAACTTCTTACTCCAGGACTTCTTCAATAGGAATCCAGACATTGCTAAGGCAAGAAACAAGGACTTAGTAAACAGGAGAGCATTAGCTAAATACATTATTAAGCATGAAACCCTGGACAAAAACAAGATAGAAGCCTTAATCACTGCGCTAAGAAGATTCGAGGTAAAAAAAGAAAGCGAAGATAATCTCTCCAGCCTGTTTAAGGAAATAAACATAACCACTAAAGATAATATTATTATTATAAACCTTGAAAAGAATGAACAGGTACTAGAAGACCTCTCAAAAGTAATACCCTTAATCAATTTCAGCAAGAATGAAACCTTAAAGATAGTCCAGGGATCATTATCAGTTAAGCTGTTTATTGATAATTTTAATCTTAAGAAAATAAAAGATATCTTTCTGGAAAAGAATATTCTCAGGATTCATAAAGAGATTGCAGAGTTAAGTCTTATTTTCCCAGAAAAAGCCATTAAAACTAAAGGGATAATATCTTATGTAACTTCTCAATTGCTTATCAATGATATTAACATTATAGAATTATTGACATGCACTCCTGAGCTAATAATTTATGTAGAAGAAAAATCTTTAGTTAAAGCATATGAATCTATAAAAAGATTAAAGACATAGCCAAATGAAGTTTTGTTTACAAACTTCTTTTTAGCCTAACAGAAGTAAACTAAAGAGATAATTATATTATAAAATAATAAAAAACCTTATTCCACTTCTTCCCCAGCCCCTCCCTCTTCCTCTTCAGGGCTGTAAGAAGGCACTGCAGCCTTGGATATTATAACAATATCTCCAATTGACTTAACCAATTGATGGGGCACTATAACGCCCTTTGCTGAGCCTAACACTTTATTTAAAAAAGAATTCTTTGTAGATCTTACTCTCCAGCCAAAAACCTTGTTCTGGGTTAATATTGTCTCTTCAACATCTCCGAAATATTCTCCTGTATCAGTAAAAACCCTCATATCATATGTTTCAGAAACCCTTTTCATCTTAAGCATTTTTAAACCCACCTCATCATTTTAAGCTTACAAAAAATAAACGTTATGTTATATATAAAATTTTCTTATTTCTTCTCTTCTTTTTCTTTCTTTTCAGGCTCTTTTCCTTTAATTTCCTGTTTAGGAGCCTCTTTCTTCTCTTCTTTTTCCTTAACCTTCCTCTTTCTCCTTGGCCTTTCCTTCTTCTCTTTAGGCTTTGTGCTCTTTGCCTTTATCCCAAGCTCTTTAAAAGCCTTTTCCACCTCTTCATGAGAAGCATTCTTATTAATCTTAACAACCTTATCCAGAGGCTCAAGA